>DASSMB010000018.1:0-27626 GCA_035689095.1 Rubrobacteraceae bacterium | reverse complement strand
GTCGAGTAGCGGATGCGCGCGTTCGGCTTCGCTATGAGCTCGACAACCGCCGAGTGCAGCGAGTTCGAGGTGTACGTCGGGGCGGTGCAGCCCTCGATGTAGTGGACGTAAGAGCCCTCGTCGGCGATGATGAGCGTCCGCTCGAACTGGCCCATGTTCTCCGCGTTGATGCGGAAGTACGCCTGCAAGGGGATGTCTATGTGGACGCCCGGCGGGACGTACACGAACGAGCCGCCCGACCAGACCGCGCTGTTGAGCGCCGCGAACTTGTTGTCGTCCGGCGGGATGATGGTGCCGAAGTACTCGCGCACGATGTCCTCGTGCTCGCGCAGACCGCCGTCCATGTCCATGAAGATGACGCCCGACTTCTCCCACTCCTCTTTGAGGCTGTGGTAGACGACCTCGGACTCGTACTGCGCCCCGACGCCGGCGAGCGACTCGCGCTCGGCCTGCGGGATGCCCAGCTTCTCGAACGTGTTCTTGATGTCGTCCGGCACGTCGTCCCAGGAGCGGCCCTGATTCTCCATCGGCCGGATGTAGTAGTAGATCTCGTCGAAGTCCATCTCCGAGAGATCTCCGCCCCAGGTCGGGGTGGGCTTCTCGAAGAACGACTCAAGCGCCTTCAGCCGGAACTCCAGCATCCACTCCGGCTCGTTCTTGTGCTTGGAGATCATGGCGACGATCTCCGGATCGATACCCTTCCTCGGGGTCTTGAAGAAGTACTCCTCCGGGTCGCGGAATCCGAACTTGTACTCGTCTAACCCGAGCTCCTGAATTGTCTTGTCTTCGGGCATTACTCCTCCTTAACTTAAGCGGCCGAGCCGAACTCCTGCCGCACCCAGTCGTAGCCCTTGTCCTCCAGCGCCAGCGCAAGCTCCTTGCCGCCCGAGGTCACTATACGCCCATCGAGCATGACGTGGACGTGATCCGGCTCGATATACCTCAGGATCCTCTGGTAGTGCGTGATGATGACCGCGGAAAAGTCCGGTCCGCGCAACTCATTGACGCCCTTCGCAACCACCTGAAGCGCGTCGATGTCGAGCCCGGAGTCAGTCTCATCCATGATGGCGAGCTTCGGCTCCAGCATGAGCATCTGCAGAATCTCGTTGCGCTTCTTCTCGCCGCCGGAGAACCCTTCGTTCAGATACCGCTCGGCGAACTTGGGGTCCATCTGCATGATCTTCATCTTCTCCTGGATGAGCCGGTACATCTCCATCGGAGAGAGATCCTCCTCACGCACGGAGTTGACCGCAGTCCGCAGGAAGTTCGCCACGGAGACGCCCGGAACCTCGCTCGGGTACTGAAAAGCCAGGAACATGCCGAGCTTGGCGCGCTCATCCGCTTCCAACTCGAAGATGTCCTCGCCCATGAAAGTTACGGAGCCCCCCGTCACCTCATAGCGCGGATGGCCCATGAGTACGTTCGAGAGCGTACTCTTGCCGGAACCGTTGGGACCCATGATCGCATGGATCTCACCCTTGCCGACATCCAGGTCGAGACCCTTGAGGATCTCCTGTCCGTCTATCTCCGCCCGCAAACTTTCTATCTTTAACATCGAACCCCTGCCGTTCGCTCTATAAGAACTTTGCTACTGCGCTGCTATTTAATCACAGCACCAGAGCCCTAACAATGTGATCGGATTACAAGCAAGAACATTTCTTGAAATCTACGAAACCGGCCTTTTATAGGCGTTTTCGCCTACGTAAGTCTGCGGTAGTCGCCTACTGCGAGCTGTTCCCAAACAAGAGCGCCCAAGACCCGCTTGTAACACACAAAGATGGAGATAAGACCTCTTTATCGGGAATGATTTGCAATAAGTCGGTGAGCATTAATATTTGCGCAGGTGAGTTTGGTGTCAGGCGGCGGACCTGGTAGCCGCCTTCATCGGCCAAATTCTTCTGGTTTACGGGGACAATCGAGTAGGAACTTTTATCAGGCTTTGGTTCAGGAGTTGAGTTTTTCGTAGTGCGGGGAGTAAAATATTCATGTTCGCAATCTGGAGGGGGGCAGAACGTGCCCGAATTGCGATCCAGGAGGACTGACGCCATGTGGCGTCCGTCTCCGGGGACGTGCTTTGTCATACTGGAGCACCCGGTCGGGCCGGAGTGTGCCGTCGCCGCTGTGGCGGGGCGGGAACCGGACCGGGATACCGGGCATGGCAAACATCTCATCCAGGCGAATCCCGGAAGAACGGCTGCTTACTTTGGGCGGTAGGAGTAACAAAGAGAGATGAGTCACATACCGGAACACCATTCGCCCGCCAGGATCAAGAGTGTGATGCGAGAGATGACCATACACGCGAGCCGCGTTCGGCTGGCCGAGTCGCCCCGGATCGATGATGATGCCGAAACAAAGAGGGGCGTGCGGCTGCCGCATATGCCTGGGCTCGATGGGCTACGGGCCTTCGCCGTCATAGCCGTGCTTCTCTACCATGCTGACCTGGGTTGGATCCCGGGCGGTTTCCTGGGGGTCGAGGTCTTCTTCGTTATCAGTGGATACCTCATTACGGCTCTGCTTCTTGCGGAGTGGCGCCAGCGGGGCCGCATAGACCTCAAGGGCTTCTGGTACAGACGCGCCCGGCGGTTGCTGCCCGCTCTCTACCTGTTACTCGTAGTAACGCTGGCCTTCGCCGTGGTTTTCCTGCCCGGCGAGGTTGCGGGGTTGCGGAGCGATGCGCTCGCCGCGTTCGGCTACGTGACAAACTGGTATCTGGTGATAGGCCACGAGTCGTACTTCGAGGCCATGGGCCGGCCTTCGCTCTTGAAGCATCTGTGGTCGCTCGCGGTCGAGGAGCAATTCTACTTGCTGTGGCCCCTGCTGTTCGCCGCCGGGATGGGCGTGGGCGCGATGCGCTACCGGCGTCATCGTATGATCTTCTTCATTATCGTCGGAGCATTCGCTTCTATCTTGCTCATGGCCGTGCTGTACAAACCGGGGGTGGACCCATCCCGGATCTACTACGGCACCGATACCCGCGCTTCGGGGCTCCTGATCGGGGCTGCGCTCGCGTTCCTGTGGGAGCCGGGACGGTTCTATACCCGGGCGGCGATCCGCCGCGCTTTCGAGCAGGGGATGGGATGGGTCTTCCCGCTGCTGCTCGACCTCGCTGGCCTCGGCGCTCTGGGCGTGCTCGTCTGGTTCTGCCTGCGCATCACCGAGTTCCAGCCGTTCTTGTACCGGGGCGGCTTCGCATGCGTCGGGCTGGCTACCGCCGTGGTGATTATGGTCACCGTTCACCCGCGCACGTACCTGGGCGGAGCGCTGCTGGGCCGCCGGACGCTGCGTTGGGTCGGGGTCAGGTCGTACGGCATCTACCTGTGGCACTGGCCGGTCTACATGATCACGCGCCCGGACATCGACGTGCCCATACACGGTTGGCCGCTGCTGGTCGTGCGCCTGGCAGCAGCCGTGGCGCTCGCTGACCTCTCTTACCGATTCGTCGAGACTCCGATACGCAAGGGCGCCCTGGAGAGGTCCTGGAGGGCGCTTCGAGAAGCTCAGGGCGGGCGTCGCTGGCAGCTCGGTGTCCGGTGGGCCGGAGCGGGCGTGGTGAGTGTCGCCGTAAGCGTGATGCTCAGCGTTGCCGTCGTCCAGGCGAAACCGCCGGAAAAGCCTTCCTACCTGGACATGAAGGCGATCCACACCTCGGACAAGACTCCCCAGAAACCATCAACCCAAAAGGCGGTGGATACGCAAAGCGAACCGCGGACCCATCCGCAGAAAAAGACCGGGGACCACGAGAAGGCCGCGGGAACCCGGAAGACCGGAAAGGAGACGGCGAATCCGGCCTCATCTTCGGGGACCGCAGCAAAGGAGAAAGAGAAGACTGCTCCCGATAAGGCCGAGGCCGCTCCTGTGGGACGGGTGACGGCGATCGGCGACTCCGTGATGCTCGGCGCCGCCGCGTATCTGGACCAATCCGTAGGCAACCTCGACACCATAGATGCGCAAGTCGGTCTTCAGATGGCCGCCGCGACCGACATCCTGCGGGCGCGCGCCGCCGCCGGACAGATCGGCGACACCGTGATCGTGCATATCGGCAATAACGGACCGATCTCCTCCGCCGAGTTCGACCAGATGATGCAGGCGCTCCAGAGCGCGAACCGGGTCATAATCGTGAACCTGAAGGTCCCTCGCTCGTGGGAACAGCCAAACAACGCCGTACTCGCCGAGGGAGTCAAGAAGTATCCGAAAGCCGAGCTAGTCGACTGGTATGGCGCCAGCGTGAACCATCCAGAATTTTTCTGGGACGATGGACTGCACCTGCGTCCCGAGGGCGGGCAGTTCTACGCGAACCTAATCGCCGAGCAGCTAAAGACCGGAGAGTAGAACGGTGGCCCGGCTGTATCCGGGCCGGAGAGGCTCTCAGTCCCGCATCAAGACCCCACGGGACCGAGAGGAGAGATCCCTGCCTCTCGGGTCTGCAGCGGTTCTTCGATATCCGCGGTGCGTGAGAGATAGCCGAGCGCCAGGATCCGGTCCTCTACCGGCAGGGGCGCGACGCTCGTAATGAAGCCGACCACCTTGCCAGCCTGGATGATGTTCTCGCCGAGCTCAGGTGGATGGCCTTCGATAGCGAGCCGGTACAGGGTCTTGTTCGGATGGCCGCGGTAGTGCATCCGGGCGACCGTCTCCTGACCCGGGTAACATCCTTTGTGGAAGTTGACGGCTCGTTCGAGCAGACCCGTCTCGCCGGGGAAGTTATCGGGGGTGATGTCCGCTCCGTAGCGGGGGACACCGGTTTCGATCCGGACCGTCTCGTACGCGCTGTGGTCCGCTGGAGTAGCGCCCCTCGCGACCAGCCGGTCCCTGGCGGCGGCTACGACCTCTGACGGACCGATCAGGTCGTAGCCGGGCGCCGGCGTGAGCACCCCGGCCGTGAGCAGTGTCGCGCCATCTACCTCTATCTCCGCCGTCTCGTGCTCGGCAAGGGCGGGACAATCCAGCAGAGTCTCTGCTCCATGACCATAGATGCCCATCACGCTCCACGAGTCCGAGAGGTCTTCGACCTTGACGCGAGAGAACGGCGCGTAGCGGCCGAGCGTCTCCTTCGCGGACGCCGCGCCTCCGGCCTCCGCCTCGATCAGGATCTCCTCGTTGCTCTTGAGGACTCGCAGGCCGGAGAGGATGCGTCCTTTGGGGTTCAGGAGCATAGCGTAGACGCCACGGCTCTCATCCGCCGGCACGTCGTTGCTCAAGATAGCGTTGAGCATGCCGCGGGGGTCCTTGCCGGAGAGACGCAACAGCGCGCGGTCCGGGTGGTCCACGATGGCGGCACCGTCTTTCAGAGCTGCGTATCCGCCGGTGATGCTGTACGAAGCGCCGGGATGCTTGGGAGTATCTGTCTCTTTCATGAGGCTATTCTAGGGTATGAGCGGGGTATCGTTGATAAAGATGGATATATGGCCTTGATTTGCAGCAGACAGCGGAGTTTTGTACTAGACTACCGGACTGTAGATGGAAGATGGTCAGTGCTGGTGAAACGCCGCCTGGAAACTCGGAGGCGGCATTTTTATTGGACTGGCCCGCAACAAGAAAGGTGGGCTCAAGTACATGGCCCAGGGAACAGTTAAGTGGTTCAACGACGAGAAGGGCTACGGCTTCATCTCTCCCGATGACGGTGGCGAGGATCTCTTCGTCCACTACACCGGCATAGCCGGCAACGGGTTCAAGTCTCTCGAAGAAGGCACCAAGGTGTCCTACGAGCCGACGCAGGGACGCAAGGGAATGCAGGCGGAGAACGTCTCTCCTCTGTAGGCATTCGCAGAGTCGAAAGCCGAAAGGACCGGGTCAGCCCCGGTCCTTTTTCTTTATCCGATTTCCCCCGGAAGCTTCGAAGATCCGTCGCGCATCGGAGTAAACCTGTGGCAGTGAGAGTCCCGATGCGCTCGCCAGACGAACCGCGTCCTCGTACTCGGGAGCCACGGCGAAGTCCTCACCATCCAGGCTCCCCACCTTGACGCGGCAGGGGCCATAGGGGAGATCCACCTGTACGATCCGCCGCTCGGCGACGGTTCTTCCTACCGCGTGATGACGCACCCCGAGCGTGCCGGTCTCCAGCATCATGGTCCGCGCCAGCCGGTCCCGGTCTTCGGTCCTGGCGAGCGCGCAGACCTTGTACGCTCCACGGCCCTTCTTCATCAAGATAGGCTCCAGCCATGCGTCGAGAGCGCCTGCATGGAGCAGGCTCTCCACCGATGCTCCGAGAAGCTCACCTGGAGCGTCGTCCACGTTCGCCTCCAGCACCTCCACGCCGCTCCCGGAACCTTCGATCTCCCCGACGACAGCTCTCAGGAGGTTCGGGACGGTCTCGAACCGTGCCCGCCCGGCTCCGTATCCGATGCTGCCAAGCGTCATCGGCGGCGCGGCATCTGTGAATTTCCCGCCTGTCAGGGCGCGCATGAGCGCGGCGCCCGTCGGCGTGGTCATCTCACGCCTCTCCTCCGTCCACCGCACGCGGGACCCCTTGAGGACCTCTAGGGTCGCCGGACCTGGTATGGGGAGCTTGCCGTGAGCGGCATCTACTAAACCGCCACCCATCGGGAGCGGGCCGCAGCTCACGGTCCCGGCGCCGAGAAGCTCTAACGCCACGCAACTCCCGACGATGTCTATTATGGAGTCAATCGCGCCCACTTCGTGGAAGGTCACCTCTTCGGGATCCTTGCCGTGGACCGCGCCCTCGGCGATCGCGAGATGTCTGAAGGCTGTGCTTGTGCGTTCCGCCACCCGCTGCGGCAGATCCGCGCTCTCTATCAAGGCACGGATGTCGCGGAAGGCGCGGTGGGTGTGTTCTTCGGGATGCGTTACGGTCAGGTGCAATGCCGCCATGCTGTTCACCTCAACACGCTCGACATGCAGCTCGAAAGGGACTCCAAGTTTGTCGAGGCCGCCGGAGATCAGGTCTGGAGAGGCTCCGGCATGGATGAGGCTGGCGAGCATCATATCGCCGGCGGCGCCGCCGATGGGTTGGAAGTGGACGTGGGTCACGGCGCGAGCCTGTATTTCCGGCAACCCGGACACGGGCCGGAGCCCGGTAGAGTCTGGAAAACTATTCGGCTAGTTACGGACGTTTGAGATCTTGCGGGCGGTCATTAGCACCACCGTCAACGCGAAGGCGAGCAGGACGAGCGGGCGGGGGTCACTCTTGACCGCATCGGTGAAAGGGGCCGGGTTCCGCTTGCGGCCCGCCTCCCTCGCCATCTTTACCTGGCGCTTGGCGGAGTTGGAGAGGCTCCGTGCAAACCCGGTAACAGCGCCCTTGATACGCTCCTTGAGCTTCGCTGAGACCTGCTTGCCGACGACCTGCGGGTTGGTGTGCTGCTTGAGGTCGCGCACATCCGGGGCCATGCGGCTCCGGATCTCGAACATCTCCCTCTCTATACGCTCTGGTATCTCGCTCATGACCTGAACTGCCCCTTCAGCCACTCGATATTCTGCTGCATAGTCCTGATCGTGCGGTGGGGTTTGGGATCCAGCCCCCTCAACTGTCCGGCTCCGGCCCCGGCGAGTATCCCGCCGATGACGAGCAATATACCAGAGATGATGAGCGCCGAGAGCCACAGACTAAGGCCCGCGACCTCGTTTAGCAGGTAGATTCCGGTGACCGAGATGAAAACCAGGAAAAGATGTAGAAAGACGGCCCCCACGACCAGCAGACCCGTGGCGATGCCCGCCTTCCTGCCGACCGGCGCGAGCTCGGTCTTTGCCAACTCGACCTGCTTGCTCGCAAGCTCCTGGAGCTGCGGCCTGAGAGCATCCACTATCTCCTTGATGCTCCGGTCCGAAGGCTCCGGCCCCTCCCTCAACTCCCGACCGAACTCTGCTACCCGTTCTCGTCCCTGCGCCACAACACTCCTTCTTTCAATGTCCTAAACATTATATTAACGTCTCTTTACCCTCGCCGCTTCCCGCATAACCCCAAATTAGCCGGCGGCATTTTCATGGGCTAGCCTTATAGTATCCAACATATCATAAAGCCCGTAAGCTCGCGCTATGATGTAACATGGGAGTACGCGCACAAGCGTGGCCGTAGGGACAGGAGAGGAGAGGGTGTGAATCTTTACCTGGCGTTGGGGATTACTTCCGGGGACGTGGTTGCTTTTGCCGGCGCCGGGGGGAAGACCAGCGCCATACGGGAGATCTCGGCCGGTCTCACCAGAGACGGTATGCGGGTGCTGGTCGCCCCGACGACCAAGATGATGGTCTCGGAGGCCGAGCAGATCGGGCCTCTCGTAACCTCGGAGGACCCGGAGGAGCTTCGCGCGCGGGTTAGAGAGGCTCTCACGGACGCGAACGCCGTGGTGGCCGGAAGCTCGCTCATCTCGAAGGGGCGGGTAGGTGGGATCGAACCAAACCTGTTCGGAACGCTGGCGGATCTGGCAGATGTGGTCCTGGTCGAAGCCGACGGCGCCCGTCACCGGCTTCTCAAGGGAACGGCCGACCACGAGCCGGCACTGCCAGATGTAACGACCCTCGTAGTCGCACTCGGCAACATACGGGCGCTGGGTAGCCCGGTGGACGAGGAGCACGTCCACCGCCCGCAGATTTTCTCCGACCTCACCGGCATCAGTCTCGGACAGAGCATCACAGCGCGTGCCTTCGCGCGAGCACTGGCGAAAGGCTCGCTCGGTTCCATCCCCTATGAAGCTCAACCCGCGATCCTCATAACAGGCGTGGAGCCCGGCCGCAGCATGTCCGACGCCTCGATCATAACCAGGGAGATCTGGCGAATGGGCATCAAGAAGGTCGTCCTCAGCTCCCTCCCCCAGGAATCTCCCGGTCGAGTCTGGATCCCCTGACCCTGAAGTCATCTCTTGTGTTTCCCTCGCAGGTCTTGACATAGACTCAACATCACCATACTATTGAATCATAATAATAACACAATAGAACTAGAGGGGTGATGTTGGTGGCGCTATGGCTGGACGTTGACGTGCGGAGTGGGGTTCCGATCTACGTCCAGATCGTGGGCCAGGTCCGCCGGGCTGTGGAGGTCGGTGGGCTACAGGCTGGGGAGCGATTGCCTACGGTGCGGGCGTTGGCCGAAGAGTTGACGGTCGCGCCGAACACTGTGGTCAAGGCATACAACGAGTTACAGCGGATGGGGCTCATAGAGAGCAAGCCGGGCGTCGGTACGGTAGTCGCCCAGGACGTGGGGGAGACGGCGCGGGAGCAGAGGATTGAGGCACTAAACGAGAGGCTCGGCGAGCTGGTAAGGGACGCTGTTGGGTTGGGGATCTCCGAGGACGACCTCTGGGGACGGTTGGACGCGGAGTTCGACCGGTTCTACGGGCGGTCGGCGAGTCGGGAGGACGCATGATGGATGAGAGAGTGCGGCATGAGGCGGAGGATCGTATCATGTGCGGACGCAAGCGAGCAGCGAACGCTATTGTGGTACGGCTAATTACGCTTCTCTGACCATTTGCCGGGGGAGCGTTTTGATCTTGAGAAGATTGTAGACTCCCTTTTGCTGTGTATGGAACGGAGCAGACAAGGGTCGGAAACGTTGACAATGCCGATGGACGCTTCGCTCCGAGCCCGACGGGTCCGCTGCACGTCGGTAACCTGCGGACGGCGTTGCTGGCGTGGCTGTTCGCGCGGTCGTCGGGAGCGCGATTCCTGGTGCGGGTGGAGGACCTAGACCCCTCGCGGGTGCGGCCTGGGATGGAAGAGACGCAGCTTTCAGACCTTCGGGCGCTGGGACTGGATTGGGATGAGCCCGTGGTGCGTCAATCGGAGAGGATGGAGCTTTATACGGATGCTATCGCCCGGCTCGAAGCTGATGGCTTGCTCTACCCCTGCTACTGCACGCGGGCGGAGATCCGGGCCTCCGCCTCCGCGCCGCACGGCATCTCCGCTGGCGATCGATATCCTGGGACCTGCCGCGAGCTGACGGCCGCGCAGCGCGCCAAACGTGAGGCCGCCGGACGGCCACCGGCGCTGAGGGTACGGTCGAATGAGGCTCGCGTCTCCTTCGAGGACCGGCTGCTGGGTTTTCGGGAGGATGAGGTGGACGACTTCGTGGTTCGGCGGAACGACGGCGCGCCCGCCTACCAGCTAGCCGTGGTGGTGGACGATGCTGCCCAGGGGATAGGAGAGGTGGTGCGGGGCGCGGACCTCTTAGACTCTACACCGCGGCAGGTCTTGCTGGCGCGATTGCTGGGCCTGCCCGTGCCCCGTCACGTCCATGTTTCGCTCGTGCTCGGACCCGACGGACAGCGCCTCGCCAAGCGTCACGGCGCGGTAACGCTCGCGGATAGGGCCGCCGAGGGCGAGAGTCCGGAGGATGTTCTCGGCTGGATGGCACGCTCGCTCGGTCTGGCCGGACCCGGAGAGCGACCAACAATCAACGATATGCTCACGCGCTTCGATCCCGATCGCCTGCCGCAAGAGCCGACGGTATGGTCTCCGGGATCGGGGTGATCCAGGAGAGTCGGCAGCTCTCTATGATAAGTTTCTCCTACGCCGCTAGTGCGTTGAGCATTGTGGCCATGGCAGGCTGAGAGGAGGCCCGATGGACGTTACCCAGAGGTTTGATGGACTTCAGAGGGAGATAGAGAAGGATTTCGGAGAGAAGATCGTCACCGTGCGCCGCGACATCCACCGCGAGCCGGAGCTCGGCTTCGATACGGTCAAGACGGCGGAGAAGGTCCTGGCCGCGCTCGAAGGTCTGCCGCTGGAGATACAGACCGGCATCGCTGAGAACGGGATCGTGGCGACGCTTCGCGGCGGGGGTGATGGGCCGACCATCGGGCTCCGGGCGGACATGGACGCGCTCCCGATCCACGAGGAGACCGGGCTGCCGTTCGCCTCGGAGACCGACGGAAAGATGCACGCTTGCGGCCATGATGGACACACGAGCATGCTGGTCGGAGCGGCGCACGCGCTCTCGGGGATGCGTGACAGGTTGAACGGGACCGTGAAGTTTTTCTTCCAGCCCGCCGAGGAAGGCGGGGGCGGGGGTAAGGTCATGGTCGAGGAGGGGGCAGCGGACGGCGTGGATTCCGTATTCGCTCTGCACCTGTGGCCGGGTCTGCCGGTCGGCATGGTGGCGACGAAAGCCGGGCCGATCATGGCCGCCGCCGACGGGTTCGAGATGCGGATAAAGGGCTCCGGCGGGCACGGCGCGATGCCGCACCTGACGGCGGACGCCGTCGTGATCGCCGCGCAGGTCGTCACCGCGCTCCAGACGGTAGTCTCGCGGGAGGTGGACCCGGTCGAGCCCGCGGTGTTGACGGTCGGAGAGATTGGGGCTGGCACGGCGTTCAACATCATCCCGGAGACTGCCCGCATCGGGGGAACGGTCCGCACCCTGAACGCGGAGCTGCGCCGGAGGATACCGGAGCGTATGGAGGAACTGGCTCGCGGGGTCGCGGGCGGGATGCGCGGCGATGTCGAGCTGGACTACCGTTTCTCCTATCCCGTTACCATGAACGACCCAGGGGCGGCGAGCCGGGCGCTCGGGGTGGCGGAGAACCTGTTCGGCGCGGAGTCCGTGCTGGAGCTTCCGAACCCCTCGATGGGCGGCGAGGACTTCGCGTTCTTCCTGGAGAAGATCCCCGGCGCTTTCATCTGGCTCGGGATCGGGGAGGACGCATCCGGCCTTCATACTCCACAGTTCGCCTTCGACGAGGACGTACTGCCGCGCGGATCGGCGCTGCTTGCGGCGCTCGCGCTGGAGGCTTTGTCCTAGCGGGTTGCTAGCTGCCGGCGGGGTTGATCAAGAACCCGTAGGCTTCGGTTGGGCCCACGAGTAACAGTACGATAAGGAATACTGCTCCGAGTGGTATCAGGGCCGCGGCGGCGGCGCGCCTCCATCCGAGGCCGAGGGTCTCCTTTACGGCGATGGTGGCGACGGCCGCGCCGTAGGGGATGGCGAGTAGCGGTCCGTAGGGGATCCAGACAACGATCCCTATCCCGCTGGCGTAGCCAAAAGCCCGGTATACGGGACCGAAGTTCCGCCGCGACGGGGCTCCATCAAGGATAACGAGCGTCAGCGCGGTGAGACCGGAGATCAGGAGCGGCGCCAGCACGAGCGCGACCAGCAGCCCAACGAACGGCGCGTAGACGAGTGAGAGGTTGTACTCGCCGAGCCAGAACGCCTGTAGAACCGCATCCAGCAGCAGGTTCAGGTACAGCACGAGGGAGGCGAAGATGGTCGGTCGGATTGGCCCGCCCTCCGGGTCGAGCCGCTTGAAGAACCGTCCCGGCGCGAACCACACTTCCTTCAGGGCCTCCCGGAAGCTCTCCGGAGAGTAGCCCATACTCTGCTGGCCGCTGCGGCGGAACACTAACTCTTCTCCGGCTTCTTGCCGGGTCCTCCGGCGTCCTCGCGCACGACCTGGCCGACCTGGGTCTGGAGCGTCAGGTCGCGGGTGTCCTCCGAGGGTAGCTGCGCGATGATATCGCCCGTCTTCACGGAGACGCGCCCGCCGCCGGAGAAGCGGCCGGAGAGGGTCACATCGCCGGCCTCGACACTGGTCTCCAAGGTGCCGGCGACCAGATCCTGAAGGGTCACATCGCCGGAGGCGACCTCGATGTCCGCTCCTCCGGTATCCGTCTGCATCTTCGAGACCTCGACGTCGCCCGCTTGCGCTTTGACCTTTACCGAGCCCTTCACTTCCCGCACGGATACATCGCCAGCCCCGGCGTCCACCGACACGTCGCCGGAGATCTTCGAGACTTCGACATCGCCAGCCCCGGACTCTATGTCCACTGAGCTCCCGGCCGGAACCCGCATCGCGTAGTCCGCGCCGGTGTTCCGGCCACCGTCCGTCTCGATGACAAAGTCCCCACCGTCGCGCGCGACGTTTACAGTCACCTTCGAGGCGCGCTCCTTGGCGGTTGCCGGGTCAGGGCCCAGGGCGTGCCGGGTTACCTCGTACTCGACGGAACCGAGGTCCTCGACGCCCTCGATCCGGATCTGTCCCGCCCCGTTCGTCAGCTTGATGCCGGGTTTCGGACCGGAGTCTATAGAGTCGCGGGCGACGCTGGTGCCGGCGAGGCTGTCGCTGAAGGAGCGCCAGAGAAGGATGACCGCTCCCAGCAGCAGGAACAGTAGCAGGACGCCGCCCAGAACGAGCAGCCACGGCATACGCCGTCTCCGGTCCCGCCGACGTTCTGTGCCGGATGGAGTATCCTCGGGACCCTTGCCGGGATCGGCTCCTCGATGATCCGGTTCTTCTCCTCTCCCGAAGAATCTCACCTTCTAGCCGCTCCTGGAGAGGCAATATCTCACGGTTCTACGCGGCCGTAGACGTCTTCGAGGCGCACGATGTCCTCCTCGTCGAACTCTCCAAAGGAGATCTCAAGTATCCTCACCGGCTTATCTCCCGTCGAGGAGAGACGATGCACCGTCTCGCGGGGGATGAAGAGCTTCTCCTCCGGGTCGGGATGGAGGACCTTATCGTCCAGCTCCACGCGCGCGCCGGGGTCCAACATCACCCAAAGCTCGTCGCGCTGATGATGGTACTGGCGCGAGAGCGTGCCGCCGGGGGCGACGGTGATGATCTTGACGGTGCAGGGCAGGTTGTGAGTGTACTGCTCGAACCTGCCCCAGGGCTTCTCTACTCGTACCGAAGGCGGCCTGTAATCCAAGCTAATCTCCCCTCTCATAACGGAGGCAGTTTAGAACATAAGCCAGCACTTTTATACACGTCCCGCACCACGGAACTCAGAGAGGATCTCCAACAGAGTCAAACGCCGCGACCGTAGCCGGGCGGGCATGTAGCTTCACGTATCTGATGACCGCCGCTCGCCCAACCATGAGTCCTCCAGAAGATGTAGCGGGAAGATGTAATTCTCTGCCGGAATACTATCTTACGAGAGCATCTGCCGGCGGGTGAACCCTCGCGCCAGACTATGGGCCGGTGGATAATGACCGTTTTCGTAACCACCGGCCAACATAAGGAGGAGCGAATGCCGAGAATCGAGGTCGAAGGTGTGGGAGCGTTCGATGTGGAGGAGGGCAAGCGGCTGGTCCTCGCGATAGAGGAGGACGCCGGGGTGGACATCCTCCACCGCTGCGGCTCCTACGCCAAATGCACCACCTGCCGGATCGAGTACCTGGAGGGCGAGCCCGAGAAGATGACGAAGGCCGAGCTGGACGTGCTGGAGAAGCGGGATCTCCTCGGACAGGTCCGCCTCTCGTGCCAGGCCGCCTGCGACCACGACATGAAGGTCCGGGTCCTGATGACCGTGACCTCAACCGGCCTCGACGGCCCCGGCCCGCATCCCGAAGCCCAGATCACACCCGAACCCGAGTGGGTGGAGAAACCTGCCTAGCAGGAGACTTGCCTAACGGAAGTTCGGGATGACCTCGTTGGCGAAACGCTCGACCGGCGAGAGGTCGTGGGCGACGCCTGGCAGGTAGGTGATGAAGTACTCGACGCCCGCGTCAACCATCGGTTGCAGGCGCTCGGAGATCTGCTCCGGTGTGCCGACCATGAAGGCGTGAGGACCCTCGCTGTACTCCTCATAGCTCATCTCGCCACGGGCTTCCCTTGTGGCCTCCTCGGGGTCCTGGCCGTCTTCGAGGAGGTGGACGTTAACGCTAGTCGAGCGTGTGATCTCGTCGTAGTCCCGGCCCTCGTTCTCGCAGTGGCCCTTCAGCACCTCGAACTTGTGCTTGAGGGTCTCGATGTCGCCGTTGACGTTGGTCGCGTCGCCCCACTTGGCGACCAGCTTCAGGGTGACCTTCTCGCCGCCGCCACCGATCCAGATCGGCGGGTGCGGATCGCTTACGCCCTTGGGCTCGTTGATGGGCTGATCAATAGTGTAGAACTCGCCGTCGAAGGTTGGATGGTCCTCGGTGAACATGCGGTGGACGATCTCGCACGCCTCCTTGAACATCCGCATCCTGACCGGGACTTCCGGGAACCCGTAGCCGTAGGCTCGCCACTCATGCTCGTACCAGCCCGCGCCGAGTCCGCACAGTAGCCGTCCGTTGCTCATCACGTCCACCGTCGAGGCGATCTTGGCGAGCAGCGCCGGGTTACGGTAGCCGTTGCAGGTAACCATCTGCCCGATCTTGACGTTCTTGGTGTCGCGGGCGAGCCCGGCGCTTATGGTCCAGGCCTCGAAGACGGTGTTCATGGTTGGTTCGGGAACGGTGTGGAAGTGGTCGTAGACCCAGATGGAGTCGTAGGCGCCGCTCTCGTCGGCGGCCTTCGCTACCCTCGTCATCGTCTCGTATTGCTCGAAGGGGCCCTCTATCCCGACGAGGTCCATCCTCCAACCCTGCGGCACGAACACCCCGAAATCAACCGCCACTTGCAACCCCCTTCTCTCTTTCTCGACGCCCGGTATCTTACCCTTTGATCTCCTCCCGGACTCTCAGCGCCAGATTCTGAGGTTTCCATCCAGCGTACCGACGGCGACGGCGATGCGTCCTCCGCTGTCCGTGACGGCGGCGATGTTGGTGCCGAGCGAGTTGGTCGCCGGTAGACTCCAGACTTTCTCGACGCCGTTCTTCGTATGGCGCAGAGCGACGAGACCGTTGTAGGCGGTGTTCGGGACGAGCAACTCCCAGGACCCGTCGCCATCGAGGTCTCCGGCACGGGCCGCGTCAAGGTCGCGGCTGTAGATGGTGTGAGACGGGTAACCGGGGCCGGTGGCCGCCAGCTCTAGCTCTCCGCTCTTACGGTCCAGGCGGTAGAACTCCGTCGTACCCCCGATGTGCGGAGTGCGCATGGCTGCTATCTCTATCTGCCCGTCCGGCCCGAACGGTCCGGCCGCGATCAGGTGACGCCACTGCTGCGGAGCGTTTATGAACGGGCCGGCGGCGACGAGACCGCCATCCGGGGAGTAGACGGAGATCCTGGATCCCCGCCGCTCTGCGCTCTCCGTAACGGCCAGCAACTCGTCTTCTCCGGCGCCGGGCCGGAACCAGAGCGGCGCGAGCGCCTCGAAGACGCCCCCGGATTCCGGCTGTACTTCCGTGGTGAGCCTGTAGCCTCCTCCTCCGGGCTTGAGCACGCCGATCTCGCCCGCTTCCAGCCTGTCTCCGAGGATACCGTGGTCGTAACGCGCGGTGGGGGCCGCGAGCACCGCCGCCGCGCCGCTCGAACTCTGGACGATGCGGGCGTCTGGGAGCGCGGAGAGCCGCGGACCTTCTCCGGGTTCGGTAAACAGCTTCCCGCCCGCCGTGATACCGAGAAGCCCGGCCTCCCCGCGGATGGGATGGGTCAGGGATGAGCTTCGTTTACCAGGCGCGGTTATGAGATCCAGCCGCTCCCCCTGCACCGCGACAGCCGGCGGAGCGCCTGGCGGGAGTTTGTCCGGTGAGGTCAGCCAGGGCTCCACTTTGCCACTCTCGCCGTCGAGCCGGAATGTGTCCACCCGGCCATCGCCGTAAGCGACCACCCAGGCTGTGTCGTCCTCCAGCGGCACCCCGACTACCCAAGTGGGAGTGCCGCCGAGGGACACGTCGATTGGCTTGGCTTCGGGCAGGCGGCCCCTGCCTTCGACCACTCGGTTGCCGGAAGCCTGACCGTAGGTGTAGCCGTAGACCGTGGCCGTCTCCTTCGTCATGGAAGAGGCCATGCTGGTCCGGGCGGGATCTCTAGTCCAGCTTGGCGAAGACCCGGATACGGTATCGCCAGCCGCGGCATCGCCGGAGCCGGAGGTTGACTTCGTCTGTGGGGCCGTACGTGCGGATGTATCGGAGTTTTGGGTGGTTTCGGAGCAGGCTATTGCCAGGAGGAGCGGGATCAGGACCAGTAGAAGGGAGCGGTGGATCTCAGCCTGGCTCCGCGAGAGGGGCTTCTTCCCACCGGCGGCTCTGGCGAAGATGAACCGCAGTCCGGAGAGGCATGGGGTGCTCTTGCTCATCCTGCTCAACACAGGAAGACCACCGCGGACGGTCGAGACCGGCGGGCTGCTCTCGCCTCTCGCTCATCGTACTCCCATTCTAGTAAGACCTTCGCCAGCAACCTAACCTGGAACACCCGGCCACGCAAGCAATCATCACAGCCGCAGCGAGATCGCTGACGTGAGATTTGTAAGTTTCGTTATTATAGCCTGGGACAGGACTTGCAGGGTTTACCGGCCGGACGAAGCCAGCCTGTCTACGCATGTTGCCGGCCGTCCGACGGTTTCCCGTACCGTAGGTTAAAATCTGCGGGTTATGAAACTTCGCGTGAGCTTCCCACTGATCCCGGACGGCCCCCTCGGACGCGCGGCGTCCATCGCATCCCGGCATCCTTCCTATCGGGTGGAAGGGGCTAACGGGACGGCGCGGGTGAATCTCGGGTTGGATCTCCCGGCCGACTGGCGTCCGCTGGATGACCTCTCGAACCTCTTGCGTGGCGAGAAGCGAGTCGATTACACGGCGGACGGCGTGGCGCTCTCGGGCGAGGAGCTCTTCGACGGTCTGCGGTGTTTCCTGCGCAAGCAGCGCTCCGGGGCGTCGTCGAGGGAGTGGTGCACGCCAAAGTCCCTGGAGGGCAAGCAGCTCTTCCCATGCAAGCAGATCCACGTCTACGACAACGACCATCTCACGAAGAGCTCCTGGTACGGTTTCGGGGAGATGGGCGAGGACGGCGTCTTCAAGGTGGACAAGGAGGCCATCACCGACCGCGTCCTCTCGGACCTCGGGCCGTGCGTGCGCTGCCCCATCCTGGACCTCGACACGACCGCCGAGCTGGTCGCCCGCCTGCCGGAGCAGATCGACCCGAGCAGGGAAGACGGCTGGCGCTACCGCGAGGACGGGCCGCTGACGAACTGGAAGGTCTCCAAGACCCACGAAGGTATCGAGGAGGCTTCGTCCGCCGAGGAGAAGCAGACGCTGCTGGAGAGGCTGGCGCAGAGCGTGCGGAGCGGCGGGGTGAACGTGGCGGCGGCGAGCGGGGCCGCGCCGGGCAGCCGCAACGTGCCGCAGACGCGCTACGAGGACGTCGGCGGGATGCGCGAGACGATAGCGCTCGTGCGCGAGTCTGTGGAGCTGCCGATCACGCACCCCGAGATCTTCAAGAAGCTCGGCATCCGTCCGCACAAGGGCATCCTGTTCTACGGCCCGCCCGGGACCGGAAAGACGCTCCTGGCGCGCGCCGTGGCCCACGAGAGCGGGGCGCACTTCATCGCGGTGTCGGGGCCGGAGATCCTCAACAAGTTCTGGGGCCAGAGCGAGGCGAAGCTGCGTTCCATCTTCAGCGAGGCGCGGACGAAGTCTCCCGCGATCATCCTCTTCGACGAGATAGACTCCTTCGCCTCCTCCCGCGACATGATGAGCGAGTCTTTTGAAGCGACGCTCGTCTCCCAGCTACTCTCCCTGATGGACGGCATGAACGACCTCGGAAGGGTGTGCGTCATAGCCACGACCAACCGGCCGAGCGCGCTGGATTCGGCGCTCAGGCGGCCCGGCCGCTTCGACCACGAGATAGAGATAGGATTGCCCGACACCGAGGCGCGGCTTCACATACTCAAGATCCACACGAAGAACATACCGACCGACCCGGACCTGGACCTGAAGCAGATCGCCCAGATAACCGGCAGCTACTCCGGCGCGGACCTCGAAGCCCTGTGCCGCGAGGCCGCCCTGGTTTGCATGCGCCGCTCGATAAACCTGCGCGACTTCGAGAAGCGCATAGCCTCGCACCAACTCTCCGCTCTTTCCGTCACCACCTACGACTTCCGCACCGCCATGAAGCGCGTCGGTCCCAGCATCCGCCGCTAGAGGAACAGGCACGAAGTTTGCGAAGGCCTTTGGAACGAGATCAACTCGTGCTCACCCAGAGCCCGCTATGGTAGTTCATGAGATCGTAGTGTCCCTCTTCGTAGTCCTTGGCGCGAACGCCGATGTAAACGAGGGACTGGTCTCCGTTCCCATTGAAGCCTACTCGGGACAGAGAGATGATCTCGCGCGCACCCGGATAGGTTTTCTTGAACCTACTCCAGCCAGCCTCTTCTCCATCTGTGAATAGGGCCTCGATCTCCGCTTCGCTGACGAACACCGTCGGGACTTCGAGGTCTACGACTCTACTCATGTCCAGCGTCCCTGTGTTCTTATCCCGGAAGTCGGACAGGGTTTCGGCGTCCAGTATCGGTTTGTAGCCGGGCCTCGCAGCATTCTCTCTCCGTATCCTGTCTACGGCATCGTCCAGGTTTCTGCCAGCGGGACCGATTCTGTTTTTGTTGACGATGACGATTGGTCCAGGTCCACCATCCCACTCTTCCAGGACTGCTGCGTAGACGGCTTGCTCGTCGCCACGAACATCCGGCAAGGCTTGGAAGATGAGCTTACCGTCGGGGAAGGCTAAGGTTAGCCGGTCGCCTTCGACGGTGTAGCTCTCAGCGGATTGCATTCCCCTCCGAAGAGCTTTTTCTTCTTCGCCTTTATGGCCGCCACAGCCCACCGACGTGCCCATCAACGCGCCGATGGCCAGTTTCTTTCCGTCTACCTCGTAGGGACCGCCGTAGTAGTTGCATGCGGCTCGTCCACCAACCTTACCCGACTTGAAGTAGGCGATGGCTGGCCGGAGGGTTTCCGTGACCTGCTCCGGCTCGCCGT
The DNA here is from genome assembly GCA_035689095.1 of Rubrobacteraceae bacterium. GTDB lineage: Bacteria > Actinomycetota > Rubrobacteria > Rubrobacterales > Rubrobacteraceae > JACDDK01. Next base: position 8,122 of record DASSMB010000018.1, on the reverse strand, counting down.
TTCGGACGATAGTTTCGAGTCGCCACGGTTTATCTTCCAATGGGCTGGATGCAGAGTTCCTCTCGGCTGACCTGGCTGTATTTCCGTTGCTCCCGGTTGTCGGCGAGTTCGTATCTGCAGACGGTACACATCCGCCGACGAGCGCGAATAGCCACATCCCTGAGATCAGCAACAAACATGTACATCTGTGGCTCATTTACATACCCGACCCAACAACCTTTATTAATACCAATGATACAAGAAAGAGATGCGAAAATAGACCACCTTGTCTCTGTATTAGATTTTTGTGTCATAGGAAGAGTCTTTTGTCTCTTCCACTCTGCCCTGGAAAGGGATTAGGTCTTTGGCGTACAGCAGCGCGATCTTCGCTGGTACGATAGGGGTAGTGAAGAGGTTTGTTGTAGGCGCCGCCAGGAGCATGGATATCATGGTGTCAGGATAGAAGCGATGAAGTGTAGTGGATTCCTGTGCTACCGTTAGCCGGTTTTTTGGAACGGAAGGTGCATTCATGAGTCTTCTGACGGAGGCGCTCATTGTCAGTGGCGTGGCGATGGATCTCGTGGGGGCGGGAGTTCTCTCGCACGCGCACAACGCGGAGTCGATAGCGGAGATACGGGCCGAGATCGGGGCGGAGAAGAGCGCGGTTGGCGAGAACGACGCTATCGCTACTCACGCCCAGCTCCTCGCCGAGAAGCGCGCCGGCTTCTTTATCCTCACCGTGGGGCTCGTCCTGTACCTCTCCGGTCTGGTCATAAAGAGCCCTCAAGGAACAGGAACGATGGTGGTCCTCGCGACGGGAGTGGTAATCGCCAGCGTCATCGGGACCGTGATCTGGACGCGCGTCGTCGGCAACAAGGTCAAGGAGCAGGCGCGCAAGGCCGAGCGACACGGCGACGAGGACGAACTCCCCGAACAGTAACTCTACTCCGGCGGTCCCGGATGCTGGCAGCACGGACGTCTATCACGTACGCTGCCGCCCATGATGCGAAAGACGTTGCCGTGGCTCGCCATCATCGCGGTACTCGCGGGTGCCGCGTATCAACTCCGTAGCCAGGGACGCCTGTGGTTGTGCTCCTGCGACTATCTCCTTCTTTGGTCGGGCGACGCCTGGAGCTCGGATAACTCGCAGCACCTGCTCGACCCGTACAGCTTTACGCACGTGCTCCACGGCTTCATATTCTACGGGTTGCTGGCCCTGATCATCCCACGATTGCCGGTGATCTGGAGGCTCTGGCTCGCGGTCTCCATCGAGGCCGTGTGGGAGGTAGTCGAGAACTCGGAGTATGTCATCCGGCGCTACCGTGAAGGGACCGCCGCGCTCGGCTACCACGGGGACACGATAGTCAACTCGCTCTCCGACATCGTCCTGTGCGGGCTCGGGTTCGCGCTGGCCCGTCGCCTGGGGTTCCGGCGCACGCTCCTGGTATTGGTGGCGACGGAGGTGACGCTGGCGTTCTGGATCCGGGACGGCCTGCTCCTGAACATCATCATGCTGATCTACCCGCTAGACGCCATCAGAGAGTGGCAGGCGGCGGGACACTAGAAGCTACCACCTCTACTCTGGAGACGGCACCGCAGGTTCGTTGTCTCCGCGCATCAGGCGCCGTCGCGCCGTCTCCCGCCCTCCGACCGCCCGGACGTGCTCGGTGGCCTTGGCGAGCCCGAAGACGGGCATGTTCGAGTAGATGGCCTCGTAGTTACTCCGCTCCACTATGTACGTCTCGTGGAAGATGCCGACGCTGCCGTCCTTCCCGACGCTGCGGTTGAAGCGTTGCCAGGCGGGCATGTGAGGATCGTCGGGGTTGCGGGCGAAGCGCTCCAGGTCCTCGAAGGAGCGCCAGTACTGAACGAGCGCCGGACCGCGCCAGTACATGAAGAACTCCGCGCCGAGAAAGCCCTTCTCTGGATGCTGGTAGAGTTCCTTTAGCATAGGTCCCATTGCGCGGGCCGTTGGGAGCCACTTGTTGACGGCGAAGAGGTTGTTAATCCTCATCCCGATGATGAACACGACGAACGGTTCATCCGTGCGCGCCGTGTACCTGCCGTTCAGGATCCGGGCCATCTGCTAGTCCTCCTCGCCCTGTTCGCTCTCGACGATCAACTCCCGCACCCGCAGCCGGCCGACCTCCAACTCTTCTATGGAGAGGCGCTCAATCTTCCCGCGCTTCACGGCGAGCGTCCGGATCGCCAGAGCCCCTATAGCTACCGCCCCGACCGCAGTTGCCCCCACCGCCAGGGCGCCCACGCTCATCCAGCCGAGTCCCGTCGCCGCCCGCGCGAACGCGACCTGCGCTCTAAACGGCGGCTGCTTGGTGCCAATGACTTTCCGTGTCTTCATCAGTCATCCCCTCTCGGAATCAAGTATTCTCACCCTGGATCGCAACGCTCCGAGAGCTGTCACCGCCAATAATGCCACGCAAGCGATCAGTCCCGCCAACACGAAGTGAGCGGCGAGTCCGACGACTGGACTGTCGTAGGCCATGTAGATGTCGCTGATCGGGGCCTCGTAGTCTCCCAGCGGCGCGAAGTGGACGAAGCCGAGGAGTGCCAGCCCCACGATCGCGACGAACAGATGATATCCGGCTATCTTGTGTGCCCTCGCCGTCAGGTAGATTCCCGGCAGTATGAGAGCGTAGATGAGCAGGCTGAACGTGAAAGGCGTGATCTCCGCCACGAACGGCCAGCCGGAATGGTTGCCCCGGATCACGTGGTCCGTGTGGTGCAGGACGCTGAAGACCGTCGCCGCGCCCGCAAAGATGAGCAACCTCCGCCGCGTCTTCTCCTCGCTCGCCCTGGAGACCGTCATTCCGCTCGCTCCGGCGCTCACCGCACACCCTCGATCTCGCTTCCGGACTCCACCGGGTTCGCCTCCCACAGCGCGTAGAAGATGGCGCCGCCCCGCACCCGGACCTCCAGGTGTCCGCCCTCGGCCAGCTCCCTGAGTTTCCGATCCGCCTCGGACACCGTCATGGAGGTCTCCGCCGCCACCGCTGCCGCCGAGACTTCACCGTGCCGCGCGAGCGACGTCAACAGCTCCCTTTCCCGGTCCTCCTCCGAGACCCGAGCCGGACGGGCCTTACTCAACCCGGCGATGCCGCTCCCCAGCATCCCGAGCGCCGGAAAGGAGACCCAGAAGTACGTCGTGAAGATCCACCACAGAGAAGGCACGAAAACCACCAGAAAGATCCCCGAGAGCGCCACCGGCCCCAGCACCGAGAGCGCCACAGCTACCCTAACCTCTGGACTCATCTTCTCCGCGTCCAGCCCGAAGAGCCTCCGCCGACCCGACGCGAAACCCGCCCCGCGTACCGCGTATGACCTGCCACACATGCCCCGCTCCTTTCACCAATTCTTTATGTAAATTATGACATATGGTACTCTACATACTGAGAAAACATATGTCAATAGTGACATAGCAAAAATTTATGGAGGGATATGACGACGCTTGGGTATGCGATCCTGGGGTTATTGGCACAGGAGGCTCTCAGTGGGTACGACCTGACGCAGCGGATGAAGGGAAGGGTGGGGAACTTCTGGAGTGCGAGGCACAGTCAGATCTACCCGGAACTCGCCCGGCTCGAAGGGGACGGATACGTGACGCACAGCGTGGTCGCCCAGCAGGACCGCCCGGACAAGAAGGTCTACGAAATAACGGCCGCAGGACTCGAAACCCTCAAAGAATGGGTTACGGAACCGCCGTCACCCAGGCCCACCCGCGACGAACTGGTGCTCAAGGCATACTGCGTCTGGCTCGCCGACCCGGAGAAAGCGGCGCGGCTCTTCCGGGAGGAGGAACTCCGGCACGAGGAGCAGCTCGCGCGCTACGAGAAGACGCGGGACTGGATGGAGAGCGAGCACGGCGAGGAGGTGAACCGTCCGGACTCTCCCTGGTTCGCCGGCTACGCCTCGCTCCGGCGCGGCATCGGCTACGAGACAGAGTACGCTCAGTGGTGCCGCTGGGTCGCCGACTCCATAGAGGGCAAAGCGGAGCCGTCCGGGAGACGCAAGAAGGGAAGGGACAGTAAGTCCTAGCGAGCGTCGCCGCTTCGGATAGAATCCAGGCGCAGGCGACTTTCTCGGAGGAGAATTGAAGGTACGCGGGTATCAGGTGGAGGACCGGGAAGCGCTGGCGCGGCTGGCGAAGACCGCGTTCGGGGACCCCGGCGGTTCGGGTTACTGGGAGAGATACTACGACCCCGAGAACGCTCGCCTGGATCCAGAACAAGTCCACATCATCGAGGAGGACGGCGAGCCCCGCGCCACGGCGACGGTTCTGCCGCTGGAAGTGTTCCTGGGCGGGAAGACGGTCCCAATGGGCGGGGTCGCGGCCGTTACCACGCATCCGGCCTACCGGCGCCGGGGCTACGCCGGAGACCTCATGCGGGCGGTCCTGCGCGACATGCGCGAACGGGAGACGCGCCTCTCCATGCTCTGGCCCTTCTCCCACGCCTTCTACCGGGCCCACGGGTGGGAGCTTGCCGGAGAGACCATCTCCTATACCTTCAAGCCAACCGACCTCCCGACCAGCCCCGAGCAGAAGCACGTCCGGGCCTACCGGGAAGAAGACCTTTCTCGCATGACGGCTTTATTCGATGCCGAGGCTTCCGGTCACGACCTCTGCGTGCGCCGGAACGAGGTGAGGTGGCGGCAGTTTCTCGGACGCAAGGAGCAGGAGGTTGCCGTATACGAGCGGGAGGGGAAAGTCGGGGGTTACGCCATCTACAACATGACCGACTGGGACCGAGACAAATACCCTTACCGGACCCTGAACGTTTCGGAGCTCATCGCCGATACCCTGGAAGCTCGGAAGGCCCTCGTCTCCTTCATGGCCGCCCAGGACCCGCTGGTCTTCCAGGTCAAACACTCCACCCCCCGCGGCGAACCGCTTCACCCTTTCCTTCGAAGCTCGCACGTCAGGATGGAGATAGAGACAGAGTTCATGCTGCGTCTCGTGGACGTGGAGGGCGCGCTGAAGTTCAAGTCGCTCGTAGGAGAGCCGCTCGTCCTCGAAGTCTCGGACGATGGGATCCCGGAGAACGCCGGAGAATATACCGTCGGGAACGGCGAGGTGACTGGTGAGGCGGAGGCGGAGAACCGCGTCTCGCTCGACGTCAGGCAGCTCGCGCAACTCTACGCCGGGTATCTTCCAGCACGGCAACTCGCACGGTACGGGCTCGTCGCGGCTAGCTCATCGGAAGCCCTGGATCTCCTGGAGGCGCACTTCCCGGTTGGGGATCCGTGGGTCTCTGAGCCGGATCACTTCTAGAGCGTCAGCCAGAAAACCGTTCCGTAACTGGCCCAAAGCTATAATGACCGTTCCGAAGCTAAAGGAGGAAACGCCATGCAGACCACCGGTACCGTAGGCTACGCGGCGATGTTCGAGCAGTTCCATCCGACGGACCTCTTGAAATGGTGCAAGATGGCCGAAGAGAATGGCTTCACCTCGGTGATGGCCTCCGACCACTTCCATCCCTGGACCCCGGATCAGGGCCAGAGCGCCTTCGTCTGGTCCTGGCTCGGCGCCCTCGGCGCCACGACGAGCCTCCGCTTCGGGACCGGCGTAACCCCGCCCGGTTTCCGCTACCATCCCGCGATCATCGCCCAGGCCGCCGCTACGCTCGAAGCGATGTATCCGGGACGTTTCTGGCTTGGTCTCGGCGCGGGCGAGGCGCTCAACGAGCACATCGTCGGAGACTACTGGCCCGAAGCTCCGACAAGGCTTCGCATCCTCATGGAAGCTATAGAGGTCATCCGCAGGCTATTTTCCGGCAAGGTTGTGAAGTACAGCGGCGAGCACATAACCCTTGAGAGCGCGAAGCTATACACGATGCCCGATACGCCGCCACCGATCTACGTGGCGACCGCCGGACCGCTCCAGAGCCGCCGCACCGGAGAGTTCTGCGACGGCATAATCACCGTCGGCGCGGCGGACGAGAAGATAAACATGCTCATGGAGAAGTTCGAGGAGGGAGCACGCCGGGCGGACAAGGACCCGTCCGAGATGCCGCGAATGATCCAACTGCACGTCTCCTGGGCCGAGAATCAAGAGGAAGCCGAGCAGCAAGCCGTCAAGGAATGGCCCAACGGCGGGATGCCCTTCCCCAAGGGCGACATCCGCAACCCGGAAGACTTCGCCGCGATGGCGAAGCAGGTCAGCGTCGAAAACTTCAAGAACCGCGTGCTGATGAGCGCCGACCTGGACGAGCACCTGGAGCACATCCAGCACTACGTGGACCTGGGCTTCGACGAGGTCTATGTCCATAACTGCGGCCGCAACCAGGAAGAGTTCATAAGAGCCTACGGCGAGCGCGTCATTCCCAAGCTGCGCTGGCCGGAGGAGTAGAATAAGAGCTTGATGGACAGGCGAGAGAAAATACACCCGGATTCAGGGAGCCTGTCCGGCCAGCCGGTCGCAAGGGGAACACGTCTCTCCGTGGATTTCCTGCTAGATCTGCTCGCCAGCGGCTGGAGCGAGGAGCAGCTTCTGGACAGCTACCCCAACCTCAAACGCGATTCTCTGAGGGCGGTGTACGCTTTTGCCGCCCAGCCGGCACGCGGCGAGCGAGCTTTCCAGCCGCGCCGCTGAGAGAGATGAGCCGACTACCATAGGAGGAGCTTTATGCCCGACGCCACGACCTTTGGCCTGTTCCTGACGGCGGCGCTCGTCATCGCCGTGACGCCCGGTCCCGGCATCTTCTACGTGCTGACGCGCAGCCTGAAGGGCGGACGTGGGGAAGGGTTCGCGTCCACGTTCGGTAACAGTCTCGGCGGGCTGGTCCACGTCTTAGGGGCGGCGCTGGGGCTCTCGGCCATACTGATGGCGTCGGCTACGGCTTTTACGGTCGTGAAGCTAGCGGGGGCTGCGTACCTGATCTACCTGGGCATCCGCACGCTTTTGGGCAGCGACGAGGCGCCCGCGGAGATCAGTATCGAGCCTGGCGGACATCGAGACGCTTTCTACCAGGGCATCGTAGCCGAGGTGCTGAATCCGAAGACGGCGCTGTTCCTGCTCGCGTTTCTGCCGCAGTTCGTGAACCCACAGGGCTCAGTCGCGTTCCAGATCCTGCTTCTCGGCTGCATCAGCGTCTTCTTGAACACGGTGGCGGACCTCGTCGTCGCCTTCTTCGCCGGGCCGCTCGGCCAACGGATGCGGGAGAGCGTCCGCCTGCGGCGCGGACAGCGCCTCCTCTCGGGCGGCGTCCTGATCGGGCTTGGCGCCTACGTCGCGCTTTCGGGCGAGAAGCGTTAGGACAAAGCCTCTACACGGTCTCCGGTCCGAATCTCACCGTCCGAGAGCACGTCGGCGCGCAGCCCTCCCCGGTGCACGAGCCCGCGCAACACGCCGGGGCGCGTGAGCTTCTCCAGGTGCGCGCACGGCTCGCAACGCCGCTGGCCGAAACACTCGACCCCGCCGACGCGGAAGCGCTTCCCGATGAGGTCGTCCAGCGCGATGCTCCGCACCACGAGGTTGCGCCGGGCCTCTGCCGGTTCGATCTCCACGCCGCTTGCGGCCAACTCTTCCAAAGCCTCGGCCTCCACCAGCGTCAGGTCGTAGCCTCGGCCGTCCGGGTCCGAGAACGTGCCCGCGCCGCGCGCGTAACGGTCGCCCCTGAGTCCGCGTCCCGCCAGCGCCTCTGCCGAAGTTACGGACAGCATTGGTCCCTCGGCTTCCTCGGAGACCGAGATCAACTCGACGACGCCCGTCTTCGATGGACGTACCGGCTGGTCCAGGCCGATCTGCCGCCCAGGATCGTGCGCCGCCAGCACGAACGCCGCGTCTACGTCCTCCGACCCCGCTGCGTCCGGCGCGGGATCGAACACGACGCCCGGCGGCACGCCGAACAGCACGGCCCAGGTGCGCGAACCACGCCGGCGACCGAGAAAGCGCCCCGGCCACGCGAAGTCCTCCGGCGACTCGACGGGGACCAGCCCGAGGTTCCAGAGGGCGAGCCACTGGCGCAGACCGACCCCTCCGTCGCCGGGGACCTCCGACGGGTCTACGTCCAGCACGTAGGCGACGCAGCGGGTGAGCGATAGGGCCTCGCGCTCGCCCGGCGCAGAGTCTGGAACCATCTCTGTTCCTCCAGTTCCATTGATTTCCAGGGACTTAAAGTAACTTTAC
>DASSMB010000017.1:0-6276 GCA_035689095.1 Rubrobacteraceae bacterium | reverse complement strand
CAGGACCGTGCTCAGCCTTCCCAGGTGTTCGATCTCGACGAGCGCGATCCCTATGGCGGCCACCAGCACGACGAACGTCCCGATCAAAAGGAGCGTCGAGCCAACGCTGCTCGAGTCTCCTGAGAAGAATAGCGAGAGTAGGATCACCGCCCCAAAATCCGCGACTGACGAGCCCGTGATGATCAACTGTCCCAGCGTGGACCGGCTCTGCCCGGAATCGGCGAGCACGGGGACCACGATGCCCAGCGAGGTAGCCGACAGCATGATCGCCACCAACAGCGGAGCCTGTATGAGACCGGAGATCCCGAGCAAAGACGCGATGCCGAACGCAATCGCCAGCGATAGCAAGAACCCGATGCCGGCGCTCTTCAGCGCCCCGCCTCTCAGCAGTCCGCCGAGGTCTATCTCCATCCCCGCGAGGAACAGGAGGAACGCCAGCCCGATCAGGGCCATGAACCGCAACGGCTCGTCCACCTCCACGAGCCCGAGGACGGCCGGACCGATCACGATGCCGGCCACGATCTCGATAACGACCGAAGGAACTCGCAGGGCGGGCGCGAGACCCAGACCGAGCGGCACCAGGAACGCGACCGCAGCGACGATGAGCACACCTGTGAGGGAGATCTCTGGCATCATAATAAGCTTCCTGTCCGGGATACCTGGAAGACGGTATCCCTGGTTTACATAGCGGGGCGATTACCATTCGTGGAACATCAGGATGTCTTTCGGGCTGACCCTGTAGCCGTTCTTCTCGTAGAAGGTCTCCGCCGGCGTCCCCCTGTCGGTGAGCAGGTAGATCGAACGAATGCCCATCTCCGTCAACGCCTCCTTCAGGCGCCGCATTAGCGTGCCGCCTATACCCCTCCTCTGAAACTCGGGGCTGACGCACAGGACGCTGAGGTAGAAGACCACGTGGGCGGCGTCCTGCTCGCGGTTGCCGGCGGCGAACCCTCTCACGCCGTCTTCGAGGTACACGAAGCCGAGGAAGCCCGGCGTGTCCAGCGTCGAGCGCATGTCCTTGCGGGCGGTCTCCAGGGTCCAGCCCTCGTTCCAGGGCTCGGCGTTGAAGGCGGAGACCAGGACTTCGGCGCATCCGTCCAAATGCTCCTCCGTGAGCGCGGAGATCCTTCCGGCCGCCCCTTCACCTGGAGGTCCCGTGCTACTTGACTCTGCTCTCACATCGAACTCCCGGTCTCTCTCCAGCTTCGTGCTCAGCGGTGGCCGTTCACCTCGACGAAGACCTTGATCGCGCCCTTCTCCTCGGTGAGGAGCCGGATCATCTCCTCGTAGTTGTCGAGGCCCTGCACCCGGTGGGTGAGCAAACGCCCCAGCCACCCCGGATACTCCGCTTCGGCCAGCGCCATGTCCATGACGCCGCGCTCGAAGTAGGTGCGGTTGGCGTTCACCGAACCGACGGCCACCTTGTTGCCGAGCACGAAGCCGAGCATGATGCGGTCGCCCGGCACCTCTACCGTGTGATCGCCGCCGCTGATGCCCGTCAGCACCAGCACGCCGTTGCGGCCCAGCGCCTCCATGCTCTCGAACACGACGCTGCTCACGCCCGTCGCCTCGAAGATGATGTCGAACGGGCCGTACTCCTCGGCGGCCTCCAGGAGCGGTGTCTCGCGCGTGCTCACGTACCGCGCGCCAAGCGCCTCCACCAGCTTGCTGTTGAGCGTGGGCGGCGCGGTGCGGGCCAGCGTCGTGACCTCCAGGCCGCGCAGGCGCAGCGCGAGCGTAGCCAGGAGCCCCAGAGTACCCGCTCCGACCACCGCAGCGCGCTCCGGACGCCAGACTTTCAGGCGGCGTTGTATCTCGTAGGCCTGCTCGATCCCCTTCTCCACGACGCTCGTCGGCTCAAGCAACACGCCGACCTCTTTCAGCGCCTCGGGGACCTTGACTATGTACTCCGGGTCATCCACGTAACGCTCGGTCAGGTAGCCGTGCCGCAGGTTGATGCCGCGCTCGAAGTACGTGTCGTCGGTGGTCATGTCGTAGGTGCCGATGAGGTCGTAGATGCTGCTTCCAGGACGCCGGACGGTCGCCACGACGTAGTCTCCGGGTCTTATGTCCCGCACGTTGGGGCCGACCTCTAGCACGCGCCCGAATGACTCGTGGCCGGTTACGAGCACGTCGTAGCCTTCGGGAGCGGCGCCGTACTCGGCGGCGTTGATCTCCTTGTCCGTCCCATCCACGCCGACGCGCAACACCTCGACGAGCACGCCGCGCCCGTTCGGGACGTCATCGACCTTTGGCGCCGGCAGGTCGTCCAGGTGGATGCTGCCGGGTTTGCCGGGATAGACTGCTACTGCTTTCATCGTGTTCCTCCTCATGGTCATACTGCCTTCATGGTCCACAGTTATTCGGCTCTCTTTGGGCTACTTCACTGGGATCAATCGAGGTTCCGGTTTTGGTCAATCTCTCCTCGAACGATTGCCGCCATCCCGGGGAGAGCGCCTCGATGTTAAGCGCTCTCCTCGCCTCTCTCAGGTTGTCGGGCTCGAAGTAGAGCAGGTGGCAGATCTCCCGAACCGTCATTCGTTCGGGATCGGTCCTGACGCGTTCAAAGACATCGCCCGCCCCGACCTCGCCTTCTTCCAGGACGCGCAGGTAGAAGCCTACCCGGCAGCTTTCCAGGAACATCTTCACGAACCGGGGCAGGCCCATCTTTATGCCGAGCTTGTAGCAAGGAACCCGCGGCTGTGTGACTTCGACGAGCGCGCCGCCCACGCGGAAAACGTCGCCGACGTGGATCCCATCTTCCAGCATTCCCTCGACGGTGAAATTCTCCCCGAACTGTCCGAAGGCGAAATCCGTTCGACCGAGCTCACGCTTCCAGTAGTCGTAGTTCTCGATAGAGTACACATAGGCCGCCTTGTAGATCCCACCGTGACCTACGAGATCCGCCTGCCCGTCCCCGTCGAGGTTCAACGTCCGGAGCATAACCCGGCCTCCGACCGGCTCTTTGAAGATGCCGGTCGTTACCGTCTTGCCCCTGTACGGAACTTCCGTGGGCGGCGATACGTTTACCGATAGCAGCTTCACACCGCGGCTCCCTGTCGCTGCTCTATGGTCGAGAACAGGGTGTTGAGCGACTCCGCGAGTGTCGGGTGGGCGAAGACGGCGTCCCGGAGGGCCGTGTAGGGCAATCTGCCCATCATGGCTATCTGGATCATCGCCATGATCTCGCCGCCCTCCACGCCGAGGATCGCGCAGCCCAGGATCCGGTCCGTATCGGCGTCCACGATGGCCTTCATGAAGCCGCGCGTCTCGCCCATCTCTATCGCCCTTGCGACGTAATCCATCGGGATCTTCGCCACGCGGAAGTTTAGGCCCCGGTCCCTGGCCTCCTGCTCGCTCAACCCGATCCGTCCTAGCTGCGGGTCTATGAACATCGTGTACGGAACCGAGCGGTCCGCGATGGTGGCGTCCCCGCCTTCCAGCAGGTTCGTCTTGATGATGCGGAAGTCGTCGTAGGAGATGTGCGTAAACGCCGGGCCTCCCTTGATATCCCCAAGCGCGTAGACGCCCTCCACGCTGGTCTCCAGCCGCTCGTTCGCCTTGATGAAGTTACGCTTGTCGGTCTCTATACCGGCAGTCTCCAGGTTGAGGGTGTCTGTGTTGGGCGGGCGTCCGGCCGCTACCAGGAGGTGTGTGCCAGTCAACGTGTGTTCTCCGCCGAGCGTTTCCACCGTCAGGTGGATCTTGCCGTTGGCGTCTTGCTCTGCGCGGCGGGTCTGGGTGTTGAGGAGGACCTCGATGCCATCCTCGCGCAGTATCTCCGCAACCGTCTCGGCGATGTCGGCGTCCTCGCGGCCCATTAGCTGACCGCTGCGCTGCACGACCGTAACCTGACTTCCGAAGCGCCGGAACATCTGGGCCAACTCAAGGCCCACGTAGCTGCCGCCGAGGACCAGCAGGTGCTCCGGTAGCTCGTCCAGCTCCATGATCGAGGTAGAGTTCAGGGCGGGAACGGTGTCCAGCCCCTCTATCGGCGGGTTGGCGGGTCGGGCGCCGGCGTTGATAAAGATGTTGTCGGCTCTCAACTCCAGCGCCTCGCCGTCGTTCATCCGTACTTCCAGCGCCTTCGGGCCGGTGAATCGGGCCTCGCCCATGATGAGGTCAAGACCTTCGGTGTCCTCTATGCGCTGCTGGCTGCCGTTGCGGAAGCTGTCCACGATGCCCTGCTTGCGCCGCCGTACCTCGGCCATGTCCACGGCCACCAGGCCGTTACGCACGCCGAAGTCCGCCGAGCGCCGGTCGATGTAGGCCGCTTTCGCGCTGGCGACCATCGTCTTGGTCGGGGTGCAGCCCTCGTTGATGCAGGTGCCGCCTACGTGGACGCGCTCGATCAGTGCCGTCTTGCGTCCGGCGCGGGCGAGCTCCTGCGAGAGCGGGACTCCGGCCTGGCCGGCCCCGATCACCACCGCGTCATAGTGCTCCATCACGATAAACCTCCTGCTTGTGCGTTTGATCTCCGGCCCGCTGCTTCACGCGGCGTCCTGGGCGAAACCGTGGTCCGCACCGAAGGGGTCGTCGATCACGAGCAGCCAACTCCCATCGGGCTGACGGCGCACCACGTCCGCGGTTCGGCCGCCCATCTCGATGTGCTGGCCGTCGGGTGTGGCGGCCGATAAGGTCCAATCAGAGAACAACAGCGCGACGTCACCCACCTGGAAGGCTTTCTTGACCTCGATGACGAACTCCGACTCCAGGGCAAGAAGGCCGCCGAGGGCCTCGCGGATGGCTTCGGTCCCCGTGACGGCATGCCCCGGCTGCGCTATCAAGGTCGCACCGGGTTCGTAGAGCATCAACGCGGCCTCTACATCGTGGGCGCCGAAGGCCGCGGCGAAAAGCCGGGGCACTTCTTCGGGTGTGCGTGCGGGCATTTGAATACCTCCTATTTCTTCCTGTTTCTTATCCTTGTCCACCGGATCAACCCCGGACCCGTCTCAGGATCGCGCGCGCCGGAGCGCCGTCGCTCCGCTCGACCTTGATCGGCAGACATAAAAGCTCGTACTCTCCGGGCTCTATCTCCGACAGGTCGAGACCCTCGATGACCCAGATACCGGCCCCGAGAAGCGCCACGTGCGTCTCCTCCCCGTCCTGGTGAAACCCGCCCACCGAGAGGTAGTCCACCCCGACGGTCTGGACCTCGCGCTCCGCCAGGTAGCGCGCCGCCGCCTGCGAGATAAAGACGAAGTCCTCATCGAAAGCGTCGTCCTCAGCCCAGCCCCGGACCGAGTTACGTGTCTTGAACAGGATCCGCTCGTCCTTGCGGATGCCGTGCGGGCGAAGCTCGTCGGGTTTGATGGACTCGGGGTCTTGTATCTCGATGACCCTCGCACGTCCCATGGCCGCGCCGAAAGGCATCTCTTCAAGACCCTTGCCGTCCCGGATGAAGTGCAGCGGGGCGTCCATGTGCGTGCCGGTGTGCGAGCCCATCGAGATCTTCGAGACGTTCGCCACGTCCCCGCGCTCGATGTCGAGCATCCGCTCTATGCGGACGGGCGGGTTGTCGGGCCAGTGGACCATGCCGCCGTGCAGGGCGACGGAGACGTCGATCCAGTCGCCCATCGCCCTCTGTCGTACTTCGGAGAGCATACGGCTATCCCTTCATACCGAGCGCGCGGTCCAGGTTGTAGGCGGCGCTGATCAGGGTCAGGTGCGTGAAGGCCTGCGGGAAGTTGCCCAGCGCCTCGCCGCGGTGTCCGATCTCCTCGGCGTACAGCCCGAGGTGGTTGGCGTAGCCGAGCATCTGCTCGAAGATGAGGCGGGATTCCTCCAGCCGCCCCGCCCGCGTGAGCGCCTCGACGAGCCAGAACGTGCACAGGCTGAAGGTCCCTTCCTCGCCCGTGAGGCCGTCCGCGGACTTCTGTACGTCGTAGCGGTAGACGAGGCTGTTGGAGACCAGTCCTCCGTCCTTCGGCGGGCGGTTGATGGCGTCGAGCGTCTTGAGCATCCTGGGGTCGCTCGGGGAGAGGAAGAAGACGAGCGGCATGATCAGGTTCGAGGCGTCCAGGGTGTCGTCGCCGTAGGACTGGACGAACGCCTGGCGCTCCGGGCTCCAGCCCTTCTCCATGATCTCCTCGTAGATCTCATCGCGAACCTTCAGCCACCTGTCGCGGTCGGCCGGGAACGAGCGCTTGTCGGCGAGCCTCAAGCCCCGGTCTATTGCGACCCAGCACATGAGCCGGGAGTACACGAAGTCCCTGCGGCCGCCGCGAGTCTCCCAGATCCCCTCATCGACGTTATTCCAGTTGTCGCAGACCCAGT
>DASSMB010000016.1:0-31271 GCA_035689095.1 Rubrobacteraceae bacterium | reverse complement strand
CCGCCGCGGCAACCACGAGGTCATGGTGCGCGGGACGTTCGGCAACATCCGGCTGCGCAATAAGCTCGCGGGCGGCAAGGAGGGCGGCTACACCGTCCACTTCCCGGACGGTGAGGAGACCACGATCTACGAGGCTAGCCTGAAGTACCAGGAGGAAGGCGTGCCGCTGCTCGTCCTCGCGGGCAAGGAGTACGGTTCCGGCTCGTCCCGAGACTGGGCCGCGAAGGGCTCGTTCCTGCTCGGTATAAAGGCCGTTATCGCGGAGAGCTTCGAGCGCATCCACCGCTCCAACCTGATCGGCATGGGCGTCGTGCCGCTCCAGTACGCCGAAGGCGAGAGCGCGGATTCCCTCGGCCTCACCGGCAAGGAATCGTTCGACATAAAGGGCTTGGCCGACCTCGAAGCCGGCGCGGAGCTCACCGTCAAGGCCACGAGCGACGACGGCGACGAAACGGAGTTCAAGGTCAAGGCGCGGGTCGATTCGCCGGTCGAGGTCGAGTACCTGCGCAACGGCGGCATCCTGCAGACGGTACTCAGACAGCTCCTCAAGGAAGGCCAGTAGAGAATCGGTAGAGAGGAGGAGTCCGTGCCGGAGAAGGTGCTCGTTACCCGAGAGATCCCGGCCGCCGGGCTCCGCCTCCTCGAAGACTTCGACGTTACCGTCCTCTCCGAAGCGCCGCCCGAGCGTAACGAATTGCTCGAAGCCGCCCGCAACTCATCCGGCGTTCTCTCCACCGTCACCGAGAAGATGGACGCCGAGTTCATGGACGCCGCCGGAGACGGACTCAAGGTCATCGCCAACCTGGCCGTCGGCTACGACAACGTGGACCTGGAGGCGGCGAAGGAGCGGAGCATCGTCGTCACCAACACGCCCGGCGTGCTCGACGAGACGACCGCCGACGTGGCTTTCATGCTGCTACTCGCGGCGGCGCGCAGGCTCGGCGAGTCGGAGCGCGTCCTGCGCGCCGGTAAGTGGGAGTGGTGGGGGCCGAAGCTGTTCATGGGGCCGGACGTGTGGGGCAAGAAGCTCGGCATTATCGGGATGGGGCGCATCGGGCAGGCCGTCGCCCGCCGCGCCAGAGGCTTCGATATGGAGGTCATCTACTACAACCGCTCTCGCAACGAGGAGGCGGAGAAGGAGCTGAATGCTCGCTACGTGGAGCTTGACGAGCTGCTGGAGACTGCGGACTTCGTCTCTGTCCACACACCGCTCACGGACGAGACCCGCCATCTTATCGGCGCGGCGGAACTGGAGAAGATGAAGCCCGAGGCCGTACTAGTCAATACCTCCCGCGGTCCTGTCGTGGACGAGGAGGCGCTTGCGGAAGCTCTTGCGGAGCGGCGAATATTCGCCGCCGGTCTCGACGTGTACGAGGAGGAGCCGAAGGTGCATCCGAAGCTGCTGGAGCTTGAGAACGTCGTGTTAGCGCCGCACATCGGGAGCGGCTCCATCGAGACGCGCAATAAGATGGCGACTCTGGCTGCGGAGAACCTCGTCGCGGTGTTGCGGGGCGAGGAGCCCAGGACGCCGGTACAGAGCTAGGGGATGACCGAGCCGGTTCGGGACAGGTGGGCGGAGTGGCTGCTGGAGCGACGGGACGGTGGAGATCCGGTACAGCAAAAAGCTAGCCTGGAGTTCCTCTTCCCGATACGCGACCGGGTGCTGGAGAATGCCGGGCTCTCCGGCGGCGAGACTCTGCTGGACGTCGGCGCGGGAGACGGTCTCATCGCGTTCGGCGCCCTGGACATCGTAGGGAAGAACGGACGGCTAATTTTCGGCGACATCTCTCAGGACCTCCTGGATCACAGCAAAAAGCTCGCCGGGGATACGGGGGTTCTCGACCGGTGCCGGTTCCTTCGCGCATCGGCTGATGACCTGGGTGCGCTGGAGGACGAGTCTGTCGACGCGGTGACCACTCGCTCGGTCTTGATCTATGTCGAGGACAAGCGGCGCGCCTTCGAGGAGTTCTACCGGGTGCTCAAGTCCGGCGGAAGGCTCTCAATCGCCGAGCCGATCAACAGCTTCACCTACCCGGAGCCCGAACACCTGTTCATGGGTTACGACGTGACTCCGGTCCAGGACCTGGCCCGGAAAGTCAGGGCGGTCTACGAACGTATTCAGCCGCCCGGCGATCCGATGATGGATTTCGATGAGCGGGACCTCGCCGACTTCGCGGACGCTGCGGGTTTCAGCGAGGTCCACCTTACCCTAGAGATCAGCATCAGCCGCGGCAACCCGTCGGGGATACTGGGTGGTTGGGACCGTTTCATCCGATGGACCGGCAACCCGAAGGTCCCGTCGCTTGGAGAAGCGATGAACGAGGCTCTGATCCCACATGAATTGGAGAGGTTAGAGTCTCACCTGCGCCCGCTGGTGGAGCGCGCGGAACGGGTCTCCCGTGACGCCTTCTCGTACCTCTGGGCCGTCAAGTGAGAGAGGAGATCTAGTGCCGGAGAACCGTGTAGCACTCGTAACCGGAGCCGGACGCGGCATCGGCCGGACAGTAGCCATGACCCTCGCCGAACGCGGCTATCGGATAGCCGCCAACGACCTGCGGGCTCCCGAGGAGACACTGCGAGAGATAGAGCAGATCGGAGGAGAAGCGCTCTCCGTCCCCGGTGATGTATCGGACGAGGCATCGGTGCGCGGGATGGTCGAAGCTATGATGAGCGAGTTCGGGCGGATAGACGTGCTGGTGAACAACGCCGGGATCAGCTCTATCACCCCCGCCGAGGAGACGAGCCTCGAAGACTGGAACCGCACGCTCTCCGTGAACCTGACCGGCCCGTTCCTGACGTGCCGGGAGTTCGGGAAGGTGGTGCTGGAGCGAGGAGAGGGGAGCATCGTCAATATCAGCTCGGTGGCGGGGCTGCTCGGCATCGGGGACCGCGCGGCGTACAACGCGAGCAAACACGGTTTGATCGGCCTTACGCGCACCCTGGCCGCCGAGTGGGGCGGGCGCGGCGTGCGGGTGAACGCCGTCTGTCCAGGCTGGGTGAAGACGGAGATGGACGAGGAGGACCAGGCCGGCGGTGGCTACACCGACGCGGATATCGAGGGCCGCACCCCGATGGGCCGCTTCGCCCGCCCCGAAGACATCGCGCGGGCCGTCGCCTTCCTCGCCGACCCCGAGCAGAGCGGCTACGTCAACGGCCATACCCTCTCCGTGGACGGCGGCTGGTTCGGGGACGGAAGCTGGGAGAGCCTGCGGCGCAGGAAGCAGCGGGGCTGACGGTGCGGGAGACCCGAGAGAACGGCTTTCTCTACTTCGAGGACTTCGAGCCGGGGATGGTCTTCGACTTCGGTGAGCGGACTATCGACAGGGAGGAGATCGTCGCCTTCGCCCGCGAATACGACCCGCAGCCGTTCCATGTGGATGAGGAATCCGCCAGGGACTCCGCGTTTGGCGGTCTGATCGCCAGCGGCTGGCATACGGCGGCGATCTTCATGCGCCTCTACGTGGACGCGCTGCTCTCCCGCTCCGCCAGCATGGGCTCGCCCGGCGTCGAGGAGCTTCGCTGGCTGAAGCCCGTCCGTCCCGGCGATACCCTGCGCGCCAGCCTCACCGTCCTGGACACGGCTCCATCCACCCGCAACCCGAACCGCGGCACGGTCCACCTCTACTCGGAGGTGCGAAACCAGCGCGGCGAGACCGTCATGACAATGAAAGCTCGCGGCCTCTTTGCCCGGCGTAACGGGGCCGAATAACGCCGGTTAGTCCGGGATCCTTACTTTCTCCAACCCTTCTTCGGCTGGAGGAAATTGCGGGTCCATCGCCTCCAGCGTGTCGGCGATGGTGCGGGCGATTACGAGGTTCCGGTACCATTTCTTGTTCGCCGGCACGACGTACCAGGGAGCATACTCGGTCGAGCACTTCTGGATGGCTCCCTCGAAGGCCCGCTGGTAGTCGTCCCAGAAGGCGCGCTCTTTTATGTCGTTGGAGGAGAACTTCCAGCGTTTGTCCGGGTTGTCGAGGCGGGCCTGCAGACGCTTTTTCTGCTCGGCCCTGGAGATGTGCAGGAAGAACTTGAGCACGGTGATGCCGTTGAGGGTCAGGTTGCGCTCGAAGTCGTTTATCTGCTCGTAGCGCATGCGCCAGACCTCCTCGGGGACGAGGTCCTTGACGCGCACGACCAGCACGTCCTCGTAATGGGAGCGGTTGAAGATCCCGATGCGGCCCTTCGCCGGAGCGCTCTTGTGGTAACGCCACAGGAAGTCGTGGTTCGCCTCCTCGGCGGAGGGAGTCTTGAACGAGGAGACCCTACAACCCTGCGGGTTCACGCCGCTGAAGACGTGCTTGATGGTGCCGTCCTTGCCGCCGGTATCCATCGCCTGCAGCACGATGAGCAGGCCCTGCTCGTTCTCCGCGTAGAGCCGCTCCTGCAGATCCTGTATGCGTCGCCGCTGCTTCTCCAGATCCTTGAGCACGTCCTTCTTTCTCTTGTAGTGCTCGGTCTGGTCGGGGTCTATCTCCGCCAGCGACACCTGCTCTCCGGGACCTAGCCGGTATCGGGGATAGTCTGGCTCGGGAGACGGGTTGTCCATGACTATCTTCTCGGGCGCCGCTCTACGGCTCGTCCCGGACGAAGACGGAACGCGCCAGCGGCTCTCCTAGCGAATGGACCCTCCCGTCCTCGTCCTTCACGGTAACGACGCCGTCTAGAGCCCGGATCTCCCTGACTTCGAGTAACCTTCCGGGCACGAGGTCATGTTCCGCCAGGTAGTCCAGCACCCGCGCATCCTCGTCGCTGACCTTGTATATGCGGACCCGCTCTTTTGCCTCCGACTCACCGAGAGGGAACGAGTCGTCCGGCTCCAGAGCGCCGTCGGCGGTCGGGATGGGGTCGCCGTGCGGGTCGTGTCCAGGATGCCCGAGGAACTCCGCCAGCCGCTCCGTGAACCCGTCGGACACCGCGTGCTCCAGTCGCTCGGCCTCCTCGTGGACCTCCTCCCAGGAATACCCGAGGTGCCCCAGAAGGAAGGTCTCGATCAGACGGTGCCGCCGCACCAGCCGCAGCGCCTCTACCCGCCCACTCTGTGTCAGCATGGCCCCCCGGTAACGCTCGTAACCGACCAGCCCCATCTCCTGCAACCGCGCGAACATGTTCGATACCGATGCCGGCGAGACCGAGAGCCGCGCCGCCACGTCCTTCGTCGAAGCTGCCTCGCCGGTATCCCCGGCAAGCTCCCACACAGCCTTCAGGTAATCCCCGACCGAAGATGACGGAGAGTGAGGTGCCGTGAGGTTGGTCATCACGGAACTCATATTAGACGATGCGAAATATTTATCAAGATAGCGGCAGCTTGACGATTAGCTATTAACTAATATAAGATTAGGCAAGACTAAATTTTTATGGACGAGAAGAGGTTCTCATGGCGGACCGGTCGATGGAGTTTATAGAGGGTGTAGAGGGTGTGTTGCCGGGGGAGACTGCGACGGCGCGGGCGGCGCACCAGTCTTTAAAGGGAGATCGGCGGGGGATACGCAGGCTCTTACCGTTCCTGGGTCCGGCGTTCATCGCGGCGGTTGCGTATGTGGACCCTGGGAACTTCGCCACCAACATCTCCGGGGGGGCGCAGTTCGGGTATCTGCTTTTGTGGGTGATCCTGACCTCCAACCTGATGGCGATGCTCATACAGTCCATGTCGGCGAAGCTGGGGATCGCGACGGGGAAGAACCTGCCGGAGGTGTGCCGGGCGCGGTTCCCGAAGCCGGTAACGTTCTTTCTGTGGGTGCAGGCGGAGGTCATCGCCATGGCGACGGACCTCGCGGAGTTCATCGGGGCGGCGCTGGCGCTGAACCTGCTCTTTGGCATACCGCTCTTCCCGGCGGGGCTAATTACGGCGGTGGCGGCGTTCGGGATACTGGAGCTGCAGCGGAAGGGCTTCCGGCCGCTGGAGGCGGTCATCGCCGCGATGGTCGGGGTCATCGTGGTGGCCTTCGCCTTCCAGATGTTCTACGCCGAGCCGCGGGCGGACAGGATACTGGCCGGTCTCTTCACGCCGCAGTTCGCCGGGACCGAGAGCGTGCTCCTGGCGGCGGGCATCCTGGGCGCCACGGTCATGCCGCACGTCATCTACCTGCACTCGGCCCTCACGCAGCGCCGGGTGGTCGGCAGGACGGAGGAGGAGAGGAGGAAGATCTTCCGCTTCGAGCTGGTGGACGTGGTGATCGCCATGGCAATCGCCGGGACCATCAACGCCAGCATGCTCATCATGGCCGCCGCGCTCTTCCACTCCAACGGCCTGACCGGCGTCGCCGACATAGACAGGGCGTTCGAGCAGTTGCGCGCCCTCGAAGGCAACTCCGCCTCCATCCTCTTCGGGGTGGCGCTGCTCGCCAGCGGGCTCTCAAGCTCCTCGGTCGGCACCTTGAGCGGGCAGGTCGTAATGCAGGGTTTCATCAACCGGCAGATACCGCTGCTCGTGCGGCGTCTAATCACGATGGCGCCGGCGCTCGTCATCCTCGCCGTCGGGATCAACCCGAGCCGCTCGTTGGTCATCAGCCAGGTTGTGCTCTCCTTCGGCATCCCCTTCGCGCTCATCCCGCTCCTGATGTTCTGCCGCAACCGCGACCTGATGGGGACGCTGGTGAACCACCGCCTTACTACCGCCGTGGCGATGGTCGTGGTCGCCCTGATCGTCTCCCTCAACGTCTTCTTGCTGTACCAGACCTTCCTCGGGTAGTGGCGGTACTGGCGCTCGCGCTGTACGCGCTCTACCTGACGCTGGCCGTCGGCGGAAGGATGCTCTTGCAGCTACGGCGCACCGGCTCGACGGGTCTCAGGGGACTCGGCGGGCGTCCGGGTTCGGCGGGGTGGCTCTCGGGGCTCCTGTTCGTCTTCGCCTTCGGGCTCGGCCTCCTCGCCCCGGTCCTCGACCTCGCCGGCGCGCTGGTCCCGCTCTTTCCGCCCGCGCTTTTCTCCGGTCTCGCGCTCTACCTCGTTGGGCTGTCCGGCACCCTGACCGCTCAACTGATGATGGGCGACTCCTGGCGCATAGGGGTCGATGAGCGGGAAAAGACGCGGCTCGTGACCGGAGGACCGTTCGCGGTCGTACGCAACCCGATCTTCGCGGCGGTGATCCCGACATCGCTGGGGCTCGCTCTCCTCGTGCCCAACCTCGCTGCTCTCGCCGGTTTCGCGGCGCTGTTCGTCGCTCTTCAGATGCAGGTCCGGCTCGTCGAAGAACCGTATCTGCTCAGGACTCACGGCGACGAGTACGCCCGGTACGCCTCCCGGGTCGGCCGTTTCGTGCCGGGGATCGGACGTCTTCGGCCTCCCGCAGCTTCACGGTAGCCGCGTTCGGTGGCCGCGTTCGGTGGCCGCGTTGTTTCACGACACCTGTTCTCCGGCTCTGGAGCCGGGTGTGCTATTAATTCAGCCATGAATTCAGCCGTGAGCTTCGAAGGCCGGTCATTCAACGAGCCGGGTAACCGGCGATGATAGAGTTCTTGTCCGGGCTGCCGCCGGTGTTGCAGGCACTGGTAGCGACGACGTTTACCTGGGGGCTTACGGCGCTTGGGGCGGCGCTGGTCTTCGGGACGAAGGACATCAACCGCAAGCTGCTCGACTCGATGCTGGGGTTCGCGGCGGGGGTCATGATCGCGGCAAGCTTCTGGTCGCTGCTGGCGCCCGCGATCTCGCTCTCGAAGAACGGACCTTTGCCGATGTGGATACCTCCGCTCGCCGGGTTTCTCGCCGGAGGGACTTTCCTGCGGGGCCTGGACCTCGTGCTGCCGCACCTACATCCGGGGCACGAGATGTCCGATAGCGAGGGCATCAAGACGGGCTGGCAGAGGAGCGTGTTGCTCGTCTCGGCTATCACGCTCCACAACATCCCGGAGGGCCTCGCCGTGGGCGTGGCGTTCGGCGCGGCGGCATCCGGCATCCAGGACGCTTCGCTGGGCGCGGCCGTGGCGCTCGCCGTCGGCATCGGGCTGCAGAACTTCCCGGAGGGGACGGCGGTCGCCATGCCGCTCAGGCGAGAGGGGATGTCCCGCGGAAAGAGCTTCTTCTACGGCCAGCTCTCCGCGGTGGTCGAGCCGGTCGCCGGGGTCCTGGGCGCGGCGGCCGTCGTGCTGGCGAAGCCGATGTTGCCCTACGCCCTGGCGTTCGCCGCTGGAGCCATGATCTTCGTGGTCGCCGAGGAACTGGTGCCGGAGGCCAAACGCGGCAGCCCGGATATCGCCGCCATGTCCGTAATGGTCGGTTTCGCCGTCATGATGACCCTCGACGTGGCGCTGGGCTAGGCTCCCGTACCGGCGTTGATGAGCCGCGGCGC
Source organism: Rubrobacteraceae bacterium (assembly GCA_035689095.1). Taxonomy (GTDB): domain Bacteria; phylum Actinomycetota; class Rubrobacteria; order Rubrobacterales; family Rubrobacteraceae; genus JACDDK01. The sequence continues at coordinate 22,987 of DASSMB010000016.1, read as the reverse complement.
CGGCTGGCTTATACTGCCGGTGTGGAGAGAGGGCGCAGACGACATCCGATAACTAGCCGCTGATGACCACCGGCTTCAGGGCTTCCAGGCTCGCGGTCTGGTCCTGGGTCCTCTACGACTTCGCCAATACCATCTTCTCTATAAGCATCCTCTCGTTCTTCTTCCCATTGTGGGTGGACGAGGAGATCGGGAACGGCGGCTGGCTGGTCAACAGCGCCGTCGCCGTCTCGGCGCTGCTGGTGCTCTGTACCGCTCCCGTGCTCGGCGCGATGGCCGACTTCCGGCAGCGGAGGGTCCCGTACCTCGTGGTGCTCACCGTGATCTCGGTTTTCATGACGGCGGGACTGGGCGTCTCCGGGGGCGTCGTCGTGGGGGTGGCGCTCTTCGTGGCGGCGGACCTGACGTACCAGTCGGCGCTCGTCTTCTACAACGCGCTTTTGCCGGTAGTCGCTGCTGGGCGTGGGGACGGCAGGATCAGCGGCTACGGCACCGCCGCCGGGTACGTCGGCTCTATCTTCGCGCTGCTGGTCCTGACGGTGTTCGTGGACCAGGCCGGGGCCGTCCACTCTTTGATGGGTCCGCTGGGCGGTTGGATCGAGATCAGCGGGGAGAACAGCTCGAACGCCTTCCTCCCGACGGCCGTCCTCTACCTCCTCTTTAGCCTGCCGGTCTTCTTCTTCGTCCCCGACCCGGCCGTGCGCGCGCCGCGGCCCGTCTCGCTCGGGATCGCGTACCGGGACGTGGTGCGGACCCTGAAGAACCTGCGCCGCTACGCGGGCGTCGGCACGTTCATCATCGCGACCATCCTCTACACCGACGCGGCCAACACCGCCATCTCCAACATGGCGCTCTACGGCCGCAAGGTCTTCGACATGGACAGCGGGGAGATACGCAACCTTCTCCTCTTCTCGACGGTCTTTGCGGTCGTGGGCTCGACGATCTGCGGTTTCGCCACGGACCGGTACGGCCCGAAGAGGACGCTGCTCGCGGTCCTCGGGCTGTGGCTCGTCTCCATCGCGCTCGCCGCCGCCGCTCTGGGGCCCTGGATGCTCTACCTGGCGGGGCCTCTCGTCGGGATAGCTCTCGGCGGGACGTGGACCGTCAGCCGGGTCATGCTCATCGCACTCTCGCCGCCGGAGAAGCTGGGCGAGTTCTTCGGCCTCTTTTCGCTCGCCGGAAAAGTCTCAGCCGTCACGGGACCGGCGCTCACGGCCATCCTGCTATTCGTTCTCGACGGGCTTGGAGGGCTGGCATACCGCATCTCCATAGCGTCGCTCTCCCTGATCATGGCCCTTGGCGTCTACTTCCTCCTCCGCGTCCCCGACGTCCGTCCCGGAGAGAGCGGCGCCGGGTATGAGGAAGACGCAGTACGAGAACAGGCGGGCACCGTTGATACGTCGGCATAACAGAGAGGAAGGGAGGAGGGTATCGTGAAACTCGTCGCGTTGCGGGGAAGGGTGGTAACGGACTACGAGGTCTGGCCGGAGGCGACCGTCCTGATCGAGGGCGGATCCATCCGGGACATCGGCCGCGACGGGTCGCTCGCCGAGGAGGCCGACGAGGTCCACGACTACCCGGACTCGCTCATCGTCCCCGGGTTCGTGGACCTTCAGGTGAACGGCTCCTTCGGGGTGGACGTGGCGACCGAGCCAGGGCGCCTGGATGAGCTCTCGGAGGCGCTGCTCCAGACCGGCACAACGTCTTATCTTCCGACTGTGATCTCCTCTCCCGAGTCCCTCTACGAGCGGGCGCTGCCGGAGCTGGCGGCGAGGACCGGCGATCCTGCATCCGGCGCCGAAGTCCTCGGCATCCACCTGGAAGGCCCGTTCCTGAACCTGGAGAAGCGCGGCGCCCACGCCGCCGCCCACCTGAACCCGCCGAACGTCGCGCTGCTGGAACGCCTCCTCGACCTCGGTCCCGTGCGGATGCTCACGCTCGCCCCCGAGCTACCGGGCGCCGGGGAGTTGATGGAGCGGGCGCGCGACCGCGGGACCGCCGTCTCCGCCGGACACTCCGACGCCTCTTTCGTACTCGCCTACGAAGCTTTCGACCATCAGGTCTCCGGCGTGACGCACCTGTTCAACGCCATGAGCCCGCTGCACCACCGCGAGCCCGGCATCCCCGGCGCCGCCTTCGCCCACCCGCTCGTCGTCTGCGGGCTCATCCCCGACGGCCTGCACGTCCACCCGGAGGTCGTGGGCCTGGCCTTCAGAATGCTCGGACCGAACCGCATCTACCTTACTACCGACGCCATCTCCGCCGCCGGGATGGGGGCCGGAGAGTACCGGCTCGCGACCCGCACGGTCTACCTGGAGAGCGGCGTCCCCAGGCTCGGCAGCGGCGCCATAGCCGGCAGCATCCTCACGATGGACCGGGCCTTCCAGAACATCCTGGCCTTCACCGGCTGCACCATCCCCGAGGCCGTCCGCATGGCCTCCACCACGCCCGCCCGGCTCATCGGCGAGGGGAAGCGCAAGGGCCGCCTCACCCCCGGCTACGACGCCGACGTGACGGTGCTCGCCCCCGACCTCTCCGTGGAGGCCGTGTGGCGCTGCGGCCGGTCCGTGTTCTCCGTGGAGGCGACAGGATGAAGCGGGAGATAAATGGCGTCACCATCGAGTGCGTCCGGGGAGACATAGCCGCCCAGCGCGACGTAACCGCCGTCGTCAACGCGGCGAACGCGGGGCTGATGCCTGGCGGGGGTGTCGCCGGGGCCATCCACCGCGCAGCCGGACCGGGTCTGGCCGAGGAGTGCCGGCCGCTCGCCCCGATAAGGCCCGGCGAGGCCGTCATAACCGGCGGCCACGACCTGCCGAACCGTCACGTCATCCACACCCTCGGTCCCGTCTACGGCCAGGACCGCCCGGAGGCGGAGCTGCTCGCGGACTGCTATCGCAACTCGCTCACCCTCGCGGATGAGCGGGGCATAGAGTCCGTGGCGTTCCCGGCCATCTCGACCGGCATCTTCGGCTACCCGGTCGAGGAGGCCGCGGCAGTCGCCCTGAAGACGGTAGCCGAGACGTCGGGAGCGCTCGAAAACGTGCGCCTCGTCCGATTCGTCCTGCACGGCGAGCGGGACCTCGAAGTCCACGAAAAAGCTCTCGCCGACCTCGAATAGTTCGAGAAAAGGAGGCCGGGTACGAGTCCCGGCCTCAAGTGGGCGGCCTGTCAGGCTGTCGCGTCTATACCGCGAGTTCCTCTTCCACAGCGGCCTCTTCGCGCGCGTCGGCGACGTGGCGGCGCACCTCGTCGGGGTGGAGGCGGACGGACATGGCGAAGAAGTAGATAGCGAGGCTAAAGACCGTCATCACCACGATGTCCCATCCGAACGGGATGACCTTTATCCCGTCGAACGCGCCGAGGTAGGAGATGATCGCCATCCCGGCAAGGTACGGCCACAACCAGGAGGCGGACCTCCAGTCGAGGGTCGGGGTCCTGTCCGAGGAGCTCGTCGCCTGGGCTATGGCGAGGAGGACGAAGCCGAGGGCGATGGCGACGAACAGCTTCCAGAGCACTGGCCAGCCGGTCCAGTAGATGATCAGGTTCGCGATAACGAACGCAAGAGGAGCCAGGACCGCGCCGCCGGGCAAGTTGAAGGGCCGCGGGTGGTCCGGCTCCTGGCGGCGGAGGGCGCCGAACGCCAGCGGCGCCGTGGCGTAGCCCATCACGGTGGCCGAGGTGATAAAGCCGACCAGCTCCTGCCATCCGGGGAACGGGAGGAACATGATCATGCCGACGATAAAGCTGAATATGACGCTGATCGTCGGGACGCCCCTCTCGCTGAGCCGTCCGAAGAACGCCGGTATGTAGTGGTTGCGGGCCATCGCGAAAGAGAGGCGCGAGCTGGAACCCGTGTAGATCAGGCCGGTCCCGCCCGGCGAGACCGCCGCGTCTATATATAGCAGCGTCGCCAGCCACCCGGCCCCGATCGCCGTCGCCAGGCCCGCGAACGGGCCGGCCAGCCCCTCGAACGAGAGCTTCGTCCAGCCTTCGGAGAGGTTCTTGGGGTCCAGGGCGCCCAGGAAGGCGACCTGCAAGAGGATGTACATCACGACGCCGACCAGCATCGCCCCGATGACCGCGATCGGGATGTTTCGCTGCGGGTTGTTCGTCTCGCCCCCGAGCTGGATGGCCTGCTCGAAGCCCTGGTAGGCGAAGATAATACCCCCGGTCGAGATGGCGCTCAGTATGCTCTGGACGCCGAACGGCATAAAGCCGCCCTTCGCGGTGAAGTTCGAGGTGTGGAATGCCAGGAGCATGATCACGATGATCGCCAGGAACGGGATCGCGATCTTCCAGATCATGATCACGTTATTCGACTCCGCCAGCAGCTTGACGCCGAAGAGGTTGACTATGGTGAACAGGAGCATCAGCACCGCTGCCACGGCGATGCCCGGTCCGGTGAGTACGGTCACGCCGCCCGCCGTGCTGGTGAGCCAGGGGAAGTAGTTGGCCGCGTATTGCAGCGCGGCCTCGACCTCGATGGGAGCGACCGTTACCGCCCCGACCCAGGTTATCCACCCGATGGCGAACCCCACCAGGCTCCCGTAGGAGAAGTGAGGGTACCGGGCCGAGCCGCCCGCAACCGGATACATGCCTCCCAGCTCGGCGTGGATCAGGGCAAGTAGCAGCATCCCTATTCCGCCGCCGATCCAGGCCAGCAGCGCCGCCGGACCGGCGATCTGGGCCGCGAACAACGCGCCGAACAACCACCCGGACCCGATGATCGACCCCAGCGATACGAAGAGCAACCCGATAAGGCTTACATCCCTCTTGAGATGATGGACCTCTGGTCCCCTACGCGCTTCCGTGGTTCCCGTAGCCATCGGTGCTCCTCTCTACTCGACTCGATAGCCCTGCCCGAATAAGGCATCATACTCGCACGCCCTATGCACCACGCGCAACCGCGCCGGAACTTGCGCCAGACTCCGGGCTCATAGAAGATGCCTGTCCGCGTGTCCGGCAGCCCCAGGAGACCGTAACCCGTGAACCGGAAGAACGAGCCAGCGCCCGCAGAGACCTACCACCGCTATCTAGAGGAAGGGAAGCTCGGCTTCCAGCTCTGCCGGGGTTGCGGCGCTGCCGTCTTCTACCCCAGAGTCCTCTGCCCGGCCTGCGGGAGCGGAACCCTCGAATGGCGGTCGAGCAGCGGACGAGGGACGGTCTACGCGACGACCGCCGTACACCGCCGCGACGCCGAACCGTACAACGTAGCGCTCGTTGACCTGGACGAGGGCTTCAGGATGATGAGCCGGGTCGAGGGAGTGTCGGCGAAGGAAGTCGGGATCGGGGCGAGGGTGGCCCTCCGGGTGCGCCGGGAGGGCGACGAGCCGGTCGCCGTCTTCGTGCCGGATGCCGAGCTGGAGGATGGAGCCGGATGAGCCTGCGCGGGAGAGCGGCCATAGTTGGTGTGGCGGAGAGCGATCTCGGCGAGGTCGGGCCGGGGCTTACGCCGCTCGACCTGATCGGGCAGGCAACCCTCCGGGCTCTCGACGACGCCGGCCTCGAAAAGTCCGACGTGGACGGGCTCTTCTCCGCCTCCGCCTACTACCACATGCCGACCCTCTCCGCGGGCGAGTACCTCGGCATCCGGCCCCGCTACACGGACGCCACCAGCATCGGCGGCTCATCCTTCGTCTCCCACCTCTTCCACGCCGCGGCCGCCATAGACGCCGGGCTCTGCGAGGTCGCCCTGATCACCTACGGCTCCACCCAGCGCTCCGGCGGCGGTCGCCTCGTCTCCGGCTCCGAGACTCTCCCATACGAGGCGCCCTACAACCCCCGCTATCCCGTCAGCATGTACGCCCTCGCCGCCTCCCGCCATATGCACGAGTACGGCACGACCCGCGAGCAACTCGCCGAGGTAGCCGTCGCCGCGAGAGAATGGGCGAAGCTCAACCCCAAGGCATTCATGCGCGACGACCTGACCGTCGAAGATGTCCTGAATAGCCGCATGGTCTCAGCGCCTCTCACCGTCCGGGACTGCTGCCTCGTCACCGACGGCGGCTGCGCCGCGATAGTCACGAGTGCGGAGCGGGCGCGAGACCTCAAGAAGACACCGATATACCTGCTCGGAGCGGGGGAGGCGCACTGGCACCGCCACATAAGCCAGATGCCGGACCTGACCACGAGCGCCGCCGCCGAGTCCGGGCCGCGGGCGTTCGGGATGGCGGGGCTCGGTCCCGCCGACGTGGACGTGGCGATGCTCTACGACGCCTTCACCATAAACACCGTGATGTTCCTCGAAGACCTCGGGTTCTGCCGGAAGGGAGAGGGGGGAGCGTTCGTCTCCGGCGGACGCATAGCGCCGGGTGGTGAGCTCGCGGTAAACACCAGCGGCGGCGGGCTCTCCTACAACCATCCGGGGATGTACGGTCTGCTCCTCATCGTCGAGGCCGTGCGCCAGCTCCGGGGAGAGTGCGGCATGCGGCAGGTAGAGGACGCGAACGTCGCCCTCGTTCACGGCAACGGCGGTGTGCTCTCCAGCCAGGTAACGGCGGTACTGGGCACGGAGCGCGCACTTTAGGTGACTATCCGCGTGCTAAAATTTCGGCATGACTGATACGCCGAGGAAGATCCAGAAGACCGAAGAGGAGTGGCAGGACCAGCTCACCTCCGAGCAGTACCGTGTGACGCGGATGAAAGGCACCGAGCGGCCCTTTACCGGTGAGTACAACGACAACAAGGCGGACGGCACCTACCTGTGCGTAGCTTGCGGGACGCCGCTCTTCTCATCAGATACCAAGTTCGAGTCCGGGACCGGGTGGCCGAGCTTCTGGGCGCCGGTTGACGAGGGTAACGTGGAGACGGAGAGCGACCGGTCCTTCTTCATGCGCCGCACGGAGGTCCACTGCGCGACCTGCGGCGCGCACCAGGGCCACGTCTTCGATGACGGCCCCGCCCCCACGGGCCTGCGTTACTGCATAAACTCCGCCGCGCTCCGGTTCGAGCCCGAGTCGAAGCCGGACTAGGAGTCGGCCAGAACTTAATCTCCCAGCCGCCCGGATGGGCGATCTGGAGGTATGCGGTATATTATCCGTCTTCATGGTCGGCGCGTTTCAGAAGACTATCCGGGAGTTGTTGAGCGGGAGGGATTGGATCTACCTCCTCAGCCTCCTCGTTCCGCTCACCGTCTACAACCTGACCCTAAAGGCCATGAGCATCGCCATCAAGGACGATGCGCCGGGCTTGTGGGGAAGCCTCGACCTCATGCGCTCCGACATCCTCTTCAACGTGGGATACGGGATACTCTGGGTCGGACTCTTCGCCGTCGCCCGACGGGGAGCGCTACGCAAGGTCGCTGTAGTCTTCTTTCACGTGATCTCGCTGCTCATCGTCACCGTCTCGACGGTCGCTTACCAGTACTTCGAGGGTACGGGCTCCACCCTCGACTACAGCGTCATCACCTTCTACCTGAGCACCCTCGGAGAGGTAAAGGAGATCATCGCCAGCGAGGCCGCCTGGTACGTTTGGCTCGGCCTGATCCTGGCCCTGCTCTACGCCGCTCTCGGTCCCTGGGCCATCACGCGCCTCGCCGCGCGCCGGAGTCATGAAGGGACTGCGCGGACCTCCCGGCTTGAGGCGGCGGGGCTGTGCCTGATCGCCGTCGGCATCGCCTCGCTCTCGATGGTCCCCGGCGCCGAAAACTCCGACCGCTCTTTCTCCCTCAGCCCCCTGACCAACGTCCTCATCACGGGCATCGCCGCTCCTGGCGCCGACGAACTCGAGGTCGAGAAGGCGGGAGCCTCCGTCTCCGTCCCTCTCACGGACGTGAAGCTCAAGGAGACCCCCCGGACCGAGAAGCGGAACGTCGTCCTGATCCACCTGGAATCCACCCGCGAGCGCTCCGTCACGCCCTACAACCCGGACCTTCAGACCACGCCGTTCCTGGACGAGCTCTCGAAGAAGAGCCTGCTGGTCGAACGGGCCTACACGACCACCCCGCACACCTCAAAGGCCCTGACCTCGATAAATTGCGGCATCTACCCGGACCCGTCCACGGACATACACGAGGCCGAGCCGGGCGGTGTGCCGGTCAAGTGCCTGCCGGAGCTGCTGAAGGAGCAGGGCTACAACACCGTCATGTTCCAGTCGGCCATCGCGACGTTCGAGAACCGCCCGCAGCTCGCCAAGAACTTCGGCTACGAGGACTTCGTCGGCCTGAAGGAAATGAGCAAGAAGGGCTTCCAGCGCTCCGGCTACCTGGGCTACGAGGACGACATTCTGCTCAAGCCCAGCGAAGAGTGGCTCACGAGCCACAAGGACAGGCCTTTTATGGCGAGTTACATCGGGATCACGCCTCACCACGAGTACCTCGCGCCCACCCGCTACGGGCGCGTGCCGCTCGCCAAAGACGACGTGCTCAACCGCTACCTGAACGCCGTCCGTTACGACGACTTCTGGATAAAGAACCTGATCGAACAGTACAAGAAGCTCGGTCTGTACAAGAACACTATCTTCATCATCTACGGCGACCACGGCGAGGCATTCGGGGAGCACGGCGTGAAGGGGCACGACGGCGTCGTCTACGAGGAGGGCCTGCGGGTGCCGCTCATCATCCACGACCCCCAGCGCTGGCAGAACGGCGCGAAGATCAGCGCCGACGCTCCCATACACCACATAGACCTCCCGCCGACCATCCTGGACATGCTTCACTACAGGGTCGTAAACGGCGATTACCCCGGCGCCTCCGCGCTGAAATCTCCCGAGGGCCGCACCCTGTACTTCAACTGCCGCCCGGACCTCCAGTGCATGGCGAGCATCAAGGGATACCAGAAGTACATCTACTACTACGGCAAGCAGCCCGACGAGTTCTACGACCTGAAGAACGACCCGCTGGAGAAGCACAATATCATCGGCCAGATACCGCCCGCCGAACTGGACCAGCGCCGCAACGACCTCCTCGAGTGGCGCTCCCACGCCGCCGCCGAGTTCGAGAAAGCCCCCTCGAAATCTAAATAGCCCGCTTCGGCGGACTGTGTTTCCTAACCCATCCGCGGCGGAGCAGTCCTCCTATGCTTTGCGAATAGACCAACACCCCGGAGGACGGCGCACATGGCTACCACGAAGATCCAGGAAGAACGCATCCAAGACCTCAACGAAGAGGACGCGCGGGACGGTGATTACGTCCTCTACTGGATGCAGTCCTCACAGCGGGCCGAGTACAACCACGCCCTCGAATACGCCGTCCGGCAGGCGAACGACTTCGGCCAAAGCCTGCTCGTCGTCTTCGGCCTCACGGACGACTACCCGGAAGCCAACCTCCGCCACTACGCCTTCATGCTTGAAGGTCTGCAAGACGTGGAGGACGCGCTCAACAAACGCGGCATAAAGCTCGCCGTCCGAAAGGGATCGCCGGACGAGGTCGCGCTCGAAGCGGGGAAAGACGCCTCTCTCATCGTCACCGACCGCGGCTACCTGCGCCCGCAGAAGGAGTGGCGGAAGAAGGTGGCTAACGAGGCGGGTTGCCGGGTGGTGCAGGTCGAGACCGACGTGGTCGTGCCCGTCGAGCTCGCCTCCGGCAAGCAGGAGCACGCCGCGAGGACGCTGCGGCCCAGGATCCACGAGTACCTCGAAGACTTCCTGGTCGAACTGAAGCCCACGAAGCCCGAGAAGCAGTCGCTAAACATGGACGCCGCTGGCCTGGATCTCTCGGACATCGAGAAGGTGCTGGACGGCATGGACCTCGACCGGAGCGTGGGCGTGTTGAGCCACCTGTACCGGGGCGGGACTTCGGAGGCGAAGAAGGTCTTCCGCCGCTTCCTGAAGAAGAGTTTTCAGGACTACGAGGCCAACCGCAACCAGCCGCAGACGGATTTCGTCTCGCACATGAGCAAGTACCTCCACTTCGGGCACGTCTCCCCGGTCTGGCTCGCCCTCGAAGCTCAGGAGTCTAACGCGGACAAGAAGAACATAGACTCGTTCGTCGAGGAGGTGATCGTGCGCCGCGAGCTAAGCATGAACTTCGTCCACTACACCCCCGACTACGACTCCTACTCCTGCCTCCCCGGCTGGGCGAAGAAGACGCTGGAGGAGCACAAGAAAGACGACCGAGAGTACACCTACACCGCGAAGCAGCTAGAGAGCGCCGGGACGCACGACGAGTACTGGAACGCGGCGATGCGGGAGATGATCCACACCGGCTACATGCATAACTACATGCGGATGTACTGGGGGAAGAAGATCCTGGAGTGGTCCAACACCCCCGAGCACGCTTACCGGACAACGCTCTACCTCAACAACAAGTACTTCCTCGACGGCCGCGACCCCAACTCCTTCGCCAACGTCGCCTGGGTCTTCGGCCAGCACGACCGGGGCTGGACCGAGCGCGCCGTCTACGGCAAGGTTCGCTACATGTCCGCCGGTGGCCTGGAGCGTAAGTCGAAGCCGGACCAGTACGTAGAGAAGGTGGAGGAGCGGGTGCGCGGCTAGGAGCGCGTTTCAAGACGTAATGCAGATGCGACGGCTCTGCGAACATGCAAGTAGGGTCAAACTTTCTGGAGTGCTCTATTCACATTGGAGTACGGGGCCTCAAGGCAGGCGGGAAAGTCGCGAACGCCGGGACAGCGCTTCGCCAGCTGGGCGGCCCGCTACCAGCCGCCGCAGGGCAGCTAAGACTCCTGAGATTTCTTCGCTGTTCAGAGCTTCGGTGATCGTCCGGTAAAGTGCCGCCTCGACCTCAGCGACCTCTGAGGCGGTCTGCTCGCCCTCGCGAGTGAGCGAAAGGGTGATCATTCGCTTGTCGGCCTCCGACAGCGTCCGCTCGACTAGCCCGGCCTCGACTAGCCCGCCGACCAGTCGACTGGGGCTGCCCGTCTCGCACACCAGTAGCCCGCCGAGCTCTATAAGGGATAGCGGTTGGTGATCTTGCAGCACGCGCAGGACCTCCGCCTGCGAAGCAGTCAGTCCGAGAGGGCGTAGCCTCTGAGTTAGCATCCGGTTCCCCTCACGCTGGGCCGCCAAAACCAGGTAGCGCAACTCCTCGATCTCATTCATGTCGTGAGGAACCTCTTACCTGGCGTGCGCGATCGTGTGGCAACGTGACATGTCACCAATTTTAGCAAAAGCTGGTCGAATATGTTGATGACACGTCACGTAAATGGTAATGTAGATGATGTGTCATGTAGATGATGGCTGCGTGGCTGATGGCCGCGTAGGCAGGAAGGAGCGGACGATGCGGGTACGCGCGGCACAGACAGGGACTGTGGCGATCAGGGAAAGACAGCGCAGGGGTGAAGGCCGTGGAGCATTGCGCTTGCTGAGGACCGCGTTGGGTGGGCCGTGGACGGAGCAGTTGCCCATCTGGTGCTGGGTCATTGAGCATCCGGAGGGTGTGATCCTGGTCGACACCGGTGCAAACACGCGGATGCTGGAGCCGGGTTATTTTACCCGGTGGAATCCGTACTTCCGGCGCAACGTGCGGGTCTCGGTGCGCCCGGAGGAGGAGATTGGACCCCGGCTGCACAGCCTGGGGATAGAGCCCGGGGAGGTGCGCCGGGTGGTCCTGACCCACCTGCATCTCGATCATGCCGGGGGACTCCACCATTTTCCGAACGCCGAAATCCTCGTCTCCCGTGAGGAGCATCGCATTGCGACGGGACCTTTGGGGAAGGCGGCGGGCTACCTGCCGCATCGTTGGCCTTCCTGGTTCGCCCCCCGCTTGGTGGACCTCGAACTGGAACCGTTCGGCCCCTTCCCTCGTAGCCTGGCCCTTACCCAAGCGGGCGACGTGTGGCTGGTCGGGACCGAAGGTCATAGCGCGGGACACGTATCGGTGGTGGTCCTGGAGAAGGGACGCTCGCTATTCCTCGCAGGCGATGCCTCCTACACGGAGGAACTGATGCTCGAGCAGGCCATAGACGGGGTTTCGCCAAGCGGCAATGCGGCCCGGCGGACCCTGGGACGCATTCTGCGCTACGCAGAGGAGAACCAGACCGTGTACCTGCCGGGCCACGACCCAGCGTCGGCCGAGAGGCTGGCCGGGCGAAGGACGGCGCAGGCGGAGACCGCAGTTAGTTAGACAGCACGCCGTCTCGCAAAGGTCTCTTAAGCAAACCACCGCGAAGCTGAAATGCTGAAGCGCTCTGTCAGGTCATCCTGAAGGACATTCCAGGAGGTCTCGCCGGCCGCTCTGCCATAATGCGGTGCGGTATTCCTTCTGGGAGGGCTCTGGATGCGGTTAAGCGGCGAGATGAGGCGGAGGTTCGCGCGCGGCGTGCTCTACGTCGCGTCCATCGGCCTTGCGCTGCATCTGATGCTGCCGCAGATACCGGGCTTGAGGAGGTCCGTGGATCTGATGATGGAAGCGGCGCCGGCGCTAATCCTGCTGGCCTTCCTAGCGGAGCTTCTGAGTGAATTGTGCTACGCGGATCTGCTGGGGCGCTCGGTGATGATGTCGTCCGGACTCGGGCCTTATCTGCGCTACCGGCGGCACCGGGGCATCGGGTTGTGGTTCACGCTGCGCCTCGCCGTGACCGGTTATGGCGCCGCACACGTCCTGCCGGGCGGGGGAGCGACGGCGGCGACGGTTACCTACGCGGCGCTGAGGTCGCGGGGCTTCGAGCGCAAGAAGATAGCCCTCGCGGTGGCGGCCGTCTCCGCCCTGGTTTACGGGGCTCTGGGTGCGATCTTCGCCGGGAGCCTGCTCTATATGGTCCTGAACGAGAGCCTGGGCGTGGCCGAGACGAGCGTCGCCCTTGTCGGGATCATCTTCGTCGTGGTAGCAGGCGCCGGCAGCTACGAGGCGTACCGCAACCCCGCGCTGACCCGGCGCGTTCTCGCTCGTATTCTGCTCCTCGGCGGCAGGCTGTTCCGGCGCGAGTGGTCCCGGCGGACGGTGGAAAGCTGGGCCGCCACTGTGGTGTCTACGGTCAGGGACGAGATCAAGGCCGCCAGGAGACAGTACATTAGCCGGGCTCGTTCGACGTTCGGGCTCGCGGGACTGGCGCTCGGCTACTGGGTCTTCGACGCGCTCTGCCTGGTCGTCATGTTCCACGCCCTCGGCGTACCGGCGGGGACCGTGGAGCTTTTGGTGGCATACGGTATAGCCACCGCCGCCGGGACGCTGCCCCTCACCCCCGGCGGCATCGGCGTCTTCGAGGCCACCATGATCGCCACCCTCGCCCTGCTCGGCGTGGGCTCCGAAGCCGCCATACCCGTGCTCGGGTACCGGCTCTTCAACTTCTGGCTCCCGATACCGCTGGCCGCCGTCTTCTACCCTACGCTCCGTATATGAGTCACTGCACGACCGGCCGAACCGGGACGCGATAAAGTGTCGGCGGAGAAGTCGGCGATGCCGGGATCGGTGAGATGGGTTTTCTGAAGCGCGGGTGGGTCAGGATCTTCTTCAGCGGCTTCGTCTTGCTCTACCTGGTGGAGCGAGTGCTCGTCGGCACGGGGAACCCGAACTATATCCCTTCCGTCATCCTGCTCGGCGCGTTCCTCGTGCCCGTTACCTTCGTCACCTACCTCTACGAGCGGCTGCCGAAGTGGGAGATATCCTTACCCTCGCTGGCCGTCTGCTTCCTGTGGGGCGGTGTGCTCGGCACGGTGGTCGCCGGGACGCTGGAGTACGACGTGGCGAGAACGCTCGGCTTCGTGCCAAAGCTGTTTATAGGGTTCATCGAGGAGGGAGCGAAGCTGATCGTCCCGCTCGTCTTCTACTTTATGGGACGCTACCGTTCGGAGGCCGCCGGGATAGTGCTCGGCGTCGCGACCGCGATGGGCTTCGCGGCGCTGGAGACGATGGGTTACGGCTTCGTCACGCTCCTCCAGTCGAAGGGCAACCTGGGTGCGCTGGACGAGGTTCTCCTCCTGCGCGGCCTGACCTCTCCGGCCGGACACGCCGCCTGGACCGGCATAGTCTGCGCCGTCCTGTGGCGCGAACGGGTGAAGGCCGGACACGCGAGGCTGGATCGGCGGGTCGTCGGCGCCTTCCTGACGGCCGTGATACTGCACGCACTCTGGGACACCTTCGCGGGCGTCAGGAGCGCGACCCTCGCCGGATATCTCGGCGTGGAGTTCCTGAGCCTTCTGGTAGCTCTCGTGAGCCTTACGCTCCTGATCCGGCGGGTCCGCGAGGCCCGGCGGGCGGATGCCGCCGAACCCCGCGTCGCGCAGCCTGGATAGCTACGCGAAGACCTTGTCCTCCTTCGTAAGCCTCCACGGTTGGCCCTATGCCGGTAGCGTCAGCCACTTCGCACCAGGCGTCGAAGCTGTTCTGAAATGCGACAACGCCCGCCTCCAGTACCGCGCTCTTCGTCCCGCCCGCGTCGAGGGCCGCCCTGACGGGACTCTTTATGTGGGCCTTCTTCGAGCGCGCCGCCGTCAGACTGAGGACGAAGGAGCTTCTCTTCGTCTTGCGGTCGAGGCGCCGCTCGTTCAGGTAGACCTATTCCAGAATGGCGTTGAAGGAACGCAGGACCTCGAAGTCCTGCTCGGCCAGCACCTTGTGATAGTCCGGAACCTAGCCGCGCGCCCGGAGATAGGTCCGGCGTTCCTCGGGGTCCGTCACGCGCCCTGTGGCATCCTCAGGACGGGTTTAAAGACCTCGCCGCTCTCGGAGTCTTCGGCGGCCTGGTTGATCTCGTCCAGCTCGTAGAACCGGATCAGGCGGTCGAACGGGAAGCGTCCCTGGGCATATAGCTCTATGAGGCGCGGGATGAAGATGTCCGGTATGGAGTCTCCCTCGATGATCCCGCGAACCGTCCTGCCGAAGAGGATGTTGTTCATGTCGAGCGTCGCCTCCGTCCCCAGCGCCGCCGCCCCGATGAGCCCGCACACCCCGAGGAGCTGTAGCGAGTCTACCGCCTGGCGGAAGACCTGCGGGGAGGCCGTCGTCTCGACCGTGTAGTCCGCGCCGCCGCCGGTGATACCCTGGATCTCCTCGACCACGTTCCCGGACTCCGCCGCGTTTATGGTGTGGGTCGCGCCGAGCTCCTTCGCAAGCTCCAGCCGGTTTGGTTTCACGTCCACGCCGATGATCGTGGCGCACCCGGCGACCCTGGCGGCCATGATCGCGCTCATCCCCACGGACCCCGTCCCGAACACGGCTATGCTGCTGCCGGCCTCCGGGTGCAGGGAGTTGAGCACGCCGCCCGCACCCGTCTGGATGCCGCATCCGAGGGGACCGAGCAACTCCAGCGGTACGTCATCGCGTACCTTCACCACGTTGCGCTCCGCCGCCAATGAGTAGGTGGCGAACGAGGACTGGCCGAAGAAGTGACCGTGGACGGTCTCGCTGCCTTTGCTCAGGGCGTTAGAGCCGTCGGTGCGCGCGCCGCCGAAGTTCTCTTCGTAGAGCTTGAGGCAGTAGGGCGGCTTTCCGCGCAGGCAGTTGATGCACTTGCCGCACGCGCGGTAGCTCAATACGACGTGGTCACCAGGCTGAACCTTCGTCACGCCGTCGCCGACCTTCTCGACCACGCCCGCGCCCTCATGGCCGAGCACGGCGGGCAGCGGCACCGGATACCACTGGTCGCGCACGATCAGGTCCGTGTGGCACACCCCCGCCCCTACGATCCGCACCAGTACCTCGTCTGCCCGAGGTTCCTCCAGAGCAAGCTCCTCGATGACGAAAGGCTGCTCTTTCTCGCGAACCACCGCCGCAGTTACGTCCATCTGTCGACTCCTTTCACGTAAATCACCTAGAGAGGATAGCCGTAGATCCCTGGGTCCCGCGTCTACACCATTTTCTTCCTCCCCGGTCCCTCGCCGGCGAGCCGCCGAGAATCTCTTTCGCGCCCGACACCCAAGACCAACTCCTACAAAGCCCGAACTTTGCAACCGCACCGGAAATCTACAGGCGGCGAATACCAGCGGCAAGTCAGGCGAGGTACTCTGCCGGGCGCGGAGCTTGACGGGCTACTTTTCGGAGATCCGTTCGGAGATCCGGAGCGGTCCCCGGCGGCGATGTACGGTGAGATAGGAGAATTCGTCCGAGGCTCCGATGGTGGAGCGCCGGGTCCCCCTTGGCGCGAAGACGAGCTTCCCCGCCGAGAGGGCGTGCTTCTCGTTATCTACGATGACGAATCCTGCTCCCGACACGCCCAGGAACAGTACGTCGACCTCGTCGTTGACGTGTTCTCCGACGCCGCGACCGGTGCCGAACCGCACCAGGTTCGCGTTCAGGTCGCCGCTCTCTTCCAGTGCCCATACGACGCCATTCCGGTCTTCGGCTCGCGCAGCCGTCTTGGTCAGATCCACGGAGCCATCCCGCTCATTCGGGATCCCACACCTCGCCTCCGGCCGTCACGTTTAGCAGGCACACCGCGTCGCCGAGGGCCTCCACGGAATGACGCACCCCGGCGTCGCACGTGAGCACCGTCCCGGTTCCGGCCTCCACCGTCTCGCCAGCGGCCGAGAACCTGATGCGGCCCTCGTGGACGCTGAGTGAGATCGGACCGGGCGCGACGTGCTCCTCCAGCCGGTCACCGGCCTTCATCACCAGCAACACCACGCTCAAACCGCCTCCCTTGCGCAGCGTGATGGCGTTGCGCCCGCCCTCACGCCACTCCTTCTCGCCGCGCAGACGAGAGACTTCACCCTCCAGGTCAAAGCGTTGAAGCGCACCGTGCATGGGACGCGCGGATTCCGGATGAGGTCTGGTCGTCATCTCCACCGCCTCCTTCGTCGTGTATGGAGTGCCCGCCGTCGATATATTATTACAAATACAGTAATCAAAGCGTCTGGAACGTTCGGGTATTGCGCCTCTGGTTGGCGTGTATCTTATGGCGACTCGGGTGGGTACATGGATCTGCCGGATGGTTGCGGGTTTCTGTGGAGAGGTGGATGTCTTGCGGTTGGAGTTGAGTAGCGAGGGGCGATACGCTTTGAGGGCTTTGCTCTATCTCGCGTGGACGGGGGAGAGGGTGACGGCGGACAGGATCTCGGCCGACGCCCACATCCCGCGGCGTCTACTCGCCAGAATACTTGCGAACCTCTCCCGCGCCGGGTTGGTCGAGAGCGAGCAGGGTCGCGGCGGAGGCTCCCGCCTGACGCGGCCGGCGCGCGACATATCCCTCCGCGAAGCCGTGGAAGCGGTCGAAGGACCTTTCGCCGTTACGCGCTGTATCATGCAAAACCGCAACTGCGGCGAGGGCGCTCCATGCGCCCTGCATGAGGCCCTGGAAGAAGGCCAGCAAGCCATCCTCGACTACCTCGATGCCCAGACCCTCGAAGACTTCCGCACCCAGAACCCCTCCGGCATAGCTTTCGAGGCCTAGCAGTCGGTAAGGAGCTATATGTTCTAGGGCAAATCGACATATAGGGTAACATCTCTTTCTCTCAGCAAGAGAGAGGCCAACGAGTGAGGTGGATATGCCCAAAAGGTGCGAACTCACGGAAGCTCAATGGCAAGCGATCAAGGATTTGCTTCCTGGCAAAGCGGGCCCGGAGTTCCCGACGGAGTTCCCGAAACGGAAGGAGGTGGAGATGTTGAGCGTGACCTTTCACGCCGCGCACGCAATACTCGCGGGGGTATGGCTGGGTGGCGTGGTCTTCACGACGGCGGTCGTCTCACCGGCGCTCAAGGCTATGAAGTGGGAGGAGCACGAGCGCGTGTCGGTGCGTTCCAGGATCGGGAAGCAGTACGCCAGGGTGGGGAGCGTCAACCTGATCCTGCTCGTAATATTTGCCTTGCTCGACGGACTCTCCTCGGGCTTCGGGGTCGTGCGCTACGTGGAGTACCTGCTGCTCGCGGTGCTGCTCGGCCTGGTCGCCGCCCACGGAGCCTACTTCGGCCGCAAGCTGGCCGGTCTCGCCGAGGCCGAACGTCAGGCCGGGAGTGGGGAAGAGGCTCGCGCTCTGGCGATGCGGCGCCGTGATCTTCAAAGGCTCTCTCTACGCGTTTCGTGGGCGGATATGATAGTTAGCCTTGTGGTAGCGGCGCTCGCCGTCATCTAGCCGGGAAGGCGTATGCCTGCTGTGCGTTTGCGGCGGAAGGCCAGTAACCCGGCCACTTCGCGCGCTCGGAGCGTCGGACTCGATGCGGCAGGTTCGTGCTTCGTGGGAGCCGATTCGGCCCCGCCCTTCGGCGACCCTGGCGGTCGTTTGTTAGAATTCGGGCGGCGGATGGCGCCGCTGCGTCGGCATGAACCGGTGTGCGCCTTGCGGCCCAACATGGTCGGGTTGTAAAGGGTGAAAGGGAAATGCATGGATGTAGCTGAACGCAAGACGACGCTCGAACGCTTCGGGCTGACGCACCTGGGAGCGGTGCATGAGAACCTGCCTCCCGCCAGGCTCGTCGAGGCGGCGGTGCGGCGCAGGGAAGGCATGATCTCCTCTTCCGGCGCCCTCCTAGCGAAGACCGGTAAACGCACCGGACGCTCACCGAAAGACCGCTTCATCGTAGAGAATGAGATGACGAGGGACACCGTCGCCTGGGGAGCGGTCAACAAACCCTTCTCGCCGGAGGCCTTCGACGCCATACTCGAAAAAGCCTCCGCCTACATGGAGAACCTGGACGAAGTCTACGTCGTGGACGCCTACGCCGGGGCCGACCCGCGCTACAGGCTGAACGTGCAGGTGGTCGCCGAGTTCGCCTGGCACGCACTCTTCGCCCGCCAGCTCTTCCGGCGTCCGGATCGCGGGGAGCTTCGCTCCTTCGAGCCGGAGTGGACTGTCATCTCGGTCCCCGGCTACCTCACCGACCCGGAGGAGGACGGCACCGAATCCGAGACCTTCGTCGGCCTGGACTTCGAGCGCAAGCTCGTCCTCATCTGCGGCACGCGCTATGCCGGTGAGATCAAGAAGTCGATCTTCTCCGTACTGAACTTCGTCCTCCCGACGGAGTACGATGTCTTCCCGATGCACTGCTCGGCCAACGTCGGCCCGAATGACGACGTGGCACTCTTCTTCGGGCTCTCCGGCACCGGAAAGACCACCCTCTCCGCAGACTCGGAGAGACGCCTCATCGGGGACGACGAGCACGGCTGGTCGGATGAAGGCGTCTTCAACTTCGAGGGCGGCTGCTACGCAAAGACCATAGACCTCTCTCCCGATAAGGAACCCCAGATCTACGACGCCATCCGTTTCGGAGCGGTGCTCGAAAACGTCGGAATGGACCGCAAGACCCGGCAAGAGGACTACACGGACCGCGCCCTCACCGAGAATACCCGCGCCGCCTATCCCCTGGAGCACATCCAGGGCGCCGTCCCCGAGGGCATGGCCGGACACCCATCCGCCGTCCTCTTCCTGACCGCCGATGCCTTCGGGGTGCTCCCGCCCATAAGCGCCCTCACGCCCGAGCAGGCCGCCTACTACTTCCTCTCCGGCTACACCGCCAAGCTCGCCGGCACCGAGGCCGACATGGAGACGGACGTTGAGGCGACCTTCTCCACCTGCTTCGGGGCGCCGTTCCTGCCGCTGCCCGCCACCACCTACTCCACGATGCTCTCCGACAGGCTGCGCGAGCACGGCACCCGCTGCTACCTCATAAACACCGGATGGAGTGGCGGTCCCTACGGGGTTGGAAGCCGCGTGGACATCGCCGCAACCCGCGAGATGGTCCGCGCCGTCATCGGGGGCAAGCTCGACGACGCGGTAACGGAGAAGGACCCCTTCTTCGGCCTCAACGTCCCCAAAGAAGTGCCGGGCGTGCCGACGGAGATCCTGGACCCCCGCGAGACCTGGTCCGACAAGGAAGCCTACGACGAGCAGGCCAAGAAGCTCTCAGACCTCTTCCGGGAGAACTTCAAGAAGTTCGAGGCCGAGGTCTCAGACGAGGTGCGGGAGGCCGGACCTCACTTCTGAGGTATCCGTACCCTCCTGACCGGAACGCCGTCCTCCTTCCGGGAGGGCGGCGTCTCACTTTGTATGTTCCGTATGTTCAGCCTTACTCCTCGTAGCCCGGATCCTTAACGCGCTCATTAAATTAGACTTTTTATTTGTTTAGACGAAATCTAAACAGAGAATAAATATATCGAGGCGTACGAGAGGAGGTTCACGAGAGGTTCCGCGCGAGTGGTGCGGGCGAATTTTCTACGCAAACGGAGGAAGGGTCAGGAACAGGAGGAGCATGTTTCTACGCATAGACAAATTACAGGTAGAGTTACCGAGGCCCTCGGAAGCCGACCCGGCAGCGGCGGCGACGGTTCAGGAGCTCATGGGCGGCAAGTTCGGCGAGATGTCTACTTTGATGAACTACACTTATCAGTCATTCAACATGAGGGGTAAGAGCAGGATCCGGCCCTACTACGATCTGGTCGCCAACATCGCCGCCGAGGAGATGGGGCACATAGAGCTGGTGGCGAATACCATAAACCTCCTGCTCGACAAGACCGTCGAGAACGCGGACGGTTCTCTGGGAACTGCGCCTTTGGGGATGGGCCTGGGCGCCGGGTACCCGGACCACTTCCTCAACACCGGCCTCGGCACCATGGCTGCTGGCGCCGGGGGCGCGAAGTGGAGTGGCGACTACGTCTTCTCCACCGGCAACCTCAAGCTGGATCTGCTCCACAACTTCTTCCTGGAGTCCGGCGCCAGGATGGGCAAGATCCGGGTCTACGAGACCACCGACAACCCCGTGGCCCGCGAGATGGTCGGGTACCTCATAGTCCGCGGTGGCGTCCACCAGGAGGCCTACGCCAAGGCGCTCTCCGACCTCTCGGGTGTGGACGTGACGAAGTTGCTGCCGGTGCCGGACATACAGAGCGAGAAATATCCGCACGCCAGGAAGTTCATGGACAAGGGTTACCATCGTTTCCTGTACCGCTTCAGCCCCGATGATTACAGGCAGATGGGGGAGATCTGGAACGGCCCGCAGGCCGACACCGGCGAGGAGCGCGAGGTCGTGGACGGCATACCCGAGGGCGGCGAGGTCCCGGACCTTACTCCGGTCCCCGAGATGTTCGCCCCGACCGTCAGCCCCGAGGAGATAGACGAGATCGCCAGGAAGCTCGGTTAGCCTTCTCATCGTAAGAGAAGTAAAGAACCGGCGCGAGAGCGGAACGTCTCGCGCCGGTTCTTACGTACGGCATGCGGAGTCTCTGGGGCGAGATCCAATTCGGAGTGAACTGCGTATCAAATCCAAGTAGACTATCTCTCTAGAGTTGCGTGACGAGGGAAGGGTATTTGGAGAAGTTGAGAGATGCGGGGCTGCGGATCACGCCCCAGCGGCGTGCCGTGTGGTCCGCCTTTGAGGCTGGGGCGGGCGAGCACCTGACAGCCGACGAGGTGTTCGGGCGTGCCCGCGACGAGTTGCCGGAGTTGTCGCGGGCCACGGTTTACAACACGCTCTCGGTACTCGTGGATGTGGGACTCTTGCGGATGATCGAGAGCCGCGGCGCCGTGCTCTACGATTCGGATCCAGACCCCACCCACCATCACTTCCGCTGCCGGAGTTGCGACCGGCTCTACGACGTACACGTCGAGGGCGTCGAGGGGTTGAAGATCTCCGGCGACCGGAAGTTCATGGTTGACTGGAAGAACGTGCTACTCGGCGGCCTCTGTCCCGAGTGTCTCCCGGCAAAGTAACCAACCGTGATCATAGACCCCCGCGATCTCGACCCGCAGAGCGTCTACAAACTCCTGATAGGCTCCGTAGTCCCGCGTCCCATAGCCTGGACCTCCACCGTGAGCCGGGACGGCGTCCGCAACCTCGCGCCCTTCAGCTTCTTCACCGTCGCATCCCGTAACCCGCCCATGCTCTGCATAAGCATCGGGCCGCGCACCTCCGACGATCAATTCACTAAGGACACCCTCGACAACATCGAGGAGACCGGAGAGTTCGTCATCAACATCGTCTCCCTGCCGCTCTCCAACACCATGCACGAGTCCTCCAAAACCCATCCGCCCGAGGCCGACGAGTTCGAGAAGGCGGGACTCACACCGGCTCCCTGCGAGGTGGTAAAGGCGCCGCGAGTAAAGGAAGCGGGCGTCAGCATGGAGTGTGTCCTGGACAGGATCATCCCGCTCGGCTCCGACCACCTCGTGATCGGCAAGATGGTCCGCTTCCATGTCCGGGACGAGCTGTACCAGAACGGCCGCATAGACGTGGACGGGCTCCAGCCACTCGGACGCCTCGCCGGAAACTACACGAAAGTAGAGACCATCTTCGAGCTACCGTCGGAGGATCTCTAACCTCAGTCTACAGAGTGATTAAAGGCCTCCTCGGCTTTGGCCGATAAGACCCTCATGGAATCTATGCGAAGAAGCAAAGCTGGCGCGTATGCCTGGAGCAAGCACATGAAGAGTATGAGGCTTTGGTTACTCCTACTTGTTCCTTTGTTGCTTCTATATCCTCTGTTTCTCTTCGTATTCGTATTCTCGGGAAGACTGAGTCCAGTAGGAACCACAGTCGGCACCTTCATGATAGTCGGAATCTGTTGGGCGATGACGAAGCTGATGGAATCCAGGGACTGGCGCTGGGAGGAAGGCGCGAGAGGTGAATTCCTAGTGGGAGAGGAGCTAGAGAAGCTCTATAAAGAAGGCTTCCACGTGTTCCACGACTACTTTGCGTTGGACCGGGGGAATGTTGACCATTTCGTCGTTGGCCCGCCGGGCGTCTTCGCTATCGAGACCAAAGCCTGGAAGGGAGAGATCACGGTCACAGATGATCAACTTCGGGTGGACGGACAGCCGAGGAGCAAGGATCCCATAGCGCAGGTCAAAGGAGAAGCGAAGGATGTCAGACGACTCATAGCTGATGCCTGTGGCGCTACTTATTGGGTGAATCCTATAGTGTGTTTTAGTACCGGAGAACTTCGTCACTACGGACCCGTGCGAGGAGTCGAGGTCACGAGCGTAGGCTCTCTCAGGAATGCGATCATGCGCCATCCACGGCGACGTTCTTCGGCCAACTTACTCTCCGCATCTGAAGTAGGTGCTGTTTCCCGATACCTCCAGAAGCATCTTGGAGTGATGCCGGCCTCAGCTCCCGGATCACCACCGCTGCCCCCTGGCAGGCTTCGACGCATGATGAGGTCGGAGTGGACATATGTAACGCTATACGTGCTCTACATGTTGGTACTTTCTTTAATATTCGCTGGTC
>DASSMB010000015.1:0-26854 GCA_035689095.1 Rubrobacteraceae bacterium | reverse complement strand
TCGACGGGCGAGGCGATGGGGATAGACGCTACCTTTGGCGGGGCGTTCGCCAAGGCGCTAACGGCGGTGGGGCTGACGCTCCCGGTGGCGGGGCGGGTGTACATCTCCGTCTCCAACCGGGACAAGCGGTCGGTCGTGTTGCTGGCGCGGGCGTTCGCGGACCTCGGGTTCGAGATCGCGGCGAGCGAGGGGACGGCGGAGGTACTCCAGAACAATGGTTTGCCCGTTACGGTGGTGCCGAAGATCGGGGAGCTGGGGGAAGACGTTCTCGGGCTGATCGAGGACGGCGGCGTAGACCTGATCCTGAACACGCCCTGGGGCCGTGGAGCGCGCACGGACGGATATCTGATCCGTCGCAAGGCCCTGCTGCACGGCGTGCCTTGCATAACGACTCTCGCCGCCGCTGCTGCCGCGGTGCAGGGCATCGAGTCGAAGATCCGGGGTGGCATGCGGCGAGTTAATCCCCTCCAGGGCCTCTACGCCACCAAGACGTGAGGTTCTATTCCGTAGAGATCGAAGAGCGCCGGGAGATTGGCGGCTACACGCTATTGAGCTACCGATGGCCCGAAGGCTCCGTGGAACCGGGGCAGTTCGTCATGGCTCGCGCCGCCGGATATCCCATTACGTTCGATCCTTTTCTGGCGCGGCCGTTCTCGTTCTACGACTACGAGGGCGGGGTGGCGAGCCTGCTCTTCGAGGTGCGGGGAAGGGGGACGGCGCTCCTGGATCGGGCGCCGGAGAGGATAGAGGTCAGCGCGCCGCTCGGTAGAGGGTTCGGGATCCAGCCAACCGCGGAGCGGTCGGCTCTTCTGGGAGGCGGAATCGGGGTGGCCCCGCTCAAGATACTTTCCCGCCGCCTCACAGCTCTGAATATCCCTCACGATATCTTTCTGGGCTTCGCGGAAGCGAGGTTCGTACCAGTCGCAGGCGAGTTTCCCAGCGCAAAGGTTGCGACAGTTGATGGGTCCTCGGGTACGCGCGGGACCGTGCTGGACGTCGTGCCGGACCTCGAAGGCTACGATGCTGTCTACGCCTGCGGACCGAACCCGATGCTGGCGGCCGTGAAAGCGGCTGGACGAGACAGCGTCTGTCAACTCTCCGTGGAGGAGCGGATGGGCTGTGGCAACGGCTCGTGTAACGGCTGTGTTGTCCCGGTGCGAGGCGGCGGCTACGTCAGGTCGTGCGTCGAGGGACCTGTCTTCGACGCGGAGGTCCTGGCGTGGTGATGCGCGAGCAGGCGACCGGGGTGGATCTCGCAGTGGAACTTTGCGGCCTGCAACTCGCAACGCCACTCATCCCGGCCTCTGGGACGCTGGCAAGGGAGGCGCTTGGCGAGGTGCTGGGCGTCTATGGCGCTATGCTCCCGAAGACTACGACGCCTGTACCGAGGGCCGGCAACCCGCCGCCGCGCATCGCCGAGACGCCCGCCGGGATGGTCAACTCCATCGGACTCCAGAACCCCGGCGTCGAGGGTTTCCTCGAAGTGCTCGATGCTTTTGATGTCGGAGTGCCGCTCTTCGTCTCCGTTGCGGGGGACACGGTGGACGAGTTCGCGGCTCTCTGCGAGCGGATCTCCGGTGACGCCCGGATCTCAGGTATAGAGCTAAACCTCTCTTGCCCGAACGTCGAGCACGGCGGGCTTACGTTCTGCGCCGGTCCGGCTTCCGTGGAGGAGGTGGTCGCAGCGTGCCGCCCGGTTGTCCAGGACAAGTTGGTCTTCGCCAAACTAACCAACGAGGGCGTGGTCGAGAACGCCCGCGCCGCTGAGGCCGCCGGGGCCGACGCGCTGACGGTGATCAACACCCTTCCGGCGCTGACCATAGATTCCCGGGCCCGGAAGATCCTGGTACGGGGTGGGCTCTCCGGTCCCGCCATAAAACCGGTCGCTCTCCGGGCGGTCTATGACGTCTCGCGCGCCGTCAAGGTGCCGGTCATCGGGAGCGGCGGAGCGGCCAGCGGGACGGACGTCGCGGAGTTCATGCTCGCCGGAGCGACCGCCGTGCAAATCGGCACCGCGAGCTTCGTGCGGGAGCCGAGCGAGATCCTCGGAGAGTTCTCCGCTTACTTGAAAGAAATGGGTCTTGCCGCCTCTGACCTTGCCGGCACCCTGAGATAACGTACAAATACGGCAAACGCCTCATTGCAGATCACCTCTTTCGGCCAAGATGCCGCGATAACGCCATTCGTGGCCCAGATAAATCAAGCTAGGACATAAGCCCTGTGACACCGGGGTGCCGCGAGGGGGCGGGTCTCGTTGGGATTTCGATGATACTCGGAGCCTGATCTCCAGTAGGACGCGGTGAGTCGGCATGAAGGTGACGGATGACCCGCATGATTCGTGAAGCGCGGGCTCAGTCGCCGATTTTCGGTTCTTGTCGAGGGCGTAACTTATGACATCGTCCGCGGCGCGGCGCGAGGGAGCCGCGGATTTTATGAGTAGGTCTGACCAGTCCTTTCCACCCTCAGTATATAGGGCACCGGGGGGCTTGCGTCAAGACCCCGGTCGTGCCGCATAATGCCGGTCCAAGCCCAGGGAAATGGGAGTAGCGAAATGCGTGTGTTCTTGTCGGCGTATGGGTCGCGCGGGGACGTCGAACCGATGGTGGGACTCGCGGTGCGGTCGCGGGCACTCGGCGCGGAGGCGCGGGTGTGCGCGCCGCCGGACTTTGCGGCGCGGCCCCAAGTTGGTCGCCGCGCAGTTCGACACGGTCGCCGCGGCGGCCGAGGAACGTTCTGATGCGCCGATCGCGACCGGCGTGATGCGGAAGGGAGTGTGGCTATGACCGGGCATGCGGTGGTGATCGCCGGAGGAGGTCCGACGGGGCTGATGTTGGCGGGCGAGTTGGCGTTGGCGGGGGTCGACGTTGCCATTGTCGAGCGGCGCGCCAGCCAGGAGCTCCCCGGCTCGCGCGCGGGCGGTCTGCACGCACGAACGATCGAGATCCTAGATCAGCGCGGGATCGCCGATCGGTTCCTTTCGGAGGGACAGGTGGCTCAGGTCGCGGGGTTCGCCAGCGTCCGTTTGGACATCAGCGACTTTCCCACCCGCCACCCGTACGGACTCGGGCTGTGGCAGAACCACATCGAGCGCATTCTGGCCGGCTGGGTCGCCGAGTTGAAGGTGCCGATCCACTACGGCACCGAGGTCACCGGTTTCGCGCAGGATGACACCGGCGTCGACGTCCAGCTGTCCGACGGCCGGGCGCTGCGGGCGCACTATCTCGTCGGGTGTGACGGAGGCCGCAGTCTGGTCCGTAAGGCAGCGAGCATCGACTTCCCCGGCTGGGACCCGACGACGAGCTCCCTGATCGCCCAGGTCGAGATGGCCGAGGAGCCGGAACTGGGCATCCGCCGCACTCCCTCGGGCATGCATGCCCTGGGCAAGGTCGAGTACGAGATCAAGGACGGCGAGGTGGTCTACGAGAAGGGGGGAACGGTCGGGGTCATGCTGACCGAGTCCGAGATCGGCACGAGCGAGCCCACCCTGCGCGATCTCAGCGAGGGCCTCATCGCCGCCTACGGGACGGACTACGGGATCCACAGTCCCACCTGGATCTCCAGGTTCACCGACATGACCCGGCAGGCCGCGGCCTACCGCGACAGACGGGTCCTGCTGGCCGGCGACGCGGCGCACGTGCATTCCCCGGTGGGTGGGCAGGGCCTCAACACCGGCGTGCAAGACGCGGTGAACCTGGGATGGAAGCTGGCCCAGGTGGTCAAGAAGACGTCGCCGGACAGCCTCCTCGACACTTACCACGCCGAGCGCCACCCGGTCGGTGCCCGCGTGATGCGCAACACGATGGCGCAAGTCGCGCTCATGCGCGCCGACGATCGCATCGAGGCGTTGCGCGACACCGTGTCCGAGCTGCTGAGCATGGACGAGCCGCGCAAGCGGTTCGCCGCCGAGATGTCCGGTCTGGACATTCATTACGACCTGGGTGAGGGACACCCGCTGCTCGGACGCCGCATGCCGGATCTCGATCTGGTCACCACGGGCGGCCCGCTGCGGGTCTTCACCCTGCTGCACGATGCCCGGCCGGTGCTACTCAACCTCGGTGAGCCCGGCGGCTTCGACATCACGCCATGGGCGGATCGAGTTCAGCTGATCGACGCCAAATACGTTGGTACGTGGGAGCTTCCGGTTTTGGGTCAAGTAGCAGCCCCCGCCGCCGTGCTGATCAGACCCGATGGATACGTCGCCTGGGTGGGGGACGGCACGGATACCGGATTGCGCGACGCGCTAACCACCTGGTTCGGACCGCCTGATGCGGCGTAGCTCGAAGGGGCACTCGCGGCTGACCCGAATGCCGCCGCGGCGCGACGTCGTACTCACCGGCTTCGCGCTCGCGCCGGGCACCAGACGCAGCCTCGACGCGGCCCGCTTCCTGGTCGAGGCTGGGCGAGACGAGGCCGCAGGTAACGTAGGGCCTCACGGGGTTAATGTCCTGGCTCTGCAGATACTTGGATGGAGAATACATGGACGGAGAATTCTGGCTGGTGACGGCAGAGAAGGACCAATGATATACTTTGTAGCCGATGTTGAGGAGGGCTCCACAGAGGACATCGCAGGAACGCCGTCGCGCGCTCGAAGAGGCCAATCGGGTACGGTTCACCCGTGCCGCGACCAAGCGGGACCTCAAGAGCGGAGAGTTGAACATCTATGATCTGCTCATGGACCCTTCGGAGGAGCTCAAGGGCGCGAAAGTCGAGGAGATGCTCCTGTCGGTACGGGGTATGGGACGGATAAAAGTGACCCGCATATTGAGGGAGGCCGGCGTCAGCCGGTCGAAGACCCTTGTCGGGCTCACCTTTGGGCAGCGGGACCGTTTGATCAGGGCTCTGGGTTGCGTCGAGGAAAACTGATCGTCGTCTCCGGTCCCTCGGGGGCCGGGAAGTCTACCCTGATCCGTCAAGCCCTGGATACCGTGCCGGAGCTTGCCTACTCGGTCTCCGCGACCACTCGCAAGCCGCGGCCCGGTGAGGTGAACGGCCAACACTACATCTTTCTCTCCCGCGAGGAGTTCGAGCGCTGGATAGAGGCCGGGTATTTCCTGGAGTGGGCGGAGTACTCCGGGAACCTCTACGGCACGCCGGAGCATCGGGTAGACGAGTTAATGGACGCGGGACTCTCGGTGATCCTGGAGATAGAGCTTCAGGGCGCAAGGAAGGTGCGCGAGAAACGCCCAGATGCGGTGATGGTTTTCGTCCGGGCTCCGTCCCTGGAGGAGACGAGGCGGCGATTGGAAGGACGCGCCACCGAGACATCGGCCGCCGTTGAGAGTAGGATGACGACGGCCCTCAAGGAGGTCGCGGCCCGCGAGGAGTTTGACCACGAGGTGATCAACGCGGACCGCAAACAGGCCAGAGAAGATATGATAGGGCTTATGCGAAATATCGTAGGAGGCGAAGATGCTGAACGAACTTAAGATAGACGAGTTGCTTGAGAAGGTAGACTCCCGTTACGGTCTGGTGGTTTCGAGCGCCAAGCGGGCTCGCCAGATCAACGAGTACACCGCGACGCTCGGGCTGAACGACGCCCTGGGGATACCGGGACCGCAGGTACACACCCGCTCCCAGCACCCGCTGAGCATCGCCATCGAGGAGTTGCGCCAGGACAAGCTGGAGGTGACGTTCCGCGACCCGGCCGACGAAGCCGAGGAGCAGGCCGAGGAGCAGGTCGGCGCCGCTGACGGCAGCGACTTCGTGGATCCGCCGAGCGGCGAGAGCGCTCCGGCCACCGCCGAGGTAGATACCGGCGCGCCGGAGGACGAGGGAGACCAGGGCGCCGCCTAGAGCGGACGCTCCACCAAACGGACGCCGGAGAACCGAGCTTTGATCCTGCTCTCGGTCGGACCGGCGTCCGGCGCGCTTTCTGCCCCCAATATCTACCGTGAGCTGATCGGGTCCGGTCAACAGGTCGAGATCTTCCTCGAACCCGGAACTACTAATTTCGTCGGTCATGCTGCGTTTGGCGGGTACGCCGCTACTTCTGACGATGAGGAGATGTATTCTTCCGTCATCTTCGCACCGGCGACGGCCGGGACCATCGCCCGTCTGGCGAATGGTCTTGCGGAAGGCAAGGCTGGGGAAGCCTACGTGGCTGGGCTGCGTCCCGCATACGTCGTGCCGGACCTGGATCCCATGACGGCCAGGCATCCAGCCGTGGCGGAGAACCTCGCCCTACTGCGCGCCGACGACTGCAAGGTCCTTGAGGGAACGGACGGCAAAATGGCTGCGGTAGGTGAGGTAGTGGCGGCCGTACTCGGCGGTATGAACGGTCCACTCTCCGGGCTCCGGGTGGTCGTGACTGCTGGAGGCACGCGGGAGCCGATAGACAGCGTGCGGTTCGTCGGGAACCGTTCCTCGGGGAAGATGGGGCTCGCGGTCGCCCGGGAGGCGCGCAGGCTCGGGGCGGAGGTCGCCGTGGTAGCGGCCAACGTCGAGCGGGCCGAGCCGGGAGTCGAGTGGCATCCGGTCGAGACCGTGGACGAGATGCGCCGGAGCGTCATGGACCTTGTCGCGGGCGCGGACGTGCTGGTGATGGCGGCGGCGGTCTCTGATTTCAAACCGGCTACGCCCATGCAGGCAAAGGTGCGCCGCAGCGAGGGGCTCTCCGTGGAGTTCGTGGCGACGGAGGACATACTGGCGGCGGTCCGGGAGCGGAACAGGGACCTCTTTATGGTAGGATTCGCGGCAACGCACGGCGACCCCGTGCCGGACGCCCGGGAGAAATTGAGCAAGAAGGGCGTGGACCTGGTTGTCGGGAACGACATTTCGCGGTCGGGTATCGGCTTCGGGTCCGAGGAGAACGAGGTCTACGTGGTGAGCCGGGACGGCGAACGTCTCGTTCCGCGAGCCTCGAAGACCGAAATCGCACGCGCCATTCTGAGAGATATTATGGCTGAGATAGAACGAGAGAGGCGAGATTAGATGGCAGAAAAGACGGTTGGGACGACTACCTGGAACGCGGCGGACGACCAGAAACTGAGGGCTTCGCACCTCTTTACCTCGGAGTCCGTCACCGAGGGACACCCGGACAAGATAGCTGACCAGATCTCCGACACCATACTCGACGCGGCGCTCGCCGACGACCCGATGAGCCGGGTGGCGTGCGAGACGCTCGTTACGACGGGCCTGGCGATTATCGCCGGCGAGATCACGACCAGCACCTATGTGGATATCCCGACTCTCGTGCGCCAGAAGGTCGCCGAGATCGGTTACACCCGCGCCAAGTTCGGCTTCGACGCCGAGACGTGCGGCGTGATGGTCTCCATAGATCCGCAGTCCGCCGACATCGCCCAGGGCGTTGATAAGGCCCTGGAGGTCCGCGAGACCGAGGAGAACATCGACGAGATCGGGGCCGGCGACCAGGGCATGATGTTTGGCTACGCGTGCGAGGAGACCGACGAGCTTATGCCGCTCCCGATCACGCTCGCCCACGCCCTGACGCGCCGCCTCTCCGAGGTCCGCAAGAGCAGGCAGCTCGACTACCTGCGTCCTGACGGCAAGAGCCAGGTGACGGTGCGCTACGAGGGAGACACGCCGGTCGGTATCGAGAAGATCCTCATCTCCGCCCAACACCGCGATGGCATGGAGCATCACATCCGGGACGACCTCATCGAGACCGTTATTCGTCCCGTGATGTCCGATCATCTCTTCGATGAGAGTGTCGCCGAGATCCTGATCAACCCAACCGGCCGGTTCGTCACTGGCGGTCCCCAGGGCGACACCGGCCTCACCGGACGTAAGATCATCGTGGATACCTACGGTGGCGCGGCTCCGCATGGCGGCGGCGCGTTCTCCGGCAAGGACGCGACGAAGGTGGACCGTTCCGGCTCCTACGCCGCGCGCTGGGTCGCCAAGAACGTGGTGGCCGCCGGGCTGGCGCGCCGGTGCATGGTGCAGGTCGCCTACGCCATCGGCGTCGCGCACCCGGTCAGCGTGATGGTCGAGACCTTCGGCACGGCCAGCGTGGACCCGGTTACGATCAGCGGCCTGGTGCAGGAGCATTTCGACCTGCGTCCCGGCGCTATCATCCGCGACCTGGATCTCCGCAAGCCCGTCTTCGCCCGGACAGCCGCCTACGGGCACTTTGGCCGGCGGGAGCCCGGCTTTACCTGGGAAGATACCTCGCGCGCCGACGCCCTGGCTCGGGCCGCCGGACTCTAATTGGCCGAACCTGGGCTTCTGTGAGCGGACAGCGGAGCCGTGACGCAGCGGCTCGTGTCTGTCTGCTCATCCCCACGCACGCCCTTCCGCCCCTTAGCTACCGCGTCCCCGCTACGCTGGCACGAGAGGTCAGGATGGGATCGATGGTCGTCGCGCCGCTCAAGCAGCACTCCCGGATAGGAGTCGTAGTCGGCTTTGAGTATACCGCGGAGCACGAACTGGAGGAGATATACAGCGTCGCCGAAGGCCTGTCTCTGAGGGAGGAGATGGTAGACCTCTGTGGCTGGATCTCTGAGAACACCGCGCTGCCGCTGGCCGTCGTAGTTCGCGCGGCCCTTCCTCCCGGGATGGATACGGGCAGCTACAGGGTCTCCGGGCCTTTAGCCGGCTGGCCGTGGAGAGAGGGCGCTCTCGTCCGGCGCGCGGTCGCCCGGCGGCGGCTGGGAGCCGCCGGGCTCGTGGCGGCGGAGAGGGAGAAGCGTCTGGAGCTCGTCCCTGTTCTGCCCGCGCCGGAGGAGACCCAATGGGCAACCTTACTTTCCGGCGCGAACCCGGGTTTCAAATGGACGCCCAAACAGAAAGAACTGCTCGGTTCCCTGATGGACCGCGGCGCCGAGTATCCTGCCGCCGATTTACTCTCGGAGACCGGGGCCAGCCGGGTGACGCTAACCAGCCTGGTCCGGCGCGGTGTGGTGAGGCTGGAGCAGCGAGATGGCCCGAGCGCCGTATGGGCGACGAGAGGTGGCACGGAGGACTCCGGCGGTGATCCTGCAACCGGTGAGATGCTCCGAGTCCTGGATGGCGGCGCCTGTCTGCACAGAGTCCCGTCGAAAGATACCTTCTCTGAGGTCGCCGCGTTATCCCGTTCCGCTGTGGAGCAGGGCCGTCAGGTGCTGGTGCTGGTCCCGGAGCGAGAAACGGCGGAGCGTCTGGCGGGATGTCTACGGAGGGAGTTGAGGACAGGTTACTCGGTTGCCGCATACCATTCCGCCGTCGGGCGGAATCGAGGTGTGATCTACAGGTGCGCCGCGAAGGGCGAGGTGGACGTTCTAATCGGGACCCGGACGGCGGCACTGCTGCCGATGCGCCGTCTCGGCGCTATCTGCGTCGTGGACGAACCGAACGAGGCCCATCGGGCCGAGCCCGGATACGAAGGACTGCCGCTGCATGTCCGGGAGATCTGCCTGAAACGCGGTGAACTGGAGGGGGCAGGGGTGTTGTTCCTCTCTCCCGCGCCCTCTCTCAGGCTCTTCGCGTCGAAAGATAGGGTGCGCGAGTTGCCCGCGCGGCTGCCAGAAGACTGGCCCGCTGTGCGGATAGTGGATATGCGCGGCTCCGGAGCTGCGTTGAGCTCCACCCTGATCGAGGCCTGCCGCCATCATATCCAGGATGGGAAGCGGGTAGGCGTCCTCGTGAATCGGACCGGATACGCGACCGCCGTCGCCTGTACTAGCTGTGGAGCCGTCCGTAGCTGCCCCGTGTGCGATATCCCGTTGGTCCCATACGATGAGTCGCGCAGGCTCGTGTGCCCGCGCTGCGCATACGCGGAGGAAGCCCCACGGACTTGCAGCGCATGCGGCTCGGAGAGGATGAGCCCAACGGGGCTGGCAGTGGAGCGGGCGCGGGAAGTGCTGTCGGAGGCACTTGGAGAGCCGGTCGGATTGGTGACGGCTCGCGAGTCCAGGAGGAGCGACGCTCCCGTTGTTGTCGGCACGGCCCGGTACATCCTGGGCCGGGACTGGGACGTAGTAATGATTCCTGACAATGACGGCCTTCTTCTTGGGAGCGGAGTCGGGGCCGTGGAGCGCGCTTTCAGACGGCTGTATTTCGCTGCCGAGGCTGCGGCGGAGTACCTGTATGTGCAGACCAGAGTCCCGGAGCATTACGCCCTGCGGGCAGCGGTGCGCGCAGACTATCCGGGATTCGCGTCCGCGGAGCTTCCCCGGCTGCTCTCACTGGGGTATCCGCCGTTCGCGCATCTGGCGGATGTGACACTTGAGGGGGCCGAGGAGGTCGTCCGGCGTGCGGTAGAATCCGGGTTGCGTAGCGGCCTGGAGACCGGAGTGCGCATGACGGGACCGGTGCCGGTGTCCAGGACTGGAGACTCTCCCGCAATCTGGAGAGTCCTGTTGCGCGGGCGCGAGCGGGCTCCGGTAGCGCGGGGCGGAGCGCTGGCGGCGCGCCTGGCTACGGGGACACGCGGCGGTATGAAGGTAAGGGTTGGTATTGATCCCGAGGAGGTCTAAGAGATGGCGCTTGAGATGAGGACGTTTGGAGATCCGATCTTGAAGTCGCGCGCCGCGCCGGTTAAGAGCTTCGATGAGTCGCTGGCACGGCTGGCCGACGAGATGCTCTCCACGATGAGGGAACAGGAAGGAGTCGGGCTCGCCGCCAACCAGGTAGGCCGTCTGAAGCGTATATTCGTGGCCGGCACCGAGGACGAGGAGTACGTGATCGTGAACCCGGAGATCGAGTCCTCCTCGGAAGATACCGTCACGGACGCCGAAGGGTGCCTCTCGATCCCGGGTATTAGCGTCGAGGTCGAGCGGCCAGCGAGCGTCTCGGTGTCGGGACAGAGCGTTACCGGCGAGCCGCTTCGTATCGAGGCGGCGGGACTGCTCGCCCGCGTCATGCAGCACGAGATAGACCATTTGAACGGCGTCCTGATCCTGGACCGAACCGACCGCGAGTCGCGCAAGGCCGCGATGCGAGAGCTGCGCGAACGGCTTCTCGCCTCCCAGTAGAACGCCCGCGCCGTGAAGCTGGCTTTCGCCGGGACCCCGCAGTTCGCCGCTACTATCCTCAGCGGCCTACTCGAGTCGGACCATGAGGTCGGTCTGGTCATCTCGCAACCCGACGCCCGCCGCGGCAGAGGACGGCGCGTAGCCTCGACCCCTGTCGCCGATCTGGCGCATGCGAGAGACTTGCCGCTACGACAGCCGGAGCGCATCTCGGAGGCCGCCGCGGAGATCTCGGACCACGACGCTCTCATCGTTGCCGCATACGGACAGATCCTGCGTCCCGACACACTCTACGCCGCGAGTCATGGCGCTTGGAACGTCCACGCCTCGCTCCTTCCCGCCTACCGGGGAGCCGCCCCAGTGGAACGCGCCATCATGGCCGGGGAACAGCGTACCGGCGTCACGATTATGCAGATGGACGAGGGACTCGACACCGGACCGATGGCACTGCAGCGCGAAACCGCGATCCCAGCGGACATGACCGGCGGAGAACTCACCGAACTGCTGGCGCGTCTCGGATCTGAAGCTGTAGTTGAGAGTATGTCTCTGCTGGAGACCGGAAGCCTTACCTTAACCGAACAGGATAGTCTTAAAGCTACATATGCTGCTAAACTTTCGAATGAGGATCGGGTCATAAAGTGGGACATCGGGGCGGATGAGGTGCATAACATTGTACGCGCGCTGGCACCATATATAGGGGCGCGCACTTTTCACGAGGAGTACGATGGGCCCGTGAGGATCCTGCGCTCTCGGATCGCCTATGAATCCGAGGTCTCTCTGAGACCTGGAGAAATTTATGCTGCAAATGGCCGTATTTTTGTCGGATGCGGCAGGGGAGTTGTGGAGGTGCTGGAGATTCAGGCTCCCGGTGGCAGGGCTCTGCCGGCAGCGAATTTCCTGCGCGGCAATGCTCTGGGAGGGCGATTCCGCGTCTGAGGAGGCACAATTTGTAGTGTTATGGAGGTACAACAGATGGTGCCGATGTCTCCGAAGCAGCGCAGGATGTAGAGATAGGCGCAAGGTGTTAGCGACGGTGCTAAACTGCGCCCCAACGCCTGTTCTAGCGTATGGGAGAAGAGCGCTATAAGAGACCCCGAAATCACTACCAGTGTCACTGACCCGGAAGTTCAGGTGGAGCGCGTCGAAATAGAAGAGGAGCTAAGGGTCGCCATTGTCGGCGCTGGCGGGTTCGGGCGGGTCGCGCTCGACGTACTGCTCGCGAGCGGGTCCGAGAGATGGGTCATGGGGTTCTACGATGACGCTCACTCTGTACTTGCGGATAAGGTCCGAGGGTTTCCAATTCTCGGGGACATAGGGATGCTCAAGAGCATGCTCTCTGTCGAGCCCGTACACATCATAGTGGCGATCACGGACAACGAGGCCCGGTTGCGGATCGCCAACTCTATCCGGGCGCTTGGGGGACAATTTGTTACGGCGCTGCATCCGCTGGCGTACGTGTCGGAGGTCGCGGTGGTCGGCGATGGGACGGTCGTGGCGGCGAGCGCGGTCGTTCATCCCGACGCGGTAGTCGGGAGTCATTGCTATGTCGGTCCGGGAGCCGTGATAGACCGGGACTCGGAGGTCGGGGCGGGGGCCTGGATAGCGGCGGGCGCAATCGTGGGTTCTGGAGCCCGGATCGGAGCGCGGGCGGTGCTCGGCCACAGTGTCAGCGTCGGCAGGAAGGCGACCGTCCGGGCGAACGCGCGGTTGGAGTCGCTGAGCCGCATCCCCGAGGGTGATTCGGTGTGATCACAGTCCTGGCGGCCCTGCTTGGACTACTGGTGGGTAGCTTCCTCAACGTCGTCATACACCGCGTACCCCGGCACGAGTCAATCGTGTGGCCGTCGTCGAGATGTCCGAAGTGCGGCGCGGAGATA
Organism: Rubrobacteraceae bacterium; assembly: GCA_035689095.1. GTDB lineage: Bacteria > Actinomycetota > Rubrobacteria > Rubrobacterales > Rubrobacteraceae > JACDDK01. The sequence goes on along the minus strand of DASSMB010000015.1, from coordinate 14,067 downwards.
TCGCCGCTGGACAACGTCCCGGTCCTCTCATATGTGCTGCTGCGAGGGAAGTGCAGAAATTGCGGCGCGCGCATATCTGCGCGCTACCCGCTCGTCGAGGCGCTGACGGGCGTGCTGTTTGGCGTGGCGGCATGGCGGTTCGGGATCGGTGCGGAGTTGGCCGGAGCGCTCGTGCTGATAGCCGTGCTGGTGGCTCTGGCCGGGATAGACCTGGAGCACCGGCTGCTGCCGAATGTCATCGTCGGGCCGGCGGCGCTGGCCGGTTTACTGCTCTCGACGCTCGCCGCGCCCGCGATGTGGTGGGTGTATCTCGTGTCGGCCGTCGCGGTCGCTGGAGGACTCCTGGGACTTGCGCTCGTCTATCCGGGAGGGATGGGGATGGGCGACGTCAAGATGGGGGGGATGCTCGGAGCGTTTCTCGGGCCATACGCGGCTCTCGCCGTATTCATCGGGGCGCTCGTCGGGGCTCTCGTTGGAGGGGTCCTGATCTCGACTGGAAAAATGCGGCGGAGGACGGCGATGCCATTCGGGGTCTTTCTCGCTCTCGGGGGTGTGGTGGCGCTGCTCGCGGGACGGGAGATGTGGAGCTTCTACCTGGACTTTGCCGGAGGGGCATAGAGAAGGGTGGGGCGCTTCCGCACACAGACAATCGGCCTGGATATCGATCGCGGCTCGCTCAAGGCGGTTCAGGTCTCGCGGGGGTCCGGCGGCTACACCCTCCAGCACGTCGGCTACCATCGGCTGCCGCCCGGCACTATAGCCGACGGAGAAGTCGCGGATCACGACCTGCTCGCGGCCGAGATCAAGGAGTTCTGGGACTCCCACTCGTTCAAGGGGAAGTCGGTGATCCTGGGGCTCTCCAACCAGAAGGTTGTGGTGCGGCTGGTTGACTTCCCGCGTATGTCTCCCGAGGATCTGAAGACGGCCATAGGTTACGAGGCCCAGGACCACATTCCAATGCCGCTTGAGGAGGCGGTCATGGACTACGTGGTGCTGGGCCCCGCCGCAGAGGGCTCGGACCTCGACCGCATCCTCATAGTAGCGGCTCAGAGGGAGATGATCTCTCGCTACACCTCCGCCGCGCGGGCGGGCGGTCTGCGGCCGGTCGGCGTGGACGTAAAGGCCCTCGCCCTGACCCGCTCCGTCCTTCCGCAAGGCGGATACGATGCGGAAGGCGCCGTGCTGATCATGGACATCGGCTCCGAGTTGACGAACCTGGTCGTGTACCAGGGAGGCTCGCCCGAACTTACCCAGTTCGTGCCCGGCGGCTCGCTGTACTTCATCCAGGCTATCGCCGACGCCGCGGACATCCCGGACGAAGAGGCCGAGAAGCATCTCATGAACCCGAGGGTGCGCCTGGGCTATGCCCTGGATGCGGAGCAGACCCAGGAAGGTCCGCATTCAGAACCCGACACCCGGGAGACTCCTCTTGACGCCCGGAGCACCGGAGAAGACACTGCGGAGCTGGACGCGAGGGACACGGCATTCGCGGACGAGGAGACTGCGGAACTGCGAGACCCGGAGAGCGAGAGGGTGACACCGCCGGACGCCGCGGAGCAGAGCGGAGAAGAGCGGAGCGAGGCGGGCTGGGAACCGGAAGCGGGAGCGACCGAAAACGGCCCCGAGCCGGACGGCGCCGAAGAGACAGCGGCTGAGGAACCAGAGACAAGCGTCGAGGGTCCGGAGTATCAATGGGACCCGGCGCTCGATTACGACGTGCGGCGGGGTTTGGAGGACGCGGTCGGCCTGTTGGCGGAGGACGTGCAGCGGTCCATTGATTATCATTACTCGCAGCCTGGGGCGCGCGAGTTGTCGCAGGTCTTCGTAACGGGCGAGGGCGCGCTGGTCGCCGGGATAGACGACTACCTGAGCGAGTTGCTCGGTATCCATACTCTCCGGGGCAACCCGCTCTCCAAGATCGTCGCCAACCGCTCCAACGTCTCCGATGAACAGGTCCGGGTCATGGAGCCGGTGCTGGCGGTCGCCTTGGGGCTCGCCATGGAGGAGTCATGAGGCGGATAAACCTGCTCCCGCAGGAGGATCGCCGCCGGGATATCGGCGGGCGCCTTCGGAGTGGGGTTACGGGGATACTGCTCATAGCGGCGGCGCTGTCGGTCATGATCATGGTCGCCACCTACCTGTTCTTCCTCGTGCGGTTGAACAACGAGGAGGACAAGATAGCGGACCTGGATACCCAGATAGCCCAGCAGAACCAGAGGCTGGCCGAGCTGGCGCCGTACCGCGACCTTCAGGCGCGTCTGGACGCCAAGAAGCCCATCGCGGACGGAATCTTCCGTACCCGCTTCCCCTGGAACGACTTCCTGCAGGGGCTGGCGTTCGTGATCCCGCCGTCCACCGCCCTCGATACGCTGACCGCAGAGGCAGCGCCCATCAACATAGACGCGCCGGCCGAGCAGCCGTTGAACCCGCCGGGCGCCGTGACGTTCACGGGCGTCTCGTTGCCCCAGTACACCAACGTCGCGGACTTCGTCGTGCAGATGAACAACCTGCGCTTCCTCGCCAACTCGCAGCTAGACTCCGCGGAGCTCGACCGGGACACCTTCTCCCAGGACGCGATCAACTTCGAGGTGGCGGCCGAGTTGATCACGGAGGTCGGTTCGAAGGGTACGGAACTCCCACTCGACAGCGGCAGCGACTCCTCCGGGGGCTCCGAGGCGACTACCCAGACGCAGGACGCCACGGGTTCCCAGGCCAGCGGTGAGGACGGCAGGCGCTAGTGAACCGCAACGACCGCAACGTCGCGATCCTGGGCGCGCTCATAATCGTGGTGTTGATCGTCGGTTACTATTTCCTTCTCCTCAGCCCGCTTTGGACCCGCTACGACGATGCGGTACAGGAGCGCTCCGACAAGGAAGCGCAGCTCCAGCAACTCCAGCAGCAAGTCGCGGACCTGGAGAAGATCAAGAACGACGCGCCGACCGTGGAGCGGCAGCTACTGGAGCTCTCCAAACGCATACCCACGCAGCCGGAGATCCCGACGCTCGTCGTCCAGGTCGAGGAGATAGCGGACCAGGCGGGTGTCACGCAGATCTCCATCGTGCCCGGATCGCCCGGCCCGGCTCCCGGAGGCGGTGACTTTTCGGTCCAACCCATTACAATGTCGTTTGAAGGGACATACGACCAGCTCCAGGACTTCCTGCTTCGCACGGAGAACCTGGCCCGGCTGGTCACGGTAAAGAAAGTGAGCTATGAACCGGTCGAGGCGGAGGGCACCACGGCGCAGGCGGGGACGGACCCGACCTTGCAGGTAGAGATAGAGGCCGACGTCTACTTCCAGCCGGAGAACGTGCCGGATGGGACCGCGCCCGTAGCCCCCGCGGCTCCGCAGACAACTACGCCCGGAGCGGGGGGAGAGACGACCAGTGCTCAGTAGGATACGGGACACCGGGATCGCGCGGCGGATCCTCGCCATCGGCCCCGGCTTCTTTGATTCGTTCCTGCGCGACAACAAGGTCATACCGCCGGTTCTCGCGGTGCTGGCGCTCCTGATCTTCTCCTGGGTCGTCGCCGGGATCTTCGTCGGCAAGCCTGAAGAGGAGCGCGTCGCGAACCAGGCGAACGTCGTAGCTCAGGCTCCCGACAATTCCAACGATAGCGGCTCCGACTCTCCGGCCCCCCAGGTCGAGAGCCGGGACGCCGACTCCTACGCCGCCTACGAGAGCAAGGACCCGTTCCGTCAACTCTTCGCCCCCGCCGAGAGCACGAATCCCACTCAGGAGACTACGGGTGGCTCAGGAGGCTCCACCCCGCCGGAAAACACCACCGGGTCGGGAGGAGGCAACAGCGGCGGCAGCACGACCGGGGGTGGCGGGGAGAACACCAGTGGCGGAGGCGGCGGCAGCTCACGCGGCTTCCAGGACTCTGACAACGACGGCCTGAGCAACCGCCGGGAGCAGGCGCTCGGCCAGGACCCGCAGAACCCCGACACCGACGGCGACGGTACTCTCGACGGCGCGGACGACTCCAACGGCGATGGCATCCCGGACGGCCAGTCGCGCACCACCGGCGGCAATGGCGGCGGGAACGGTGGCGGAGGCGGGACCACTACCGGCAAAGGTAATGGCGGTCTCTTCAACAGTGGTGGATCGCTCCCCTAGCTGGACCTCACGGCGGTATCCGGCCCTTCATGCGCGGAGGCGGGTGAACGCGAGCCCGATGTTGGTTTATATTAGCCCGGTATCTTGAGCGATCTAAGAGAGGACGTGCGGCGTTGAAGTTCAGCTTCTCAACGGCGGGTGAATCACACGGTCCCGCCGAGGTGGCCCTGGTCCACGGGGTTCCGGCGGGGCTCGGACTGCTCGCAGACGACGTGAACCGCGACCTGGCCCGCAGGCAGAAGGGTTACGGCCGCGGCGGAAGGCAGAAGATAGAGAAGGACGAGATCGAGTTCCTTGGCGGCGTTCGCCACGGTTACACGCTGGGATCTCCCATAGCCATGCTGGTCCGGAACCGGGACTATGCCAACTGGGAGAGCCGGATGACCCCGGACCCGGTAGAGAAATCCCCCGATCCCATCACCCTGCCACGTCCGGGACACGCGGACCTGGCGGGGATGCAGAAGTACGCCTTCGACGACCTGCGAAACGTTCTCGAACGCTCCAGCGCGCGGGAGACGACGGCCCGCGTCGCCGCCGGTGGCGTGGCGCGGAAGCTCCTCGCGGAGTTTGGGGTCGGGATCCACAGCGCCGTCTACCGCATCGGCGCCGTCGCGTACCCGAAGGAGCAGGCCGCCGCGAGCGCCCGCAAGTCCGAGACCTCCGAGGTCCGCTGCCCGGACCCGGAGGTCTCGGAGAAGATGAAGGCGGAGATCGACGCCGCCCGCTACGCCCGCGACGCCCTCGGCGGAGAGTTCGTCGTGGTGGCGGAGGGGTGTCCGCCGGGCCTCGGCTCCTACGTGGACTGGCGCGACAAGCTCGACGCCCGCCTGGCCGCCGCAATCCTCTCGATAAACGCCATCAAGGGCGTGGAGTTCGGCATGGGCTTCGAGGTCGCCCGCCACCGCTCCAGCGAGGTGCAGGATGAGATCCTGGCCGAAGACGGTGGCATTACGCGCGCGAGCAACCGGCTCGGCGGACTCGAAGGCGGCATGACCAACGGAGAACCCGTCGTGGTGAGCGCGGCGATGAAGCCGATCTCCACCATAGCCAAGGCGCTCAGGACCGTGGACATCGCGACCGGCGAGCCTTCGCGGGCCTTCCGCGAGAGGGCCGACTCCTGCGCCGTGCCCGCGGCGGCCGTGATCGGGGAGTCGATGGTAGCCGTGGTGCTGGCCGAGGCGTTCCTCGAGAAGTTCGGCCACGACAACATGACGGACATCCGATCCGCCTACGATTCGTACGTGTCCCGCATAGGCTGGAGGACCAGCGAGGCGCGAATCCGGGAGCGTTGAGCGGTTACTTGACCATCGTCGGATATATGGGGTCTGGAAAGACCACCGTGGGCCGTCTCATCGCCCGCAAGCTCGGATGGGAATTCGTAGACCTCGACCACGCCATAGTCCGCGAGGCGGGACGCTCGATACCGGAGATCTTCGCCGACTCCGGTGAAGACCACTTCAGGGACCTCGAATCATTGGTGTTGAAGAAGGCCCTGGCGGGACCGGCGGAGCGTGTTATCGCGTGCGGCGGGGGTGTGATCGTGCGGTCAGAGAACCGCGAGCGGCTGCGCGCTGCGAATACCGTGTTCCTGGAGGAGGACCTGGACCTCCTCTACGGCAGGACTCGCGGCAGCGGACGCCCGCTGCGGGCCGCGGACCGCCGGGAGTTCGAGGAACGCTACGCGGCACGCCTACCACACTACCTGGAGGTCGCCGACCTTCACGTCGAGGTTGGAGGCCGGCGCGCGGAGCAGATCGCCGAGGAGATCGCGCAGTGGCTGTGCGCATAGACGTCCAGGTCTCGGCGCCTTATCCGGTCGTCATCGGACCAGCACTGGACTTCGCGGAGGCTCTCCCGGAGAACTTGGAGTCTGGTGTCGCCGCCATCGTGACCGACTCCGTGGTCGGTCCGCTCCACGCCTCATCGGTCCGGCAGGGCCTCGAATCCGCTGGCTGGACCGTGGCGGCGGTCATCGAGGTGCCGGCAGGGGAGCGCTCCAAGAGCCTCGATGTGTATGCTCGCGTCGTGCGCGAGTTGGCGCGGGCGGGAGTGAGACGCGATGGCGTCCTATTCGTCCTTGGGGGAGGCGTCGTCGGGGACCTCGGCGGCTTCGTGGCAGGTTCCTACATGCGGGGCATACCGTTCGTCGCCATGCCTACCACTCTGCTCGCGATGGTTGACAGCTCGGTCGGCGGCAAGGTCGGGCTCGACCTTCCGGAAGGGAAGAACCTCGTCGGAGGTTTCGTACGGCCCCACGCCGTACTCGCCGACCTGGACCGGCTCTCCACCCTGCCGCCGCGCGAGATCTCCAACGGCCTCGCCGAGGTGATCAAAATGGCCCTGCTCTCCGGCGGCGTCTACCTGGAGGACCTGCGCCTGATCGAAGCCGCCCGAGCCGGCGACGCGGACGCCCTCCGTACCCTCGTTGGGCACTCCGTCTCTTTTAAGGCCGACGTAGTCGCCGAGGATGAGCACGAGACCGGGCGCCGCGCCATCCTGAACTACGGTCACACCATCGGCCACGGCCTCGAAGCCGCCGCCGACTACGCCCTGCCGCACGGCGAGGCCATAGCGGCCGGTATGGTCTTCGCCGCCAGGCTCTCCCGCGACCGCTATGGCACCGACCTCGTAGCGCTGCACGAGGACCTCCTCCACCGCGCCGGCCTTCCGACCCGCCCGCCGGCCTTCGACACGGAGAAGGTGTTGCGGGCCATGGGCTCGGACAAGAAACGCCGCTCCGCTGACGGCGCCGCAGAGCACCGCTTCGTGTTGCTGGAAGACGCCGGACGGCCGGTCTGGGGTGTACCGGTGCATGAGGCGGAGGTGCGCCGCGTGATGGGAGTCAGAGGAAATTCGGACCGCCGTGCTCAATGAACTGAACCTCGGAACTGTAGATCAACGTAGACCAGAGGTCCATGGTTCTTACTCTGGATGGCGTCGCGAGGCTGCCGGGAAGCGCGTTTCCGGGTGTAGGAATCACGTTGGCCTGTGGTGGCGTAATCACTTCTGCCGCCTGGACCCACTACTCTTGCACTATCCGGCCCAGTGCTCGGGTCCGTCAAACTAGCGGCTAGAGTTTCGCTACCCCTGCCCGCTGCGCGTCCGAAAGCGCGTACTTCCTGACCTGCGAGAGGTTCGAGTGTCCCATCAACTCGGCCAGCTCGATCAATTGGCCGGGATTCTCCTGCAGGTACCAGGTCCCGAACGTGCGTCTGAGGTCGTGTCGCTGCACATCCGCCTTCTTCAGGCGGCTCTCCCTGACCCAAGAGTAGAGCCACCTGCGTAGGGGGCCTTCCGTGATGCGCGAGCCCTTCTCGGTGATGAAAAGGTGGGGAAGGGGGATCCCGTACCTTCGCTGACGGTAACGAGCGCGTTTCGGGCCTTCAGGTAGCGCCTTAGCGGTAGTTTGTTGTTAGCGGGCATAGAGGTAGAGCCCCTGCCCCGAGAACACCCGCTCAAGCAGCATCCTTAGCTCCGGTGGTGGGGGCTTCTCGGAGAACGCCCTCCAGTAGCGCCACAGCATCACCCACGGTTCTAGCCACGCCCTCATCGCCCTCAAAGCCTCCGGCCAAGAGGCCCGGGGTCTCTTTGTTCCTTCTTCTTGCCCGCCCGCCGCGTAGGTCTTCCTCCGGTCGTTCGGCTGCCTCCTCCGGCGAAGAAGAAGTCGGCAGGCGCCCAAAGGCCCACCAGCAGAACGAGAACGCCAAGCACGCCAGCTGCCAGTGGCGGCGGATCGCTGTGTCGCTCCTGACCTGGTAGGCGCTCCAGCCCAGGGCGTGCTTGACCTGCTTGTAGCTCTGCTCGACCCACATCCTCAGCCCGTAGAGCCTCACCACCTCCGCCACGCTCGCCGCGGCGAGTTCGCCCTCGTTCTCCCGCACGGAACCGGGGGCGGGCAGGTTGGTCGTCAGGTACCAGGTGGCAAGATCGGGAAGCCTTTCGGGATCCGGGGTGACCACGAGCGCTCTTCTTGTCCGCTCCCTACCGTAGGGACCGGCCTCCACCTCCAAAGCCCACCACTCCTCCCGATGCCCGTCGCGGAAGGTGCGTATCACCTTCCTCCACCTCCCCGGCTCCTCGGCGCCTTCCCATCCGGCCCCAAGGGCGTCCTCCCACAGGGCACCGATCGTGCCCGGGGCGTGCCACCACGAGTGCGACTTCTTGAGCGAAAGCACGTAGGCTACGCCGAGTCCTTCGAGGGAGCGTTTGAACTCACGGTCCTCGCCGTAGAAGGAGTCCGCCACGACCGCCCGGAAAGGGACTTCCTTCTCCACGGCCAGTTCCACCAGCTCCGAAGCGATCTTCAGCTTGGTGCGGAACTTAGGGTCGTTCTTGCCGTCCCCGAAGTGGTACGCCGGAGTGTAAGGCTCGACAGCCAGCGGGTAGTACAACTCCTCCTCCGCCCACAGGCTGCTGACGCTCACCACCCCGTTTTCGGTCTTGCCGATGTTGCCCAGCCACTGCTTGCCCACGTGGGCGGTCTTCTTGCCCCACTTGCGGTCGCCGTGCTCGTCTATGACCAGCACCCCCTCCCCGTCGGGGGCGGTCGCCCGGTCTTCGAACAGGAGCTCCAGGCGGCGCTCGTTGACCTCCTCTTGGTCCCAGCCGGACTCCGAGAGAAACCACTGCAGGCTCTGGGCCTCCCTTCGCTGCGCCCCGGCCAAGGGCTCGGCGTTGGCCAGGGCGGTTATGGTCTTGTTGCGCTCGGCGGGCAGTAAGAGCCCCTCCAGGTAGCGCCTGAAGCCGTCGCGCTGGGCACGAGCACGGAAGAGATGGTCGAAGCGGGCGGCGTACTCCTCCAGCGGGCCTGGAGACGGTGAGACGGGCAGCCTTCTGGTCATGGCGGCACCTCCTAATGCCGCCATTGGAGCACAAGACCGTTCCTACTTCAACAAACTACCGTTAGAGCATCTGTCACGGCAGTTGGTCCATCGTGCGGTAGCCGTAGTGCGCGAAGGACCCCATGACATCCCGGGCCGTGACCTTGTCCAATGTGGATAGCGAAAATGGCGGCACGCAACGTCCTTTATCGTTCGGCGGACGCCCCTCGGGCTCGTCAATCCTGAAACGCCCGAGATTCTATCGGGTTCCGGTAGATGAGGTAACCTCGCCATCATTAGCGTTCTAAAGGTGGAGCGGTGATGGCAGAAGTACAGAGTATCGAAGACGGATGCTACTGCTTCTGAGCCGGTACTTAAGTGTCGCCGTAGATCGCCACCAGCATCGAGCGAGCCTCGTCGTGGCCTCCACCGCCTACCGTCTCGAGGGAGCAGAGGTTGCGCTATTTGCCAGTCTCATTTGGTTGGTGATCATAGTCTTCGCGCCCCTCGCGGACCTTTAGAGCACGGTTAGGACACGTGCCGAGACCTGTAGCATCTACCGCACTTCCTCTTCAGGTGAGTGGCATTGATCTACTTTCGCCCTGCTGAAGGCCAGAATCCTGACGACCTGAACGCTTTCTCATGGAGCCGAAACCCCGAAGCTACCTTCTCACCTAAAGTTCGGGAGAACCCACACATTACGGCGAGGTTACCTCCTCTTCATATGGAGAACAGTTACTGAGCGTGCGCTCGGTTGACAGCCAGTGCTTATTTTGACAAAATATTTCGGTAGAAATGGGGGAAATTTCTACATGATTCTCGATAATCGAATCGTCCAACTGGGGTGGGCTTGGGTTGAAGGTCCAAGCCTAAGAATTAGGAAAGAGTTGATGGAGGCAGTAACAGCTTTTGAATTTAGCCATTAGTGTGCGGCGGCGTACATAGCACGCGCGCAGGCGGGCCTTAGTGGGTCGCCGGGCTTGGCGATGGCTACAGTCGCTGCCGGGTCAACGAGCGCATTTGACAGAAAGGTGCCGAAATGAAGCCTGACGCAACGGCAGGGACCACAGACAAAGTCCCGACTGTTGCCACCCTCGTCGCGCGGTTCCTGCATGAGCGCGGTGTGCGGCGGTTCTTTGGCCTGCAAGGCGGCCACATCCAGCCTATCTGGGACCAGGCGGCACGGTTGGGCGTAGAGATCGTTGACGTTCGCGACGAGCGTTCGGCGGTTCACATGGCCCACGCGCACGCGGACCTCACCGACGAGATCGGCGTGGCGATGGTGACCGCAGGTCCCGGCGTTACCAACACCGTCACGGCGGTGGCGAACGCCCACGTTTCGCGGACACCGGTACTCATCATAGGCGGCTGTCCCCCTCGCCCGCAGGTGAACATGGGGCCGCTGCAGGACCTCCCGCACGTCGAGATCATGGCGTCGATCACTCGCCGGTCGCGCACGCTGCGGGTGGGCGAGCAGGTGCTCAGGGAGCTAGACGAGGCGGTTGCTCTCGCCTCCGGCGACGGCGGCGAGCCGGGTCCCGTCTACGTGGAGATCCCCACCGACGTGCTGCGCGAGACCATAAGCCCAGCCCTGGTGCTCGAGGAGTATCTGCGGCCGAAGCCGCGCAGGAGGACGCTGCCGGACCCGTCGGAGGTGGAGCGGGCCGCCGAGATCCTCGCCTCCGCCCGGCGTCCGGCCGTGATCTCCGGACGGGGAGCCCGCCGGGCGGGCGCGTCGCTCGTAAGGTTCCTGAATGCCTCCGGGGCGTTGTACCTCGACACTCAGGAGAGCCGGGGGCTGGTGCCCGCCGAGCACCCGTCGATAGCGGGCGCGGTGCGGGGCGCCGTCATGGCGCAAGCCGACGTGGTCGTCGTGGTCGGGCGCAAGCTGGATTATCAGGTCGGCTACGGGTCGCCCGCCGTCTTCCCGGAGGCTCGCCTGATCCGCATCGCCGACACCGCGGGAGAGCTCCACGACAACCGCCGCGGCGAGGTCGAGATCCTCGCGGACACCTCCACCGCGCTGGACTCACTCTCCGCCGAACTCGAGGGCCGGAAAGACAACCTGGACGAAGAATGGAGCGAGGGACTGCGGGCCAAGCACGTCGAGCGGCGGGAGTCCGTCGGCGCGGCTCTGGCGGAGGCGCCGGCCGGGAAAGACGGGCGCATGCACCCGAACCGCATCTTCCACGCCATCCGCGAGCTGGGCCTGGACGAAGGTTGGATCGGCATCGCCGACGGCGGCGACCTGTTGAGCTTCGCGCGCACCGGCCTCGACGCGAGGACCTATATGGACTCCGGGGCCCTGGGTTGTCTCGGTGTCGGGGTGCCCTTCGCGGTCGCGGCGGCGCTCGCCTACCCGGACAGGACGGTGATCTCCGTCAACGGCGATGGGGCGTTCGGCATCAACGCGATCGACGTCGACACAGCCGTGCGCCACGGGGCGCGCGCCGTGTTTATCGTCTCCAACAACGGCGCGTGGAACATCGAGCGCCACGACCAGGAGACCAACTACGGTCTGGTGGTCGGCACCGAATTGGGACAGGCTAACTACGCGCAGATGGCCCAGGCTTTCGGCGCGCACGGCGAGCAGGTAAGCGACCCGGAGGATTTGCCCGGCGCCCTGCGGCGCGCCCTGGACAACGCGCCCGCCCTGATCGACGTGCTCGTCACCAGGGACGCCGTCTCGTCCGACGCCACGAAGGGTCTCGGTTTCGTGCCCGACTACCAGGCGCTCACCCCGTGGAACGACGCGGAACTGGAGCGCCGCAAGGTGGCGCGTACCTGAGAGCGGGCGCGAGGCTCTCCCGGCGTCTACGAACGAAGCCTTAGAGCCGGAGGCCGGGAGAACACAGGGTCTCGCTCTGTCCGTCCGGGTTACAGGTTAGAGAAGAAGTCTATGATCTCCTGGTTGGCCGCCTCGGGCTGCTCGTAGTGGACGAAGTGCCCGGCGCCCGAGGCGGCTTTGAAGGAAAAGTCGGAGAAATAGTCGTCGAGCCGGTCCGCCCATTCGATCTTGATCAGCGGGTCCTCCTCGCCCCAGAAGAAGCGGGTCGGTACGTCTATCTTCGGCAGCTCCGGCGCCCCGCGCTCCCAGATCTCGGTCCTCGCCTCGTTAATGCCTATGTACCAGTTGAAGCCGCCCTGCAGGTTGCCCGGTTTCATGAAGTTGTCCACCCATTCCTCCAGGTCCTCGTCGAACAGGCCGGGCCTATGCACCCAGTGGTCCAGGAAGTGCTTTATGTACGTCTTGCACGTCTCGCGGTCCCTGCCGACGAGGGAGGCGGCCCACGGCTGCTGGTTGAAGGACTGGTACCAGATCTCCTTGACGCTCCGCGGCTCCAGCCAGCGCTTCCCTATGCCGGGGTAGGCGCAGTGGAAGAAGAACAACCCCGATAACCTCTTCGGGTACTTCCTGGCGAAGGACAGGGCGACGAACGAGCCCACATCGTGACTCACCAGGCCGAAGCGGTCTATCCCCAGTGCGTCCGCGAGCCCTCTCAAGTCCTCCGCCAGCACGTCGAGGAGCCGGCTCGGAGGGTCGGGCAGGCCGGCTTTCTCGGTGTCGCCGAAGCCTCGCAGGTCGGGCACTATCACGTCGAAGCGTTCGGCCAGGACGGGGACGTTCTTCCGGTAGACGTACCAGAACTCGGGCCAGCCGTGCAGCAGCACGAGCGGCGGGCCGGTCCCGTGGCGGACGTGGTGGACCTGGATCCCGTTCGCCCGGACGTATCCGTGGTTCCACTCCATCCCGGCCGTCGCCTCTGCTCCTACTTCCGCACCTTGATGCCCGCCGCCTCGCGGTCCCACGTGCCGGGCGTGACCCCCTGTTCCCTCAGGACGCTCTTCCTGACCTTCTGGTTCGGCGTCTTGGGTATCTCCGAGACGATCTCGATGTAGCGGGGGACCGCGAAGTAGGGCATCCTGTCCGCGCAGTACTCGTGCAGCTCTGCCGGGTCCAGCTTCTCTCCCTCTTCGGCCACGATGGAGACCTTGACCTCGTCCTCCGCCCCCTGTCCGAGGTCCGACGGGACAGCGAACGCGGCGGCCTCCTTCACCGAAGGATGGGTGTTCAGGATGCTCTCGATGGTGAACGACGAGATGTTCTCTCCCCGGCGCCGGATAACGTCCTTCGCTCGGTCGGCGAAGTACAGGTAGCCCTCCTTATCCAGCCTGGCCATGTCGTCGGTGTGGAACCACAGGTCGCGCCAGGCCTCAAGGGTCTTCTCGGGGAGGTTGTGGTAGCCCTTCATGAGGATGTACGAAGACTTGGGGCGCACCACGATCGCGCCTAGCTCGTTCGGGCCGAGCGGCTCGCCCGTCTCGGGGTCCTCTATCCTGACATCGAACCACTTCTCCAGCGGTTTGCCGGCCGCGCCGGGACGCAGTGGGTCGTCCATGTTCCGGTACGTGACGACGCCTATCTCTGTCATGCCGTAGCCTTCCAGGCACTTCACCCCGAACCGCTCCTCGAAGTCCTCGACGATGTCGCTCGGCGCCGGCTGGACGAGCACTCGCCGCAGCGGGTTGTCGGCGTCGTCCTCGCGAGCGGGCTGGCCGTAGATGAACTGGAGTATGACCCCGATCGTGTTCGTAATAGTCGCGCCGCACGCCCGGATCTGTTCGAGCCACCCGGAGACGGTGAACTTTGGCCAGATGCTGACGCGACCCCCGGCGAGCAGTAGCGGCAGGATCTGCATGAACTGCGCGTTCCCGTGGAAGAGCGGGTTGCAGACGTAGCCGACATCGTCGCTTGTGAGCTGAGCGTTGTCCAGGATCGCCTGGGCGAAGATGCCGCTGACACCGTACGGGAGCACGACGCCCTTGGAAGGCCCCGTGGTGCCGGACGTGTACAGGATGCCCATCGTGTCGTAAAACCGCGTCGCGGCGGGCTCGGATATCGCCTCCGCGTCCGCGAGTTCGGTCCACGAATGCACCTCTAATTTGCTCCCCGCGTCCCCGTCGGCGCCCTCGCCCACCACGACGAGCTTCTCTAGCTGCTCCAGGTCTTCGGAGATCTCCACGAACCTGGGGAGGTACTCCTCGTGGATGATCGCCACTCGCGCCCCGCAGTCGTTCACCTCGTGGGTGAGCCAGCCCCCCTTGTAGTGGATATTGACGGGGACCTC
>DASSMB010000014.1:0-2804 GCA_035689095.1 Rubrobacteraceae bacterium | reverse complement strand
TCTCCAGCCCCAGGTTCTTGAGGCTCTGCTCGGTACACTCGCGCACGTAGTCGCCGGGGAAGACGTTCTCCGGGCTCAGGCCGGAGGGTGCGGGCCAGACGCCGTTCTTCGGCGGGACCTTGCTGGCGACGTAGATCTCCTCGCCCCGTTCCCGCACTACCTGCCCCACGAGCCGCTCGCTATGTCCCCCACCGTAAGCGAGAGCGGTGTCTATGAAATTCAGGCCGAGATCTATCGCTCTGTTCAGAGCCCTGACGGACTCATCATCGTCGGCCCCGATCCACTGCGTCTTGCCGATCCCCCAGGCGCCGTATCCGACCTCGGATACTTCGAGACCCGTCTTGCCAAGTTCCCTGTAGTTCAAAATGTCTCCCGTCAAATCGCGTGCCGAATTATGGTATCAGGGCAAGGGGTATACATTTGAAATGGTGTCTATAATCTGCGGCGAAGGGAGGTGCTGCCTTGCGGGTCCTGGATAAAAGACAAGAAGACCTCATAGCCCGCGAGCGAGCGCTCCTGGACGACCTCGAACGCTTCCTCGGCGGCTTCGGGGCGCCGCGCGAAGATCTGGACCTCGTCCGCCAGACCCGCTCCGATGTGGAGGAGCTTTTCCTGCTCGTGATCGTGGGCGAGTTCAACTCCGGGAAGTCCGCGTTCATCAACGCCCTGCTCGGCGCCGAGGTCGCTACAGAAGGCGTTACACCGACGACCGACCGCATAACCCTGTTGCGCCACGCCGACGAGCCGGTCGAGCGCGAGCGGCGCGAGGGGATACTGGAGAAGGGATATCCGAGCGAGTTCCTGCGTGAGATCGCCATCGTCGACACGCCGGGCACCAACGCGATCATCCGCCACCACGAAGAGCTTTCCCGCGGCTTCGTCCCCCGTTCGGACCTGGTGCTGTTCGTGACCTCGGCCGAACGCCCGCTCACGGAGAGCGAGCGCGGATACCTAGAGCTCATCCGGGACTGGGGCAAGAAGATCCTGCTGGTCGTCAACAAGGTGGACCTCCTGAACGGCGAGGAGAACGTGGAGAAGGTCCGCACGTTCATCCAGGACGGCATCCGCTCGATGCTGGGCCTGACGCCCCCGATCTTCTTCGTCTCCGCTCTCCTGGCCCGCAAGGCGAAGGCCGCGACCAGCGACATAGAACGCAACGCCCTCCTGAAGGCGAGCGGCTTCGCGGAGATTGAGGAGTACGTCACGGACCTCCTGGACGAGGAGGGGCGCGTGCGGCTGAAGCTGGAGAGCCCGCTCGGGGTGGTCGAGGAGATGATCCGGCGCTACAGCAACTCGGTCGAGGAGCGGATGGACCTGCTGGAAGAGGACTTCAAGACCTCGGAGAACGTGGAGGCGCAACTCGGCGTCTATAAAGAGGACATGCAGCGCGATTTCGAGGCGCGGCTCGCCGAAATAGACAACGTGATCCTGCGAATGCACGAGCGGGGCGACGAGTGGCTGGAGGAGAACATCCGGCTCATGAACATCCGGGAGTTGATGAGCCAGCAGAGGGTGCAGGACCGCTTCCAAAAGGAGGTTGTCGGTGACACCGAGGAGCTGATCGACGAGCGGGTGCAGGAGTTGATCGACTGGATGGTGGATCGCAACCTGAAGCAGTGGCGGGGCATCGTCGAATACGTGAACCGCCGCCGCGAGGCGAAGTACGACGAGCACGTCATCGGGGACGTGGGCGACAACTTCGAGTACAACCGCGGCCAGATCCTGAACTCCGTCGGCAAGAACGCAACGAACGTCGTCCGCGGCTACGACCGCGAGCGCGAGTCGCAGAAGCTGGCCGTCTCCATCCAGGGCGCCGTAGCCCAGACCGCCGCCTCCGGCGCGGGCGCTTTGGGCATCGGGGCGCTGGTCGTTACCCTGTTCACGACCCGCTTTTTGGACGTCACCGGCATTATCGCGGCGGCTATCCTGGCGGGCTACGGGCTGTTCGTCCTGCCAAACCGCCGGCGCAAGGCGCGGGCCGAGTTCCGCGAGAAGACCGGAGCCCTGCGGGAGAAGCTCTCGGAGGTCGTCCGCCGCCAGTTCGACTCGGAGCTGAACCGCTCACTGGAGCGGATGCGCGAGGCCATCGCCCCCTACACCCGCTTCGTCCGCACGGAGCACGCCCGCATGAGCGAGGCCCAGGCCACCCTCAAGGGGCTCACCGCCGAGACCGACGCCCTGAAAGGTGAGATCTCCGCCCCACGCCTCCCGGAAATTCCTTCCTCCTAGCCTTCCCGCTCCTCGGGCCGCGCCTCGTGGCTCATGTCCGGCGCGCCAGTGAACCCGCCGGGACCCTCCGACGAGATCCTCTCCGGCTCCTCGACCCCGCGCAACGCCTGCTCCAGCTCGTCCTCGCTCGCCGGGTACTCAAGCCCCAACCGCGAGGTGAGCGTCCGGTCAAGCTCCTCTTCGGAGAGAGCGCCCACCTCCTCGTTCATGCGGACCATCTCCGGCTCCTCGATGTCCGAGAGCCCCATGTCGTTCAGCATCAGCGCCAACAACTTACGTTCCTTCCCACCGCGATCCATAACACCCTTCCTCTCTTCTAACGCTCTCTCCAACTCGCCAACCCGCGCCTCCAGCGCGGCGATGCGCTCGTTCTTCACCCGGCACTTCGCCCGCCAACGGTTCCTGATGCGCTTCTCGAACTGGACCGAGTTCCGCAATACACCCCGGTACTCAGCCTCGATCCGCGCCCGTTCCTCCGCCACCCGGCGCTCCAACTTATCCATGCCGGCCAGTGTACCTGAACTCCTCTTTCACCTACGGCCAGTGCCTTGCAACTCCTTGCTACCGCTTATAGT
>DASSMB010000013.1:0-13884 GCA_035689095.1 Rubrobacteraceae bacterium | reverse complement strand
CTTTTTGGCCCAGGCCGAAGCGGTGATGGACCTCGTAAGCAGCAAGGACAAGGAGTTCATCGTCCTCGACGCCGGGCACGTGGGGCTTTTGACCGGCCGGGGAGCCAGGAAGAGTCTCTGGCCGCGGGTGAGGAGTTGGCTGGACAATCGCTCAGGATAAGTAAGTGTGCACGGCGAGAAGCTCATGCTAACCAGAGCGTTTGGATAACGATAGCCTGGGCTATAAGAACGTAGCGTAGGTTACGGGGGAAGGAGCCACTATGGAACATGAGCACCAGGAGAAGGTTTACCGGACGGAGCTCACGCCGGTGAGCTTCCTCAGGCGCAGCGCGTACGTGTACCCGAACAAGGTCGCCGTCGTGCATGGAGACCGGCGCTATACCTACCGGGAGTTCGAGGAGCGTGTGAATCGCCTGGCCTCCAGGTTGCGCGACACCGGTCTGCAGAAGGGGGATAGGGTGGCCTTCCTCGCCCCCAACATCCCGCCGCTCCTTGAGGCGCACTTCGCGGTGCCCGCCGCCGGGTGCGTTCTGGTCCCGGTAAACACGCGCCTGAGCGCGGATGAGGTCGGCCATATCCTGAAGCACTCGGGGTCGAGGATGCTCTTCGTTGACGCGGAGCTTGAGAAGCTAGTGGAGCCGCTGGACACCTCCGGGATAGAGATAGTGCGCATAGATGATACCGGGGAGCCTGGTGACCCATACGAGGACTACCTGGCGGAAGGCTCTCCCGAGGCGATACCCAGCGTCCTGGAGGACGAGGAAGAGACCATCGCCATAAACTATACCTCCGGCACCACGGGGAAGCCCAAGGGGGCGATGTATAGCTACCGGGGCGCCTACCTCAACGGGTTGGGGGTCGCGACGGCGTTAGAGATGAACTCGCGCTCGGTCTACCTGTGGGTGTTACCGATGTTCCACTGCGACGGCTGGTGCTTCCCCTGGGGGGTTACGTCGATGGCCGCCACGCACGTCTGCCTGCGCCGGGTGGAATCCGGCAGGATCTGGGACCTCTTCGATTCCGAGAAGGTCACCCACTACTGCGGCGCGCCCACCGTCCAGATCGGACTGGTCAACCACGACAAAGCGCACCGGATGGACTGGCAGATCACTACCGCCATAGGGGGCGCCCCTCCTTCGCCGACCCTTCTCGGTCAGTTCGAGGACCTGAACATACACCCCATCCACCTCTACGGGCTCACCGAGACGTACGGGCCGACCAGCATCTGCGCCTGGCAGGAGGAGTGGAAGGACCTCTCCGTCGAGGAGAAGGCCGAGATGCTCGCCCGCCAGGGCCAGGCCCACGTCAACTCCCACATCGTCCGGGTGGTGGACGATGACATGAACGACGTCCCCCGCGACGGCGAGACCCTCGGGGAGATCGTCACCCGCGGCAACACCGTGATGAAGGGATACCTGGACAACGAAGAGGCGACGGAAGAGGCGTTCAAGGGCGGCTGGTACCACTCGGGCGACGTGGCCGCGTGGCACCCGGACGGGTACGTCGAGATCCGGGACCGCAGTAAGGACGTGATCATCTCCGGCGGCGAGAACATCTCGTCTATAGAGATAGAGCAGGTGATAGACAAGCACCAGTCCGTTCTGGAGAGCGCCGTCGTCGCCATCCCGGACGAGAAATGGGGGGAACGTCCGAAGGCTTTCGTCGCTCTCAAGCCGGGCAAGGAGGCGACGGAGCAGGAGATCATAGACTTCTGCAAGCAGCGCCTGGCCCGCTTCAAGGCCCCGGCGGCCGTGGAGTTCGGGGAGTTGCCGAAGACCTCGACCGGCAAGGTCCAGAAGTTCGTGCTGCGCGAGAAAGAATGGGCCGGACAGGCAAAGCGCGTAGGTTAGATATCGCCGGCCGGCAGAGGGGAGACAACGATGAACATAGCGAACGTGCGGGGAAAAGGCGTGCTGGTGGTGGGCGGCAGCCGCGGGATCGGGCGGGCCATAGCCGAAAGGTTCGCGGAGTTGGGGGCCGAGGTGGGCCTGACGGCCAGGGATGCCGAAAGGGCTTCCGAGGTCGCCTCTTCCGTGGCGGAGACACACGGGCAGCCGGTCAGCGGCTACGCCCTGGACGTCACGGACCGCTCTCAGATACGCGAGGTCGTGGAAGGGTTCGAGCCCCGGTCCGGCGTCCCGGACGTGTTGATCTACAACGCCGGCATCAGCCCGGTGTACGCGTCGGCCGAGAAAGTCGACGAGGGCGACTGGGACGCCATAATAGCCACCAACCTCACCGGGGCGTTCCTCGCGGCGCAGACCTTCGCCCGCCGGCTCATCCCCGAGAGCAAGCCCGGCTCCATCGTTTTCATAGGCTCGATCAACAGCGTGGTCGGAGATCCGCGCCTGGTGGCGTACACCGCGTCCAAGGCGGGGTTGGCCGGGATGGCAAAGACCATGGCGCTGGACTGGGCCCGGCACGGCATCCGGGTCAATACCATAGCGCCCGGTTACGTAACCACCGACCTCACGTCGGGTCTTCAGCAGAACGAGGGCCTGCGGAGATCCATCACCGACCGTACCCCTCTGAACCGGATGGCGAAGCCCGCGGAGATCGCGGACCTGGTCGTGTTCCTGGCTTCGGACAGCTCTAGTTTCATTACCGGAGCCGTTTATCCCATCGACGGAGGGTGGACCACCGGGTAACGTGACGAAAGTGGTGATCCAACGCGCACCGCACCAGCGTAACCGGCATGCGCAGTGGTTTGCGCGGACTGCAACCCATCCTTCTATGCGCGCCGCTTTGGGCGTGTCGGTGAGGTCGGTCCCGCAGAATAGTTTACCGGCCACGTTTGACCGAAGTAGCAAAACACTATATAAGTTACATGGAAGGGGAAGCTAGCTCTACCGTTTAGATGGGACGGCAGGGCGTCGAAAGGAGAGCAATATGGCAAGCGCAGCCGCGGGACAGGGGACACTAAATCCTCATGCAAAGTCGGCCATACGGGGAGCCTGGCTGGGATTCTTCGTGGACATGTTTGACATCTACCTGCCCATAGTGGTGCTGGCTCCGGCTCTGATCTACTTCGTTTCGCCGGATCTCAGTGCTTCAGCGACCGCGATCGTTGGCGGCTCGATCTTCGCGGCGACATTGATCGGGCGTCCCATAGGAGCTTTTATATTCGGACACTACGCGGACAAGATCGGGCGTCGGCGCGCGACGATTATCTCCGTTACGGGCTTCGCGATTGGGACGGGACTGATTGCCTTACTGCCGGGATATCAGCATTGGGGTATAGGGGCGGTCGTTCTCTTCATTCTCCTGCGGTTCATCGACGGCATCTTCCTCGGCGGGGAGTACACTTCGGCGAGCCCGCTGGCGATGGAGTACTCTCCGAAGGAGAAGCGGGGATTCTACGGGGCGTTGATCATGACCGGCTATCCGCTGGCCTACGCCGCAATCTCCATACTAACCCTGATCCTGCTCCAGTTCATACCGGCCGGAGACCTGAACTCCCCTTACGTGCAATGGGGCTGGAGGATACCGTTCATCCTCGGGAGCCTGATGGCCTTCGGCCTCGTTTTCTACTATGTCCGCTCGGTGCACGAGTCGGAGGTCTTCGAGGAATCCGGTGGCACGGAGTCTCCGCTCAGGGAGTTGTTCAGGGGACAGAACCTGTGGAGCTTTTTGCAAGTCTTCGTGATGATGGGCGGTTTCTGGCTGACGCTGTACACGGCTTCGGCCATGCTTCCCGGACTGCTCACCTCCGAGCTCGGCATGTCCGGGACCAGGCTCACCATCACCCTGGCGGTCGCCTTCCTTGTCCTCGCCGGAGGTTATATGGCGGCGGGCGTGATCAGCCAGAGGGTCGGACGCCGGCCGTACTTGATAGCGAATGCTATCGGTATGGCGGTGATCGGAACTTTCTTCTACTACCTGCTCATAAGCACGGCACCCAAGAACCTCTTTGCGATTATCCTTCTTGTGACGATAGTCGTGACCGTCGTAACCGCGCCGTGGGGCCTGACGACTACCTACATCAACGAGCGCTTCCGTACCGGCGTCCGCGCCTCGGGCTTCGGTCTGGGATACAGCCTGGCTGTAATTCCCCCGGCGTTCTACGCTTTCTACCAGGCGGGCCTGGCTAGCTTCATGCCCTTCAAGTACACGCCGCTCCCTCTGCTGGTGCTGGGAGCCCTGCTCATGCTCATCGGAGCCGCATGGGGTCCGGAGACAAAGGACGTGGACTTCCACGAGGACGTAGGCGCGTCCCCGGAGGCGGAGACCCATGACACAGAAGGTGTCGCAAGAGACTCCCGGAGCGCCTCTGAGCGCGGTACCGGCGTCTCCTAGAAGACAACGGGGCGTGAGCCAAAGCGGGCCGATAGTAGCGTCAGGCGCGATGGAGTTGCGCCTGAGCATGGAGAGTGTGATCGGCCCGCTTGTGGTCTCCCCCGACTTCCGCGTCCTTGAGGCCCTGGCTTCGTCCGAACGGGGTCTTCCACTCAACTGGCCCGTGTAAGCCACGTGTCTGGCGTCGTTCCTGGTTCATAGACGAGCGTAGCGAGAGCCGAACCGGATTGAGTAAAGAGATGCGGGTCCTCGACTGGAGCAGTCGCGCATAGATGACGCACCGGCTACTGCTATCTGCTTCACCACCACCGTGAGGAGGCTTCGATTGCGAGGTAGAACGATTGTGGGTAATCAAGGAAGACTCAGATGATGTCCAAACTTGGGTTGATCGGGCTGGGCAACATAGGCGAGCCCGTATGCCGCAACCTCCTCAAGGGAGGCTACGAAGTCGTCGTCTACGATGCCGGCCGCGCAGCCATGACCCGGCTGGAAGACACCGGCGCCGAACCGGCGGAGAGTCCGAGAGAACTGGCCTCCGTCGCGGACGTAGTGCTACTGTCTCTGCCGAACTCGGCGGTGATCGAGGAGGTCGTACTCGGAGAAAATGGGCTGCTAGAGAGCCTGTCGCCCGGCAAGGTCTTGATCGATACCTCAAGCTCCAAACCTTCTTCGACCCGCATGATCTCGGAGAGGCTCGCGGAAGCCGGGGTCGACATGCTCGACGCGCCGGTCAGCGGTGGGGTGATAAAAGCCCGCGAGGGAACCCTGGCGGTGATGGTGGGCGGCAATCGGGAGGTCTTCGAGAAGTGCTACCCGATCTTTGACGCTTTTGGCGGCGACGTCTTCTTCGTCGGGGATCACGGCGCGGGACACCTGACGAAGGCGCTGAACAACCTGCTCTCCGCGACGACCCTCGCGAGCGCGTCGGAGGCTGTGATCCTCGCCGAAAGAGCCGGGCTCTCTCCGGAGTTGTTCGTGGAGGTCATCAACGCCAGCAACGGAAGGAGCTACTCGACCGAGGTCAAGTTCCCGAAGTACATCCTGGATCGGTCTTTCGACGACGGGTTCGCCACCGCCCTGATGAACAAGGATCTGAAGATCGCGCTCGAAGCGGCCGCGGAGATGGACTTCCCCATGCTCATCGGCTCGACCGTCGCCCAGGTCTGGCAGGCCGCCGTCGCTCAGGGGAACGGCGCCCGGAGCCACACGGAGATCTTCGCCTTCCTGGAGAACATGACCGGGGGCCGGGAGACAGAGGATGGGCATTGAGCGGGGTGGCGGATCTCCGAGGCGTCTTCCCGGAGAAGGAGTGGTTCGAGGCGCTGCGCGCGGCGGTCGCGCGCGACCCGGAGCTGGCGGTGATCGGACGATGGTGCGACCTGGACCTGGCTCTCGCGATAGACGGCGAACTGGTCCTGCTCCGCATCCGGGCGGGAAAGATAGCGGAAACTGTGTTCACCCCCGATCTCGGCGCGTCCTGGACCGTAACGCTTCGAGGGACGCTTGAAGACTGGAGGGCCTTCTTGCAGCCAATGCCGCCGCCCTTCTACTCCGACCTGCTCGCCATGAACAGCCGCGTGTCGTCGTTCAGCATAGAGGGAGACCGCCGGACGTTCGTCCGCCATCTCAGGTCTATCGGAAGGGTCTTCGCGCTCGCCCAACGGATCGGAGATAAGCGTGCCTGATCTCGACCCGATTACTGGCCGGTACGTATACGTGGACATCGATGGAGTTCGCAACCGCATCTATTTCGAGGAGGCCGGAAGCGGGCGCCCGCTCCTGTGCCTGCACACCGCGGGGTCCGACTCCCGCCAGTACCGGCACCTGCTCTGCGACCCCGAAGTGACATCCCGGTGGCGCGTCATCGCCTTCGATATGCCCTACCACGGACGTTCGACGCCGCCGGACGGCTGGTGGGAGAAGGAGTACCTGCTCACTCGCGAAGACTATGCGGGCAGGATCATGGCCTTCCTCCGGACGATGGAACTGGATCAGCCCGTTATTCTCGGATGTTCGATGGGCGGGGCCGTCGTGCTGGAGTTGGCCCGTCTCTACGGCGCGGAGGTCGGAGCGGTGGTCGCACTCGAAGGAGCGAGCAAGATAGAGGGACGCTTTCTTGACTGGTCCGTGATGCCGGACATCGACGGTTCGGTGATGGCGGCGTCGTGGACCTACGGGCTCATGGCACCGCAGAGCCCCGAGTCTTCCCGGCGCGAGGTATGGTGGACGTACAGTCAGGGCGGCCCCGGCATCTACCGGGGCGACACCTACTTCTACAGCGTGGACTGGGATCTCCGGGGACGAGAGGAAGAGATCGACACCAGCCGGTGTCCGGTCTACCTTCTCACCGGCGAGTACGACTACGCATGTTCCGCGGACGAGTCAGCCGCGACCGCCGCCGCCATACCGGGGGCGGACTTTACCAGGATGGAGGGTATAGGACACTTCCCGATGGCGGAGAACTATCCCAGGTTCCGGGAGTACCTGCTCCCCGTGCTCCGGCAGCTAGAGTAGGAGCAAGACCGGGTCTGGCAGTATGTGTAACGCGACAGGAGGAGAGACATGGCGACTCAGGAAGAGAAGCAAGCCTACATCGATGGGATGGTCGAGAAGCGCGGTTACGTGCTCGACTACCACAAGGTGATGACCGCCCAGGACTACGAGGTGTTGCAGGCGGCCAACGGGCTCGTGGAAGCGGCGTACCTCAAGCAGCGCCGGCTGGACCGCAAGACCAAAGAACTGCTGTTTATCTTGAGTCTTACTGTGATGCGGGCCAGCAAGGGACACATCCAGAGTCACATCCGCGTCGCGCTCGACCTCGGCCTCTCGAAGGAGGAGATACTGGAAGCGATCGAGATAGCCCTGCCCGAGGCCGGCATAGTCGCCTTTCAGGAGGGCTTCGAGGCCTGGCGGGAGGTTACGGGAGCCGAGGGCATCGAGCCGACCATCGAGGCCCATCAGGGAGGCTCCGGGTCGAGGTAGGGGAGCGGCGGTTCGCCGGTCAGGCGATGCGGACGGCCACGTCCTCCAGGCCGTCTCCGGCGGGTGGGTAGCGTTTCATCACCAGGGGATCATGGCCGGGCACGACGTGCGCCGGAGAGTCTGCGAGGGAGTTGACGAGGTCGAAAGCGCCGTACATCCGGGCAAGGTCCGTGACGATACTGAACGGGCGGTCCCGCTCTATGTTCGCGTAGAAGTGCGTGGCGTCGGAGGCGAGCACCACGCTGCCCCGGACCGTATCGACCCTTACGACCTGCAGTCCGGGGGAATGTCCTCCGGTCCGGTGCACCTCGACGCCGGGGACCACTTCCTCGCTGCCGGAGACGAAGCGCAGGCGGCCAGCGAAGTTCTCGCGCACGAGATGGAGCACATCGTCGGGCTCGACGGTCTCCCGAAAGTGCGGCCTGCCGGCGTACCGGCCGGTCCAGAACCTCATCTCATCCTCCTGCACCACGAAGGTGGCGGCGGGAAACTTCTCCAGGTTGCCGACGTGATCGTAGTGGAGGTGCGTGAGGATGACGAGCGGGACCTCTTCGCTGTCTATGCCCAGCTCTCTCAGGCCGTCCGTCGGGCACCGCAGATGGTCCCGGCCGCGCCGGGCCGCCACCTCGGCGTTGAAGCCAGCGTCGATCACGACAGTATGCTCTTCGGATACAGCCGCCCAGACGAAATAGTCCATGGGCATGGGAGCATCGTGGGGATCATGGCCGTAGAAGTTCTCGCCGGAGCGCGCCTCACGGGTCGCGTACCGGATGGCGTAGACTTCATAGTATGGTTTCCGAGCCTCCATCGTGCCTCCCGGGCCTGCCTACTGTGACGCAGTCTTCCGACGGCGCTGTCGGGCGGTGGCGACGGAGTTGGTCTCTCGTTTGTGGCGCCACCGGCAGGGTAAGAGAATTATATGGTGAATGTGGACTAAACTGCGAGGGATAGGGTCCGGAGAGAGAAAGGACGGCGCGAGGATGAGCGCGAACACGGCTGAGAGAACCATCGTCGATAAAGTCGAGAAACGTCTGTTCGTCGGTGGCGAGTGGCGCGACGCGGCGGGAGGCGGCACGCTCCCCGTGGAGGACCCCTCGACCGGCGAGGCTCTCTGCGAGGTGGCCGACGCCACGCCGGAGGACGCCATGGCCGCGCTCGACGCCGCGAGCGAGGTCCAGAAGGAGTGGGCCAAACACCCGCCTCGGGAGCGAGGAGAGATCCTGCGCCGCGCCTACAAGAAGCTGGTCGAGCGGATCGACGAGCTTGCCCTGCTCATGACGCTGGAGATGGGCAAGCCGATCGGGGAGTCGAAGGGCGAGATCCTATACGCTGCGGACTTCTTGCGCTGGTTCTCGGAAGAGGCAGTGCGCATCGACGGCCGTTATGCCGTCGCGCCCAATGGCGCAGGACGGATTCTCACCATGAAGCAGCCGGTCGGTCCTTGCCTCGCGATCACGCCCTGGAACTTCCCCATGGCGATGGGTACGCGCAAGATCGGCCCCGCCATCGCCGCCGGGTGTACGATCGTCGTGAAGCCCGCCCAGCTCACGCCGCTCTCGATGCTCGCCCTGGCGCAGATCCTGGAGGAGTCGGGGCTTCCGCCCGGCGTCCTCAACGTGGTCACCTCCTCCAGCTCGGGCGCGACCATGTCGCCCCTCATACAGGACCGGCGTCTGCGCAAGCTCACCTTCACGGGCTCGACGCCCGTGGGACGCAAGCTCATGGAGCAGGCCTCGGGCAACCTCCTCAGGCTCTCGATGGAGCTCGGAGGGAACGCGCCCTTCCTCGTATTCGACGACGCGGACCTCGACGCGGCGGTCGAGGGCGCGATGCTGGCGAAGATGCGTAACATCGGCGAGGCATGCACGGCGGCCAACCGCTTCCACGTGGCCGACTCCGTGGCGGACGAGTTCGCCGAGAAGCTGGTAGAGAAGATGAGCGCCCTGAAGGTCGGGCGCGGCACGGAGGAGGGCGTCCAGGTCGGGCCGCTCATAGACGACGACCAGCGCGGCAAGGTCTCGGACCTCGTGGACGACGCTCTGAGCAAGGGCGCGAAGGCGCTCGTGGGGGCCGGAAAGATGGACGGCAGGGGCTACTTCTATGAGCCGACGGTGCTCGGCGACGTGCCCGAGGACGCCGACCTCCGGCAGGAGGAGATCTTCGGCCCCGTGGCCCCGATCTTCTCCGTAAGCTCGGAGGAGGAGGCCATAGAGGCGGCCAACGACACCGAGTACGGTCTCGTCGCCTACGTATACACGCGGGACCTCAAGCGGGCGCTGCGAGTGTGCGAGGGCCTGGAGACCGGCATGGTGGGCCTCAACCGGGGCATGGTCTCCAACGCCTCGGCCCCCTTCGGAGGGGTCAAGCACTCCGGATTCGGCCGCGAAGGCGGCGCCGAGGGGATCGAAGAGTACCTGGAAACCAAATACATCTCCGTCGACCTGTAGACCGTAGCGAATACGACCGACCAGGGCTTTCCCGGTAAGGCGAGCACTCTGAAGTCGAGGACGACGAGTCCTCGGAAACGAGCCCGTACGAAGAGCCGGGGAAAGCCCTTGGACGGCCATCTCCGCCAGGGCGATTGGGCTCCGCAGGATCCAAGTCTTACACTTTGCAAAGGACCCGTCGGGTCGAACCTGGTATCGCCCGCTTTTCGCGCGCGCGATAGACGATGCGCTCCGCTTTTGCTACACTCTGCTTCGCCCTTCGCGGGGGCGTAGTTCAGTTGGTTAGAACGCCGGCCTGTCACGCCGGAGGCCGCGGGTTCGAGTCCCGTCGCTCCCGCCTCCTATTCTCAGCAGTACACTTATCCTATCGTTGAGCAATCATCGAGGCCAGACTAACCGTTGGCGTAATAGAATGCCCGTACTGGCGTTCTATCAGGGAGAAGCGCGGCTTGGAGCTTTCGGGATGAAGCAAGAATCCGGGCGGGATGACGGAAAGAGTATGAGGGAGATGGTCCGGGAGATGGGCCAGGAACGTGTGGCCCTTCGTACCCGGAGGACCACGGTCGTGCTCTTGCAGGTGGCCTCCTTCGTCTGTCTGGGCGTGGCTTTCGCGAGCCTGGCCGGATACTACGTGCCGCACGCCGTTGGGCCCTCGATCTTACTCATGGTTACCGCTGTCGTCGGTTTCGCGCTCTCTATTATCGAGGCGAGAGGTTCTTGACAGCCGGTTACAATAAGTAACGTATTAGAAGTTTGTTTTCAGGAGGTAGTTTCATGGCCGCTCCGGTTGATGTGACGGCAAGTAATTTCGAGGCGGAGGTTTTGAACTCCGAGATCCCGGTGCTGGTAGACTTCTGGGCCGCGTGGTGCGGTCCGTGTCGGCAGGTGGCGCCGGTGATGGAGCAGATCGCCGACGAGTACGATGGCTCTGTGAAGGTGGCGAAGGTCGACGTGGACGCGGAGCAAGAGCTTGCGGGGGCGTTCCAGATCTCCAGCATCCCCACCATAGCTCTCTTCGAGCCAGGCGAGCAGCCGAAGGCCGTCATGGGCGCTCTCCCTAAAGAGATGCTTGAGTCCGCCTTCGACCTGAACCGGTTCTCGGGATCGAAGCAACGCTAATTCGACTACGGTCGGCACAACTTGATAGGGTAGGCTTCTTACTCTAGAATCAGCGCGGGTTGAGGCCCGGGCCGAGGCCCATCCTCGCGGCGGGATAGCTCAGTTGGTAGAGCACATGACTGAAAATCATGGTGTCCCCGGTTCGAATCCGGGTCCCGCCACTGCCGGGGATACGGGGCGGTCTGGATTCTTGCGTGGCGTATATCGCGGGGGCGCCGCGCAGCCTGTGTGAGCGGTCCCGGATACGCTGTGTCCTTGTGGAAGAGAAGAGCGTGAAGATGCGGTCGGGATGTTTTGGACTTCTGATGGAGCTAGGGGCGTGGGTCCTCTCGACCATACTTACCACGGTCGGTGTCCTGATGTTGCTGGTCGGCGCGCTCACGTTTGGACCCTCGATCGAGCCGCTCGGGGTGCTCTTGATCGTCGCGGCGCCCATCGGGGCCCTCGTCCTGATAAAGGTGGGCCGGGACATCATGAGCGATCTGCGGCGCCCCAAGTAAGCAATCCTTGTCAGACAACGGAAAATCACTCATTTGCGTGATGTGCCGGTTTTGCACAGACGCGATCATACAGTGGAGAGGTTCGCGCCGGAGGTGGAGGTATGAGGATGAAGCGGGTTCTGCTCGTGGAGGATCACAGTTCGTTTCGCCGGGCTCTGGCGTTCGTGCTGGAGAGGGAGCCGGACCTCAGGGTGGTGGCCCAGGCCGGGTCGCTGGCCGAGGCGCGCAGCAGGGTGAACGGCGAGAGCGAGTTCGACGTGGCAGTTCTGGACCTGGGGCTGCCGGACGGCAATGGCATGGACCTCATAAGCGAGCTTCGCAAAGCGAATCCTGACGCCTCGATAGTCGTGCTCACCGTGGACCTCAACCCCAAGAATCAGGACCTCGCCCTGGAGAAGGGCGCCGACGCCGTCCTCGGCAAGGAAGCCTCGATCACTCAGATTGTGGCTGCCGTCCGCAACCTCCAGGCCTGACCCTCGGAACGAAATGCCGGACTCAGCTATGGAGGGGGGAAATATGCGCTGGTCCGGCAACTCTCTCTACGCCCCAGCCGCCGGAAAGTTTCATGGCTCCTCCCAGTCGTCGTGGAACTCTATGGAAGCTCCGACCGACCCCGAGCGCCCCGAGATGTCCCGTATCTGACGCTTGATGAAGCGCCGCTGCTCGCTGCCTTTCGGGAACTCGCCGTAGAGTGTCCTCAGGCGACCGTGCTCCTCATCCAACTCGCGGGAGAGCGCGTTGAGACTGTGCAGCGTCGCGCCGTCCAGCCGCCGTTCGAACTCCTCTTCGCGCGCGGAACGCGCCCACTCCAGCGACATCTGCTCCCCACTCTCTAACGGACCAGGGGAGATCTCGCCGAGCAACTCCTCCGCCGGCACCTCCAGCGCCCGCGCCAGCTTGCGCAACGTCCCGAAGTGAGGACGCGAGATCCTGCCGCCCTCGATCCCGGAGACCGTCGTGGGACTTACCCCCGCCTCACGCGCCAACCTCGCCTGAGTCCACATCCTGCGCTCCCTCATCGCTGCCAGGTTCGGACCCACCCTGCCATCCGACACCACTCACCTCCATTCGTTTCTTACATCAATATACCAGAACGACGCCAGATTTTCGTAAAAATTTACAAAAACTTGTCAAAAATATGTTTGAAAACTGGATGTAAATTGGTATAATGCTGGTGCAAGAAGAAGTAGACCCTGGAGATGGGTCCGAGGAGAAGGAGGTGTTGAGATGTTGAGTCCGTTCCGTGGATTCATGGATGTGCAGGGTGAGTTTGATCGGTTGTTCGATGAGATGATGCGGAACGTGCCGTGGCGGGGGAGCGGGCAGAGGTCCGCGAAGCCGGCTACGTGGGCGCCGGCGATAGACGTTCTCACGAAGGATGGGGATCTGCTTATCCGGGCGGAGTTGCCGGGCGTGAAGCAGGAAGACGTGGACATCACGCTCTCGCAGGGGCTGTTGACGATCTCCGGCAAGAGTGGCGCGGAGCGTGAGGAGCAGCATGGAGGCTACTACGTCCGGGAGCGTCGCCAGGGAAGCTTCCGCAGGAGCATCGCGCTTCCTGAGGGCACGGACGAGAGCAAGATCCAGGCCCGCTTCGAGGACGGGGTGCTTGAGGTCACGGTGACGGGTGCCGCCGCTATCGAGGAACCGAAGCGCATCCAGATCGAGGGTCCCGGAGAGTAAGACCTCTGCCAGCCCGACCGGAGCGGCGAGAGGCCGGAGCGTTATGCTCCGGCCTCTCGGCTTTGTGGACCGTCTGAGGAGCGGACGGACCTGACTCCTTCGCCCCCTAGAGGACGCTCTTGTAACCGACTACGTTCGCCGGCGAGATGGGATCGTAGCGCACGGTGGTGCCGGGATACGGAGCGTTGATCATGGATCCATCGCCAGTCGCTATCCCCACGTGACCCACACCGCCCCCGGTGAAGTCGCTGAACACCAGATCGCCAGCCGCCGGAGCCGCGACAGAGACTCCGTAACCGAACTGCGACGCGGCGCTATGCGGCAGCGGCACGCCGAACTCCCCGAAGACCGCCTGCGTGAGCCCGGAGCAATCCACCCCGTACCGCGACGAACCGCCATAGACATACGGCACGCCGAGCCAGGTCTGCGCCTCCGCCACTACCGCGTCGCCTGAAGCTGCCACCTGACCATCAGCCGGCCGCGTAGCCGCCGGAATGGTAGTTACAGCGGCAGCCAGAGCCACCGCGACCGCAACCAGAAACAACCTTACTCTAATCGAGAAAACCAAGAACACTTCCTCTCTCTGTAGACCGCACTAACACAGGGACTTCTTCCGAGAGGAGCCCCCCTCCTCAAGTCGCGGGAGAGAGTAACGTCTCCGTAACCTTTTCGCAACATCGCCGTTACGCGATCCCCGGCTGTCTGAAAGCGCGCATTTCGCATAGAAATGGTCGAAACTACACGATCATGCTGCGCCGTATTTCTTAATGTTTCTTAATACTATAAGCGGTAGCAAGGAGTTGCAAGGCACTGGCCGTAGGTGAAAGAGGAGTTCAGGTACACTGGCCGGCATGGAT
>DASSMB010000012.1:0-5871 GCA_035689095.1 Rubrobacteraceae bacterium | reverse complement strand
CCCCCTGAACCGCCCCGGCTTGATCGATCCCGAGTACACGATGACGCCAGGAATCCCGAGCCGCACGTGCGCCATCGCCGCCGCCGGTATCGTCTTGTCGCAGCCGACGATGGTCACCACGGCGTCGAACATCTGCCCGCGTCCGACCAGCTCTATGGAGTCCGCGATCACCTCGCGGCTCACGAGCGAGGTCTTCATCCCCTGCGTCCCCATCGTTATTCCGTCGGAGATGGAGATGGTGTTCAGCTCCATCGGGGTGCCGCCCGCCTCGCGGATGCCCTCCTTCACCTTCTCGGCCAGGTGGCGGTGATTGAAGTTGCAGGGCATCGTCTCGATCCAGGAGTGAGCCACTCCGACTATCGGCTTGTGCAGGTCCTCCTCCGAGTAGCCCATCCCCTTGAGGTACGAGCGCGCCGGGGCGCGGTCGCGGCCCTCCAGGATGACGCGGCTGTGACGGCGAGTATCGATGGTCTCCATGCTCTCTCCCACTAGTTTCGGACGACGCTCCTGAGTTCCTGAGTATATAGAAAGTATCGAAAGCCGCGCCATAAGGGCTTGGATCCCGTTCCCCCGGACTGGAGCCGTGAAGCCGTCTCGTAAACTCCGCGTTCTCCGTTGCCGGCCGGATCCTGGCCTCCGCCTTCTCTAGGATACGCGCCGGGCCGGAGTCTCGTACGCGCCCGGCCGTCCGGCGCTTCGGCGGCTCCTCGCGGCCGCTGGCGGGCCCGGACGCTACAATCTAGGATCACTGACGAGAAAGGTGGTTCTTTTGGAGACCCGCAAGCAGGCCCATCACGTAAGCTCCCAGACCCGCATCGGGCACGTCCACCTGAAGGTGGCGGATATAGAACGAGCCCTCCGCTTCTACCGCGACATCCTCGGATTCGAGGTCATGCAGTGGTACGGGGAGGACGCGGTCTTCCTCTCCGCGGGCGGCTACCACCACCACATCGGCCTGAACACCTGGATGAGCAAGAACGCTCCGCCCGCTCCGCGCAACTCGGCGGGCCTCTTCCACCTCGCCATCCTCTATCCGGACCGCCGGGAGCTGGCCCAGGCCCTCCGCTGGCTCATGGACGCCGAGTACCCCCTGGACGGCGCCTCCGACCACGGCGTCTCCGAGGCGCTCTATCTGCGCGACCCGGACGGCAACGGCGTGGAACTCTATGCCGACCGGCCCCAGGAGCGGTGGCCCCGAACCCCCGACGGCGGCCTCGCAATGGTCACCGAGCCGCTGGACATCGAGGGCCTGCTCTCCGCACTGGATTAGCCGGCAGCAGGAGCGGACGAAGAGGGGGGCGATCCGTTCGGATCGCCCCCCTCTTCTTTGCTGCGTCGGTGGCGTTTACGGACCGGTGTACTTGAAGATGAAGAGGCCGCTGTCGCGATCGCTCGCGGCGACGTACTCCTGGCCCGCGTCCTGGAAGACCTCGACGCCCCAGAGGTTGTTGCCGCCGGGCGCGATGTAGTGCCCGACCTCCGCTATCTTCTGGTCGGCGGTGATCCTGGCGACCCGGAAGCCGCCGGAGTAGTACGAGAAGTACATCCGGCTCGCGTTCACCTTCGAGGTGGCTACCTCGTGGACCGACAGGTCGCCGAACCCGTTCGCGTAGGCCGGGTCGTGCGCCTCCGGGATCGCATAGGTGTCGAGCTCGGCCATCTTGCCGCCGGTGTTGCCGAACAGGTGCACGTAGCCCCAACCGTCGAAGTACGACGAGAACGTCAGCGTGTCGCCCTTCGCGCCGACGGCGATAGGAGCGAGCTGCGAACCCGCCGGCGCGGCCAGGCAAGCCGCCTCGTCGTAGCTCCCCTCGATATCGAAGATGGCGTAGCCTTGCGAGCGGGGCGCGACGCCGAAGGTCGGGATGTCGCCCTCGACGCTCATGCTCAACGGCGTCTCGCAGGCGTCGGAGCCGACGCGGTTGAAGATCAGGACGGCGTCGTAGCCGCCGGCCGCCAGCACGCTCTGCACCTTCTCGGTGAACGTGCAGACGCCGCGCTCGACGACCGCGACGTCCGTGGCGTTCGGGTCGCCCGCTGGCACCGCGGGATCTCCGGGGCAGGCGCGACCGGCGAACACCGAGGTTCCGGTGATGGTCTGTCCCTCTTCGAGCTTGCGCGTGTTGCTGCCCTGGCTGGCGTGGATAACGGTGTTGTCGTCCACGTTGCGCGCGACCAGCGCGAAGGGCGCGAAGTCCTCGTCCGCGCCGACGACGAAGCGGTTGTCGAGGGTGAACTCGGCCTCGTGGCCGTTGCCCTCCGGCGGCACGGTGAGACCGCTCTCGGCCGCCTCGGGGTCGGGGTTCGTGAAGTCGGTGTCGCCCAGGTACGTCGGAGCCAGCGGGTCGGTCACGTCGAGCTTCACGTAGCCGCCGTCCCAGTAGGAGGCCAGCATCACCTGACGGGTGCCGATCTTCTTGACCACCATGTCGTGGAGGAACACTTCGGTGAGGTTCTCCGGCGCCGACTGCAGGATCTGCGGGAACTTTTGCGCGAGGTCGTACTCGGCGATTAGCTTCGCGTTCTTGGGGTTCGTGATGTCGAGGATGTCTACGTCCATCGCCTCTTCGTTGTCCACTATCACGGCGTACGCCTTGGTTCCGGCGTCCCAGGCGTAGACGCTGTGGATCTCGTTCGCGCCCTTCTTGCCCTGGCCGTTCACGGTGGAGTCGCCGATGCCCTCCACCAGCGGGGTCGGGTGCCGCGGGTCGGTGACGTTGTAGATGTTCATGCCGCCGAAGCCGGCCTTGTCCTTGCAGATCTCGTTGTTGGTGACGAGGATGTCCCCGTTGAACGCGCTGGTGGTCAGGTTGAGCGCCTGGACGCCCTCGCCGGGGTAGCTGCCCTCCTTGGACTGGATGAAGGACACCTCTTTAGGCTGGGCTGGGTTGGCGATGTCGACCACGTGAACGCCGTTGTACTTGCACGTCGCGCCGCCCCACGCCGCCAGGAAGGCGTAGTCGCCGCTGGGCGAAACGCCGACGTCGGCGATCTTCTCCGGCTCGACGTTCTTGAGCTGCAGCTTGCTGATGAGGTCGACGTTTTTCGCGCTCGAAGGCAGGTGTCCCGCGTCGCCGCCGTGCTGGTAGAGGTGCCGCTCGACGCTCCCCTCCCGGATCCCGCCGTCGGACGTGAAGTCGTCGTGCGCGAACGCCGCACCGCCCACCAACGCCGATAGCGCCAGGAGCAACGCTCCCAGCAGCCAGAACCTTCTAACCAATGCTCTCCCCTGTCTACTCAACCTTGCTTAACCATTCGACGGTTCTCCCCGGAAGCCCCGGCTCGACGTGCCGACCACCACACCAGCACTCATTCCAATAGGTAAGATTGCCTTCTCGACCGCATCACCCCTTCCTGCTCAACACCTGCCAATCGCCCAGACCATGCCTGAAGGTTTCCTACCGGACCTCACTACGCGCCTGCGGGATGCTCGGCAGCATACAATAGCGCTACATGCCGCACAAGAGCGTGCGCTAGCTCGACTGGATATCGGCGGTGCGCGGCATAGAATATCCACATGGGACTCGAAGGCATAGGAAAGTTGCTGATCGGCGGCGCGATCGTGCTGCTCGCGCTCGGCGGGCTGTTCTTGTTGCTCGGGCGGTTCGGTCTCGACCGGCTGCCGGGTGACCTGGTCTTCAGGCGCGGCGGGCTGACCGTCTACTTCCCGATAGGGCTCATGATCCTGCTCTCCGTCGTCGGGACCATCGTCCTGAACCTGATCTTCCGCCGCTAGGGACAGTTCTTGCTTACCTCCGAGCTCGACTACGCCCTGCCCGAAGCCCTGATCGCCCAGAAACCCGCCGAACCCCGCGACTCCTCGCGCCTGATGGTAGTGGACGCAAGGACCGGCGACATCTCCCACCACGTCTTCCGCGACCTGCCCGGCTTCCTGCGCTCCGGCGACGCATTGGTCTTGAACGAGACGAAGGTGATCCCCGCCCGGCTCGAAGCCCGCCGTCCCGGAGGCGGCGCGGTGGAGCTTCTCTTCCTGCGGGACCTCGGAGGGCGCTGGGAGGTCCTCGCCCGCCCGAGCAAGCGCCTGCGGCCGGGGATGAAGCTCCTCGCGGGCGACGAGGAGCTAGACGTCGTGAAGCCGCTTGGCGAGGGTCACTGGACCGTCGCCGCGGAGGACGTGCCGGCCCTTCTTGAGCGTCACGGACACATGCCGCTCCCGCCGTACATCCGGGCGACGCCGGAAGCCGAGGCCCGATACCAGACCGTGTACGCGAGAAACGCCGGCTCCGCCGCCGCCCCGACCGCGGGCTTCCACTTCACCCCGGAGGTACTGGAGGAGGCGGCTAAGGCGGGAGCCGAAGTGGCGCGGGTTACGCTGCACGTCGGGACCGGGACCTTCGCTCCGGTCCGGGCCGAGCGTCTGGAGGAACACCGGATGCACGCCGAGCACTACGCCGTGCCGGAGGAGGCGGAGCGCATCGTCCGGGAGGCGGATCGGGTCGTCGCCGCCGGGACGACCGTCGCCCGGACCCTGGAGACCTGGGCGGCGAGCGGGGAGCGGGAGGGAGAGTCGCGGCTCTTCGTGTATCCCGGCTACAGGTGGCGGGCGGTTGACGCGCTGCTCACCAACTTCCATCTGCCGCGCTCGACGCTGCTGGCGATGGTAATGAGCTTCGGCGGGACGGACCTCGTGCGCGAGGCGTACCGGGTCGCGGTGGAGGACCGCTACAGGTTCTACTCCTTCGGGGACGCGATGCTCATCCTCAACGGCGGGAGGAGCCTGTAGGCGCGCCGGTCACTATAGAGGTCGAGGGTCGCGACGGCGAGGCGCGGGCCGGGGTTCTCCACACTCCGCACGGCGCGGTCGAGACGCCGGTCTTCATGCCGGTCGGGACGAAGGGGACCGTCAAGGGGCTCACGCCGGGCGACCTGCGGACGGCGGGGGCCGGGGTGGTGCTCGGTAACACGTACCATCTGTACCTGCGGCCGGGCGCGGATCTCGTGCGCGAGGCGGGCGGGCTGCACGGGTTCACCGGCTGGGACGGGCCGATGCTGACCGATTCGGGCGGGTATCAGGTGTTCTCGCTGGCGAAGACGCGCCGGATCTCCGAGGAGGGCGTCGCGTTTTCCTCGGTCTACGACGGCTCGAAGCACACTTTCACGCCGGAGCTGACGACGCAGGTGCAGGAGGACCTGGGGGCGGACATTGCGATGGTGCTGGACGAGTGCCCGCCGGCTCGGGCGGACCGGGAGTACCATGAGCGGTCGCTCAGACGGACGGCCCGGTGGGCCCAGCGGTGCAAGGCGGCGCACACGAGGGAGGACCAGGCGCTGTTCGGGATCGTGCAGGGCGGACTCCACGCGGACCTGCGCCACGAAAGCCTGGAGCGGACAGTCGAGGTGGATTTTCCCGGCTACGCCGTCGGCGGGCTCTCGGTGGGCGAGTCTCGGGAGGAGATGTTCGAGACGCTCTCTCTCGTTACGCCGCGGCTCCCGGTGGAGAGACCCCGGTACTTCATGGGGATCGGGGACCCGGTGGGGATACTCGGTGTGATCTCGCTCGGCGTGGACATGTTCGACTGCGTCCTGCCCACGCGCCTCGCCCGCCACGGCGCCGCCCTCACCCCGGACGGCCGCATGAACCTCAAGAACGCCCGCTACCGGCGGGACTTCGGGCCGCTGGACCCGGAGTGTGACTGCGAGACCTGCGCGGGCTACAGCCGGGCTTATCTGGCTCATCTCGTGCGGGAGAACGAGCTTCTCGGGCACCGGCTCATCACGCTGCACAACGTCCACTTCACCCTGCGCCTGTGCCGGACGGCGCGGGGGCGCATCGTGGCGGGAGACTTCGAGAAGTGGGCCGCCGCCTGGACCCGGCGCTACGAGGCAGGAGGGTTACTGCGGGAAGGCAAA
>DASSMB010000011.1:0-6796 GCA_035689095.1 Rubrobacteraceae bacterium | reverse complement strand
GATCACGCACGTTCGATGAGTCTCTACGTCGTTGGTTGTGCGTATTGGGGAAAGGTCTTCTGGTCGCGGCCGACGCGGAACTTTTCGTCCGTGCCCGCAATGATGGCTTTCCAGTCGATGAGTTCGGCCAACCGCTCGCCGTATTCTTGCAGGCGGTCGATGCTCTGAATGTGGTCGAGCCTGATGTCTTCTTCGAGCCTGGTGTCGATGCGGTAGAAGGCCGTCTGGGGGAAGTGGCGCCAGACGAGTTCGGTCTGTTGTTCTCCGGGGGATGAGATCAGCTCGTCCAGCACCCACTGGAGCCACGGCAGGATCCAGGCGGGTTGCCGGTCGGCGAGGTAGCGCCCCGTTCCAAGAGAGACGATAGTCGCATCTTCCGGCGCGTAACCCTCGGAGTAGTGGAAGGCTTCGACGCACGCCTGGTAGACGGGGTTGCCCGCCACGCCCAAGCTGCCGTCAACCAGGGTTCCGATGCGATCGCAGCGGGCCGGGACCTTCGAATCGTCCACGGTCCAAGGTTGGAAGTAGGTCGGCGCAGCGGCGGAGGCGGTGACACAATCGACCAGTCCGAGACGCCCGGTGCAGCCGGAGTTTCTCGGGTTGTCGCGCACGAAGTACCAGGGTTTGCCGTCCGGGACGCGCTTGGCAGAGATGAGGATGTCGATCGGCGAGTCGTTGAGCGTCCAGCCCCGCGCGGCGCTTATCTCCGAAGAGATCAGGTCGCGTATCTTCCGCGTCGAGTACATGGAGCCGGTGAAGACCTGCCTCAGCCTGTTTACGGGACGGTATCCGGGGAAGACCTCGCGGGCGCGTTCGAGGTATATGTCCAGGATGCGAGAGGCGGGGATTCCGGCGGCGAGCGCTGCCGCGATGATAGCTCCGGTGGAGGTGCCGGCGACGAACGAGAACGTCTCGCGAGCCGGGCGTCCCGTTACACTCTCCAGCTTCGTCAGGGCGATCGCCGGGATGATGCCGCGAATGCCGCCGCCGTCGATTGATAAAATGTATCGCCGGGGCACGCTTCTTCCTCTCTATTCCGGGATAACTCCGCATACCAGTATGAGGCCGATAGGGATCAGAGAGTTACAGCCACCCGCGGCGTTTGAAGACCAGGTAGAGAGTGCAGGAGACCATCGCCATCAGCACCAGGGCGAACGGGTAACCGAGGAGCCAGCTCAGTTCCGGCATATGACGGAAGTTCATGCCGTAGACGGTCCCTATCAGCGTGGGAGCGAAGAGGATGGCGGCCCAGGAGGAGATCTTCTTGACCTCGTTGTTCTGTTCGATGCTGGCCTCGGAGAGCGCCTTCACCTCCTCGTTCTGGGAGAGGCCGACCAGGGTGAGGTTGACGCTCAGGATGTTCTGCAACAGCTCGCGGAAACCCGCTACCTGCTCCTCGACCCGCAGGGCGTGGTCCTGCACGTCGCGCAGGTACCTCCTGACCTCCGGGTCCATGTCGCTTTCATCCTCCTTGATCAGTCCCTCCAGGATACCGGCCAGGGGTCTAGTGGCCCGCTGGAACTCGATAACCTCGCGCGAGAGCTCGTAGATGCGCCGCGAGACGTTGGGACTGCCGCCGAATACCTCGGTCTCTATCTCATCTATGTCGTTCTCCAGTCCCTCGACCACGGGACCGTAGTCGTCCACCACACGGTCCAGGATGGCGTGCAGGATCGCCTCGGAACCGCGCCTCAGGAGGTCCGGCTCCTCCTCCATCCTGCGCCTCACGCGCTTGAGGTCCGGGGCCTCGCCGTGACGGACCGTCACCACGAACTCCTCCCCCACGAAGACGTGGACCTCGCCGAACTCGACCGTCTCGGTCTCGTCCACGTAGCGGGCCGGGCGCAGGACCATGAAGAGGGTGTCGTCGTAGCGTTCGATCTTCGGGCGCTGATGCGCCTTGATCGCGTCCTCGACCGCCAGCGGGTGCAGTTCGAACTCCTCCGTTACCGACGAGAACTCCTCCTCGGTCGGTTTGTAGAGGCCGATCCAGGCCACCCCGTGCTGCTCCCGGCAGGCCTGGTAAGTCTCGTGCAGCGTGTGGGGCTCGGCCGTCCTGTGGCCGTCCACGTAGATGGCGTTGTCCACGATCATGGCGTCATTATACGCTCATGCGGCGCTTCCCCTGAGAACCATCCGCTGGCGGTTCGAGCCCTGGAGAGATCTTGACATTACCGGCCGGTTGTAAGTAAATGTACGCGGTCTTCCAGCGCCACCGGCGCCGGGAGCAAATAACTGAGTTCAGAGGAGGGGGCTACTCTGTTTTCGTGAAGCCAGGTTTGATCCTCACCCGGATTCACGACGTATAAAGTACGACACTTGCCGGCCAGATACAGTCAAGCTCGCGCCGGAGCAGATAGATTTTCCATGTATCGCGAAGACAGGGGGGGTATATCGCGATGAATAGCAATAGTAGAGAGTTTGGAGAAGACAGGAGCGGGATAATTCGCCCGCTCACAGTGATGGGTCTCGCGGCTATCGGTCTGCTGGCGCTGGCGGCGTCCGGGGCGGCAGCGGCGACTTCGGATGGGCTGGAGGCCGCGGTGACGAACGCGATGCTTCAGGAGGGAGACTCGGCGCGAGGGCTCTCCGTGAGCGAGAAACAGGAGCGGACGCAGACGAACGTCGAGCGCACGAGTGAGGACAACAAGTGGGCTTTCGGGACGGCGGTGATCGAGGCTCCAAAGAAAGAAGGCTACTATCCGGAGGGCTGGCTCTTCGTGGCGCAGAAGTCCGGCGGCACCTGGAAGGTAGGTCTGGAAGGGACCCCGGAGTTCTCGACGCTCGCCGAAGACGCTCCAGACTCCGTGGTAGACGACGGCGAGAAAGAGATGTTCTCCCGGAGCGGCGGCCTGGAGTTGCAATCCACGAGTACGGGGCTGCAGCTGCCGTGGAAGCGCGGCGTGCGGTGGAAGATGTCCGGCGGTCCGCACGGCTGGTCGACCGGCTATGACCGGCCATACAGCGCCCTCGACCTGACCGGCGGCAGCGGCAAAGTCCGGGCGGCGGGACGCGGCCGCGTGTACACCATGTGCAGCACTAATCGAGGGTGGATCCGGGTCTACCACCCGAACGGCTACTCTACCGACTATTATCATCTCAGGAAGAACATAAAGCCGCGCGACGGCAGGCGGATCAGGGCGGGCGCGTTCCTCGGCTATACCGGCACGGACGTCTCCTGCGGAGGCTCCGCGTCCGGCAGGCACGTCCACTTTGCCCTGCTGCGGGGCGACCGGCACGTCGCCCTGGACAATAAAACTATCGGCGGCTGGACCTTCCAACAGGGCGCGGCCTACAAGGGCTACGCTAAGCATAAGACCATAAAGCGCTTCCCGCCGAACGGCTTACTCAGAAACTACGGTTAAAAGCCCATCTGCCCGCGTAGGACTCGCTCAGGCGGCGGTGTAAGAGAGGACTCTCTCCTCGGGCTTCACGTTCATCTCGACCAAGCCGCGAGGCTGGCCGGTCGAGTACGAGACCTGTACCAGAGCGACGACCTCGTTATTCCGAAGGTCGAGGGCGGTAATCAGGCCCTCGTCCCCAGCCGCGACTCCGATAGCGGGCAGGTCTTCGGGGATGGGGATCAGGTCCCGCTCCACGTATAGCGAGCGTCCGCTGTAGCTTTGCCTGGGCGTCTGCATGTCTCTCCTTCGCTCTCGGTCCATGATTCTAACGACAGTCGCATCCTACGGTAGAGCGCCCGCCGCCGGCTTCGGCCCGCCGCACAAGAATCTCCCGCTCGCGGCGGTCCTTCGTTGGCCGGACAGCAGGGGGTCGCGCTTAGATCCTCTACCAGCCTCTTCCCGCTGACCAGAGATCCAGGCCCGCTTGAAGCGGGAAGTTATCCATTGGGCCAGTTACAATGCCCTGAAGGGGCGGTAGATTTACCTGGCTGCGGTCGAGCCCGGAGATGGAGGTGTTTTGACCACTTTCGAGGGACGTTGCATAGGACTGGAGCAGGAATTCTTCCTGGTGGACGCTACGGGTACTCTCTCTGACCGGGCCGACGAATTTCTGGCACGCTGCGCGGAGCTGACGCGCTCGGCGGGACGCGACCCGGAAGGTTTCTTCCCGGAGTGCGCCCGGTGCATGGTCGAGATCAACACCCCTCCATCTTATTCCCTCGCGAACCTCTCCCGCGAGTACCTGCAAAACGTCGAGCTGGCGATGGAGGCGGCCCGCGACCTCGGCCTCCGGCTCTATCCTCTGGCGACCTACCCTCTGAAGGCGGAGGGCTCACTACGCGACGAGCCCCGCTACGAGCTTCAGGCGCGGACCGTCGGGCGGCGGCGCTTCGAGAACGCGGGGCAGTGCGCCGGAGTGCACCTGCACCTGGAGACCGCGGCTGGAGCCGTTGACCCCAGGGTGGGCGTCTCCTACGAATCTACGCGAGCGGCGCGAAGGGGGCTTCTGGATCTCTACAACCTTGCAACCGCGCTGGACGCCGCGCTCATCGCCCTCAGCCGCTCGTGCCCCTTTTATGCGGACGCGGCGACAGGACTGGCGATGCGCACCGCCTGCTACCGGGGCGACCCGGACCTCTTCCCCGGCGGCCTCTACGCGGAGCTACCGCTCGTCGGCGGCCTGCTGCCATACGCGGAGAGCATCGAGGACCTGGTCGAGCAGCAGTTCGCCCGCTACTACTCCTGGCTTGGAGCGATGGACCGGGCGGACGTGGACCCCAGGCTCTTCGAGCGTCTCGGCGGCGGCCTTCTGAACTCGTCCTCCTGGAACCCGGTGCGTCTCAACACGCACGGCACGGTCGAGCTGCGCGGCCTGGACAGCAACTACCCGGAGACCGTGCTGGCACTGCTCGCGCTAGTCAAGACCGTCGCGGACCGGGTGCGCCGGGATGGCCTGCGAGTCGTCCCGGACGATGACCTGCGCGTCTTCGAGATCTCCTGCGGCAAGCTCCACGTGCCGAGCTTCGAGTACCTGAGCGGAGACCTCTTCCGGGAAGCCGTCTCAAGAGGCGTCGAAAGCCCAGAGATCTCCGCGTATCTAGACTCCATCTTCGAGTTCGCAAGAGACGGAGAGGACTACGCGGCGCTCAGGTCCGGCGGTGGCTACCGCACCACGGAGGCCGACATCCTGGATCGCTACCCCGGAGATACCGTCCTCACGAGGGAGCGTGGGCTCGCACTCGTCCTCGAAGCCTGCGACGAGTTGGAAGCGCAGGTAACTCGGCTCAAGGGCTGGGAGACACCGGACATGACGGCGGCTGGCGCAAACGGTGATTGAATCGGCGCGCATGAACGAAGTCTACAAACCGGACGGCGAGGCTCGCGGCTTCTACCGGCCGCTGCTGGAGGTCCTGACAAACATGGGACCGGAGGACTTCGCCGAACGGCGCGAACGGGCGAGGGTCCTGCTCGAAGACCTCGGCGCGACCTTCCCGCTGCCCGGAGAAGACAATGACCGGGTCCTCCCGGCGGACTGGATGCCCAGGATCATACCCCGAGATCACTGGGAGAAGCTCTCCGCCGGACTCCTGCAACGCGGGAAGGCGATTAACGCCTGGATCCTGGACCTCTACAACGGCTCCCAGTCCGTAGTCCCCGACGAGGTAATAGAGAGCAGCGTCTTCTACCGCCGGGACCAGCTCCCCGCCTCCGCCGTCCCCGTACACGTCTACGGCCCGGACGTGGTCCACCTCCAGAGCGGCGAGTACGTCGTGCTGGAGGACAACGTGCGCGTCCCGAGCGGCGTCGCCTACTCGGAGGCCGTCCGAAAGGCCGCCCGCGCGGCCTTCGAAAATACGTTCGAGCCGTACCGGGTCAGCCGCATCTCACCCTACTACGAGATGCTGCGCACCACGCTGGGCTCCGCCGCGCCGGAGGATGTCGAGGACCCGACCATCGCCATCGTGACCAGCGGCCCCGGAGACTCGGCGTACTTCGAGCACCGCCGCATCGCCGAGCGGTGCGGCATCCGGCTCTTGACGCTGGACGAATGTTGCATCGAGGGCGGAGAGGTGCGGATGCGGTCGGACGGGACGCGGATAGACGTGATCTACCGCCGCGTAGAAGGCGGTTACGTGGTCGCAGACCTCCCGGAGCTGGAGCGCGTCCACCGCGAAGGCCGGGTCGGCTTCGCCAACGCCCTCGGGGTCGGGGTGGCGGACGACAAGGCCGTCTTCGCCTACGTGCCGGCCATGATCGAGCACTACCTCGGTGAGAAGCCCATCCTGAACAATGCCCCGACGATCTCGCTCGCCGATCCAGAGCAGCGCGCCGAGACTCTGGATCGGCTGCCGGAACTGGTCCTGAAACCGCGCGAGGGTTACGGCGGCCTCGGCGTCATCATCGGCCCGGAGGCCGACCGGGAGACGCTGGACGAGGCCCGGCGCAATGTGGAGAAGAACCCGGAGGGTTTCGTGGCGCAGGAGTGTCTGGACTTCTCGATGCACGTCCTGGATGATGGCGACGGTGGCCAGCCGGGCGCGTCGTTCGTGGACCTGCGGGCGTTCGTGCTCCCGGCAGTGGACTACGTCATGCCCGGCGGCCTCACAAGGGTGGCGAAGCCGGGTACGCGCGTCGTAAACTCCTCTTCCGGGGGGAGCTTCAAAGATACCTGGGTACTGGAGGACTGATATGTGCGGGATCTGCGGCGAGATCAGTACGAACGGCGCGGCGGATATCGCGGCCGTCGCCCGGATGAACGAGACGATGAACGACCGCGGCCCGGACGGCGGCGGGTTCTGGAGCCAGGGCGGCGTGGCACTCGGCCACCGGCGGTTGAAGATCATAGACCTCTCCGAGTGCGCCGCCCAGCCGATGACCGACCCGGAGCTCGG
>DASSMB010000010.1:0-12728 GCA_035689095.1 Rubrobacteraceae bacterium | reverse complement strand
GTCTCGACTGGGAGAAATACCGGAGCCGCCCGCGCTTTGACAGCGGCCTGGATCTCGCCGATCCCGCACTCTACCCGGTCAGAGCGTCCGGGACGGAGGCGAGGGTGCCGGCAATGCACCTGAAGTCCGCCGTGATCTCCGAGCGCCGCGATACGCGGGTCGCGGCCGAGAACGGCCTCGTCACGCTGGATGGTCACGACGACCTGCTGCACGCCGCGCTCGTGGACCGGGAGGGAGCCTGGGTCTCCCGCGCCCTCGTCTCCGGGTTCGCCGCAA
Source organism: Rubrobacteraceae bacterium (assembly GCA_035689095.1). Taxonomy (GTDB): domain Bacteria; phylum Actinomycetota; class Rubrobacteria; order Rubrobacterales; family Rubrobacteraceae; genus JACDDK01. Next base: position 12,452 of record DASSMB010000010.1, on the reverse strand, counting down.
ACCTGGATGGCCTCGCCAGCACCTACAACACCACAACCCAACTGCTGGTGCTCGGACGCCGCCCGGAGGCTATGGCTCTCGCGGCCCGGCGGGGCAGGGATCTGAACGGAGGAATAGTAATCGTAGAGGGCAGAGAAATCGTCTATGAACTCGCCCTCCCCATCACCGGCATGATGGCCGATCTACCGTTCGAGGAAGTCGTTGAACGGAACCGGCGGCTCTCCGAAACTGTGTCCGCCGCTGGCTACGAGCACCACGACATCCTCTACACGCTCCTCTTCCTGACCTGCGACTTCCTGCCCGCGCTGCGTCTGACGCCGCTGGGCTTGCTGGACGTGAAGTCTTCCGAGGTCCTGATCCCCGCCGGGCGGTAGCGCTCGCCCGGTTACTCTCCGGTCTCGCCGCTCTCTTCCGGGGGCGCTTCCCGGATTATGACCTGGGCGACGCGGGTCCCGTCCACCTCATCGACGCGCAGGGCGTAGCCGTCCAGCGTGACCTCGTCGCCGGTATCGGGGACGCGGCCGAGGCTGCCGAGCACCAGGCCGCCGATGGTGTCGAAGTCCTCGCTCTCGAACTCCGAGCCGAGGGCCTCGTTCACGACGCTGATGGGGATGCGGCCGTCTACAGAGTAGGACCCGTCGGAGAGCTTGCGGACGGCAGGTTCCTCCTCGTCGAACTCGTCCCGGATCTCGCCGACTATCTCCTCCAGGATGTCCTCGATGGTGAAGAGGCCCTCGAACGAGCCCCACTCATCTATGACTATGGCCATCTGGATCTCCTGGTCCTGGAAGTCCTCCAGGATCTGGTCTATCGGACGGTTCTCCGGGACTATGAGCACGCCGCGCATGAGGTCGCGGGCGGTTATCTCCGCTTCTAGACCCTTTTCGTCAACCGAGCGCAGCACGTCTTTTACGTGGACCATGCCGATGATCCTGTCGGGGGAGTCGTCCTCGTAGATGGGGTAGCGGGTGTAGTTGCCGGCAGCGGCGACCGAGACCAGCTTGCGAAGAGGAAGGTCTGCCGGCAAAGAGACGGTGTCGGGTCTTGGGACCATGATCTCCCGCGCCGACTTGTCGTTCAGCTCGAAGACCGCGCTGATCATGTCCTCCTCGTCCTCTTCCACCTCTCCCTGCTGGGCCGACTGGGTGAGGAGGGTCCGGATCTCACCCTCCGAATGCGTCTCGTCGCTCTCGGAGGCGGAGCCGTAGCCGAGCATCCTGATGAAGAGGTTGGCCGTCCCGTTGAAGACCGTGGTCGCGGGCAGCAGAAGGTAGTAGAAGAACTTCATGAACGGCGCGACGAAGAGGGAGGTCCCCTCGGCGCTCTGGATGGCTATGCTCTTCGGCGCGAGTTCCCCGAAGACCACGTGCAGGAACGTGATGATCCCGAACCCGATGATAAAGGCGATGAGGTGCAGCGTGCCTCCGGCTATACCGAGCGGCTCCAGCACCGGTTCTATGAGGGAGGCTATCGCCGGCTCCCCTAGAGCGCCGAGGGCCAGCGAGGAGATCGTGATCCCCAACTGGCACACCGCGAGGTAGGCGTCGAGCTTGCCCGTGGCCTCCTTGACTATCCCGGCCGAAGTCCGGCCTTCCTCCACGAGCCGGTCCACCTGAGTGGCCCGTATCTTTACGAGAGAGAACTCCGCCGCCACGAACAACCCGTTCAACACGACAAGAGAGAGCGCGCCAAGTATCCGCAGCGCGGGGAAGATCACAGCTTCCAGAACGACTCCTCGAAGGGGAATTTACGGACGCGCCTCCCGCCGGGAGGCGCACAGGTACTCGATGTCTCGCTAAGGTCCATGTAGATAGGGCTGAAAATATACCATCCCGCATACTCTTGCAAACGGATCCGCCCCGCCCGGGAGCGTCTCAATACAGCAGCCGCTTGTTCAACTCGTTCTTGAGCGGTTCTCCATCCAGATACCGCCGCAGGTTCTCGCAGAAGAGATCCGTGAGCAGCCGGTTTGTCAGGCCCGGCACGTTGTCCGTCGAGTGCGGGCTGACGATGACGTTCTGCATACCCCACAATGGGTTCTCTCCCGGCAGCGGCTCCTCCTCGAACACATCCAGAGCCGCCCCCGACAGGTGCCCGCTCCGCAGGGCCTCCACGAGCGCCGCCTCGTCCACCACCTTCCCCCGACCGACGTTCACGAAGTACGCGCCGGGCTTCATCGCCGCTATGGTCCCGGCGTCCAGCAGCCGCTCGGTCTGCGGCGTGAGCGGCAGAGTTGCCGCCACGTAGTCCGCCTCGCCGAGGGCTTCACGCAGCCGGGCGGTCTCGTACAGTTCGTCGGTTTCCTCGCGGGCTGGATCTTCCTCGCGCACCGTCCGCTTGACGCCCAGGACTCGCATCCCGAAGGGCCGCGCCCGGCGCGCTATCGCCCGGCCGATGCTGCCCACTCCCACGATACAAAGCGTCTTGCCTTCAAGCGTCTCGACGTACCTCTCGCCCCAGCGCCGCTCCCGCTGGTCGGAGCGCAGCCGGTCGAAGTCCTTTACGTGCGAGAGGAGCGCCAGCAGCACGAACTCGGCCAGCGGCCCGGAGTAGACCCCGCCCGCCGTCGTAACTACGATGTCCGACTCGATCAAACCCGCCCGCCGGGCCGGCTCCCCGGCCCCGGCCATGCTCCCCTGCAACCACCGCAGCTTCGGCGCGACCTTCGTCAACTCGCGGCCGTGTCCGCGCGGGAAGTCCAGCAGAACCTCAGCCTCGGCGAGCATCGCCAGGAACTCCTCGTCCTGTTCCGGCGTCCGTTCCCAGCCGTCGATGCCCCGATGGTCGCCGTCCCACCTCGGCGGCGGCACGAGGTCCTCGCGGTAGAGTACCCGCGCCCGTCCGTCCACCTCCCGGATGCGCCGGACGTGCTCCTCCTCGAAGTAGCTCGCGATGACTACGGTGGTCAAGTGATACCTCCTGGATCTCAATCCCGGTTCTTCGCATTCAGCTTAGCGGTTATCGGCGATGGCTGAGTCCCGCGGGCTTTGATGCTACCCTCTCACCGTGGACGAGAGGATAGACATCCTGGACGAGTGGGGCCGCCCTACCGGCGAGGTCGCATGGAAGAGCGAGGCGCACCGTCTGGGCCTGTGGCATCGCTGTTTTCACTGCTGGATCGCGGGCTCTGACGACGATGGACCGTACCTGCTAGTCCAGCGCCGCGCCGCCGTCAAGGACACCTGGCCCGGATACCTAGACGTCACCGCCGCCGGACATCTCGGGACCGGCGAGGAGCCGGTCGCGGGAGGGCTGAGAGAGCTTGAGGAGGAACTGGGCCTGCGTGTGGACCCCGCCCGGCTCATCCCGCTGGGTACGCGCCGCGTCGAGCAGGAGATACCCGCCGGACGCGACCGCGAGTTCCATGAGGTCTATATCCTGCAAGACTCCACTCCTCCCGGTGATCTGCGATTGCAGCGCGAGGAGGTCGCCTCCGTTGTCCGCGTCGGCCTCGGCGACGCGGAGAGGCTGCTCCCCGGACGCACCGCTCCCGCCCGGGAGTTCGCTGATGGGGGATCCGGCGCGATCACCGTGAGCCTCTCGAACTTCGTGCCGCACGAGGACGACTACCTGCGGCGCGTGGCGCAGGCTTCCCTAGCGCTCCTCGCGGGAGAGAGCGTGGGACGGCCCTTCTAGCTTCTCCGGGAGGACAGGAACTCGTCCGCCTGCCGGGACGCGAGGTCCGCCTTCCACCGCGCACCGCGCGCGTCCCGCGCCAGGTACTCTGCTTCGTCTTTCGAGATATTTTCCGCCGTGCCTGACAGAGAGTGGGCGGCTCCGGCGGCGATGTGAACGGCATTCGCGACCGTGCGCGCCTCTGCGGGAGGCATCTGGATCACGTTGCAAGCCGCGAGTGTCGCAAGGTCCGCGCAGGCGAGCGCCGCGTCCACGCGCGGCTCCGCACGCTCCTCTACCATCCCCGACAGAGCGTCGAGCTGACGTCTCAGGTCCGCGGCGAGGTCCCGCACTACCTCCAGATGCAGAGATTGCGTCTCCTCCAGACTCCTCCGGCACGCCTCCTCCAGCGCGCCGGCGGCGCGTACCCCGTCGGTCACGAACGAATGGGCCGAAGAATGGGCCGAAGCCTCGGGCTGGCTGTCCGGGAAACTCATCACCGGACATTCTATCCGAACCCTGGACGGCGACTCCCGCGCAGCGCGGCTTTTGGTCAATCTTGATCATTCAAATAGAGCACCCTGCTCATGGCAGCCCGCATCCCACCGAATACAGTGTCATCAAAGGAATGAGAGCGCGAACAGGGAGGCATGCATGTCGTGTGATATTTGATACTAAAACACTTAGAGTTTAGAATGATAGTGGGAAAGGCGAGACGAGGAGTGTGGGTGATGTTTCCGACGAAGATAATGGTGGCGACGGACGGGTCTGTAGAGTCGGAGCGGGCGGTGCGGATGGCGGTTACGCTATCTGATCGGCTGGACTCGGAGCTTCATGTGCTGCACGTCGGGCACATCCCGAACGTGTACACGGCGCCGGAGGCGACCATCGTGGACCCGGAGTTTCACGAGAAGATGCGTGAGATCGGGGAGCGCGACGCCCGCGAGCAGATGCGGGAGGAGTTGGAGAAGATAGAGAAGATGGGTGGCAGGGTCGCGGACCATCACGTGGAGGTCGGGCGCACCGACGCGAGGATAGTGGCCGTGGCCGAGGAGATCGGGGCCGGGCTCGTGGTTGTCGGCAGCCGGGGGTTGGGTCCCTTGAGGCGCGCGCTCCTGGGGAGCGTCTCCCAGAGCGTGGTCCGCCACGCTCACGGTCCGGTCCTCGTCGTCCGGGACGGTGGGATGGAGCGGGATTACCTGCCGGGACGGGTGCTTCTGGCGCTCGACGGCTCCAGGGAGGCTGCGGCAGCGGCGCGGGCGGCGGTCCAGATAGCGGGCGCCACCGCCTCGGAGCTTCACCTGCTCTTCGTCCTCCACAACGACCTGGGGATGCCGCCGGCTCACGTGTTGACGAGTGAGAGGTCCGAGGCGATCCTTCATCAGGCCCGGCACGACGCGCGCCAGTTCATAGACCGTCAGGCCGAGAACCTGGAGGCCGAGGGAGCGAAGGTCAAGGACGCTCATCTCGCCTTCGGACGGGCGGACGAGGAGATCGTCCGGCTAAGCGAGGAGCTGGAGGCCGGCCTGATCGTCATGGGGAGCCGCGGCCTCGAAGGCGTGAGGCGCTCGCTCTTGGGGAGCGTCTCGGACTCCGTCGTGCGGCACGCTCACTGCCCGGTCCTCATCGTTCGGTAGGGCTAGCGCGGGTCAGGGCGTCTGGATGCGGCGGTAGCGGGCCATCACGAGCATGAAGACGCCGTAGGAGACTAGGCCGAGGGCGACGGCGCCGAGCAGGTAGGGACCGAAGGGCTGGCGGGCGAGGGTCTGCAGGGCGCCGCCCAGGCCGCGGGCTTTCTGCGGGTCGGTCTGGACGGCGGCCTGGATAATGAAGACCCCGATCACGCCGAAGACCACGCCGCGCGCGGCGTAGCCGAGACGCCCGCTGCGCGTGGCCCAGATCTTCTCGCGGAGGCTCATCTCGTGCAGCTTCAACTCGTCCCGGAAAGAAGCCTTGTATGCCTTGTAGAACTGGTAGAGACCGACGCCGACGATGATCACGCCCGCGATAACGGCCAGCCAGCGGCCGAAGGGCTGGGCCAGGAGCCGGGCGGTCCAGCCGTCCGGCGAGCCGCCACCGCCGCCACCGCCGAGGCCGAGGGCCAGCCGCCCCGCGGTGAGGGCCAGGGCGCCGTGGAACAGGCCGTTGAGTCCGTGGTCCAGGCGCTTCACGATCCCCTTCGCGTCCGAGCCATCGTCGTCCGGGTCCATGATGCCCTGGAGCAGGCGCCACGCGGCGTATCCCAGCAGGCCGACGGCGATGAGGACGAGCAGCACCCTCCCCAGCGGCGCGCTCAGGATGGACTGGAGGGCGCCTTCCTGGCCGGTAGTCTTTCCACCGCCGCTAAAGGCGGCCTGCACCGCGAAGAATCCCACCAGCGCGTACACGAGCCCGTAGGCCACGTAACCGAAACGGGCGTAGCGTTCAATCCAGGGAGTTGTCTTCCTCCTGGCGCTCTCGACGCGACGGCGGGTCTCTCCGGCGGGTAGATCGTTCTTCGCCACTTCTCTCCAGTCCTCTCCGGTATCGCGGGACACAGCCGTCCCGGCGAACCACTCTACACCCGCGGCGCACCCCGCGCCGGACGCGGCAGCGAGCGCGGTAGCGAGCGCCGTAGCTGCCGCGGTAGCGTATACAGCAGCGGATGGCCGGGCGCGGTATATTGGGCGCATGAGGGTCGCTCTCGCTCAGATCAACACGACCGTAGGCGACGTTTGGGGTAACGCCGAGAAGGCGGCCGGCGCCCTGGAGCGGGCGCTGGAGGCTGGAGCGGACCTGATCGCCTTCCCGGAGCTCACCACGACCGGCTACCCGCCGGAAGACCTCCTGATGCGGCCGAACTTCATCGAGGAGAACCTCCAGGCGCTCGATGAACTCGCCGCGCGCGTCCCGGAGGGCGTCGCCGCCGCGATAGGCTTCGTGGACCTGGACGCTGACCTGTACAACGCCTGCGCGGTCGTCTCGGGTGGAGAGGTGCTGCACCGCTACCACAAGCGCTACCTGCCGAACTACGGCGTCTTCGACGAGAACCGCTACTTCCGGGAGGGGACGGGAGCGCCGGTCGTCCGGCTCGGCGGCGCGCTCGTGGGGGTGAGCGTCTGCGAGGATATCTGGTATCCGGGTGGACCGGCCAGGGAGCAGGCTTTGGGCGGGGCGAGCGTGCTGCTAAACATCTCGGCGTCACCCTACCACCGGAGCAAGGGCGCCTTCCGGGAACGGATGCTCGGGGTCCGGGCGTCGGATTACGGATGCTACGTCCTGTTCTGTAACCTCGTCGGCGGACAGGACGAGCTCGTCTTCGACGGGCATTCCGTGATCTACGACCCGGAGGGGGAGCTGCTGGCGCGGGCGGACCAGTTCAGGGAGGACCTGATCCTGGCGGACATCTTCCCGGAGCAGTCCCTCATCCAGCGCCTGCACGACCCTCGACCCCGCAAGGAGAACCCCGATAGTCCGCCCAGAGTGGTGGAGATACCCGCCAGCGTCGGGAAAGGCGAGCCTGTCGAGCCTGTCGAGTATCGCGTCGAACCGCTGCTCGGCGAGGAGGGCGAGGTCTTCGAGGCGCTCGTACTCGGCCTCGGGGACTACTTCGGGAAGAACGGATTCTCGCGGGCGGTGCTCGGTCTCTCCGGCGGCATAGACTCCTCGCTCGCCGCCGCCGTGGCCGTGGAGGCGCTGGGGCCGGAGAACGTGACCGGCGTCCTCATGCCCAGCCGCTACACATCGGACCTCAGCAACACAGACGCCGCGGCGCTCGCCAAGAACCTCGGGATAGACACCCAGACCGTCGCAATAGGGCCGGCTTTCGACGCCTACCGGGAGATGCTCGCGGGCGCCTTCAAGGGATTACCGGAGGATGTGGCGGAGGAGAACTTGCAGAGCCGCATCCGGGGCAACATACTCATGGCTCTGTCGAACAAGTTCGGCTGGATCGTTCTCAGTACCGGGAACAAGAGCGAGATGAGCGTCGGCTATTCCACGCTCTATGGAGACATGGCGGGCGGGTTCGCCGTCATAAAAGACGTGCCCAAGACGCTGGTCTACAGCGTCTGCCGCCACATAAACGAGTTGAAGGGGCGCGAGATCATCCCGGACTCCGTACTGACGAAGGAGCCTTCCGCCGAGTTGCGCGAGGACCAGCGCGACACAGATTCGCTGCCGCCCTACGACATCCTCGACCCGATCCTCGAAGCCTACATCGAGGAGGACCGGAGCATCGGCGAGATCGTGGCGGTCGGCTTCGAAGAGGCCGATGTCCGCCGCGTCGTCCAGCTCGTCGACCGCGCCGAGTACAAGCGCCGCCAGGCCCCCACGGGCATAAAAGTAACCGGCCGCGCCTTTGGCCGCGACCGCCGAATGCCCATCACCAACCGCTACTCCGAACGCTCCGGGGAAGAGTAGTAGACCGAGAGCTTCAGGTTCTATCGAAGCGGATCTGGACGGTGGTCCCGCGGCCGGGGGTGGAGATGACGTCCAGTCGTGCCCCCACCTCGCCGGCCCGCCGGCGCATATATTCGAGACCGAGGCCTGGGGATGGGTCCTCCGTGTCGAAGCCGCGGCCGTCGTCCCGGATGCGGACCATGAGCAGAGAGCCCACCCTCCGGGACTCCAGGTAGAGGTTCTGGGCCTTCGAGTGCTTGGCGACGTTCCAGAGAGCCTCGACGAAGACCCTGGTGAGGGCGGCGATCTGGGCCGGGCTCAGGACTTCCAGCGGAGCCTGCAGGTCGTCGTGGGTCTTTACCCCGAAATACTCCTCGAACTTCCGCAGGCGCTGGCACAGGAAGTCGCCGGCCCTGGGTGGCGTCTCCCGCCGCAGGGACTGAAGCTCGTCGTAGGGGCGCGAGATCTGGAACTCGGCTTCCCGCGAGGTCTCCAGAGCTCTCCCGAACATCTCCCTAGCGGCGTCATGATCTCCTCGCCGCTCGGCTTCGAGAGCTGAGGTTAGCGTCAGGGATACGCCATGAATGCTCTGTTTCACGGTGTCGTGCAGTTCGTAGAGGATGCGGCTCTGCTCCAGCTCGCGGGCAAGGGCCTCCTGCTCCTCGCTGAGGCTCCGGCTGACGAAGGAGATCAAGCCGATCCGCACCGCCAGGTAGAGCAGCAGGACCGCTGCGCCCGCCGGTATATAGGCGGGCAATGGCGGATTGAACGCGCCCCAGAGCAGCATGACCCCGAACTGGAGCGGCGGGGAGAGCGGTCCGAGCCAGAACGTGAGTACCCGCCAGGGCGCGATGCGGTGCTGAGGCGCGAGGGGCGCCGGCGCGGAGAGCGTCGCGGCCGCCGCCACCCCGACGAGGACAATGCCCAGGGCCCAGAAGAGGTCGGGCCAGCTACCCAGGTCGTAGGGACCGTCGGAGCGCAGCCCGAGGTACATGGTGTCCGCGATCAGGAACGCCAGGAAACCGCCGATCAGGGGCCCGACGAAGCTGGGCCTGCGGGAGTTGGACATCACCACGAGCCCGAGGTAGAGCAACGCCGCGTCGCAGACCGGCTGGAAGAGGGCGACCAGCGCGTCCCGCAGGTTGTCCAGACCGGCCTCCGCCGCGCCCGGACCCAGCACGAAGTACCAGGCGAGCGTGCCGACGGAGAGCATTATGCTCGCTGCGTCGAGGGCGCTCACCAGCGTTACCCTGCGCGTCGTGAGCGAGACCAGGCGCAGCAACGCTCCGAAGAATAGCGAGTACGAGATGGCGTAGGCTACGTCCTGCGGCGCCAGCGCCGCGTTCGTATCCACATCCAGGAACCGCGACATGGTCCAGAGGAGGTCTCCCGCGAAGCGCAGGGCCACCCCGCCGCCCATCAACATCCAGAAGAGGCGCTCGGATCGCCCGGCGCGCGACAGGGCGGCTGCCAGGGCGAGACCGGCGAAGATCATGGCCGCCCACGAGACGCCCAGCGCCGTAATAGACCTGGCGCCGGAGCCCTCGGGGAACGCGGCGAAGAGCAGAGCACCAGCAACCCAGCAGGCAAGGGCCGCCGCCAGCGCGGTCCTTGAGCCGCGTGTACCGCGCGTCCCGACTACGTCCGAAACTTGCAGTTGGTCCCTCCAGAGCTTCGTCGAACGCATCCTATCAATCCACTTCTTGCAAGGCTGCCCGGCCCCAAGATACCCCTCAACCACGTCCAATGCTAGAGTGAGATCTTCCGGCGAGCGCTTTTAGAGAGGGGTTTGATGGAGTACAGACGGCTGGGCAACACGGGTCTTATGGTCTCCGAGCTGTGTCTGGGGTGCATGACGTTCGGGCGCGAGACGGACGAGGCGGGCTCAAGGGAGATAGTGGCCCGCTTTCTCGAAGCCGGGGGTAACTTCATAGATACCGCCGACGTCTACTCGGAGGGCGTCTCCGAAGAGATCACCGGCCGCGCAATAAAGAGCGTCCGCGACGACGTGGTGCTCGCCACGAAGGTCCGCTTCCCGATGGGCGATGGCCCGAACGACGTCGGACTCTCCCGCAAGCACATCACACGGGGCTGCGACGCCAGCCTCAAGCGTCTCGGCACCGACTTTATAGACCTCTACCAGGTCCACTGCTGGGACGCCGCCACCCCGCTCGAAGAGACCCTCTCCGCGCTCACCGACCTCGTGCGAGCCGGCAAGGTCCGCTATATCGGCGTCTCCAACTTCACCGCCTGGCAACTGGCGAAGGCGATGGGCGTGAGCGAGCTTCGGGGTTTCGAGCGTTTCGTCTGCCTGCAACCGCAGTACTCGCTCGTCGAGCGGAACATAGAGCGGGAGATACTGCCGGTCTGCCGGGAAGAAGGGCTCGGCATCATACCGTGGAGCCCTCTCGGCGGCGGGTTCCTCTCCGGCAAGTACCGTCGCCACGAGAAGCCGCCGGAGGACTCGCGCATCGCCGCGGCCGAGGAGCCGATGGAGGAGCACTGGTCGCGGCGCGCCACCGGGCGCAACTGGCGCGTCCTCGACGCCGTCGGTGAGATAGCGGAAGCGAGCGGCAAGTCCTACGCCCAGGTCGCTCTCAACTGGCTGCTACGTCAGGAGGGCGTCACAGCCCCGATCATCGGCGCCCGCACCATAGAGCAACTAGAAGACAACCTCGGCGCGACCGGCTGGGAGCTGACCGGGGAACAGGTGCGCAAGCTCTCCGAGGCCGGTGCTCTCGAAGACACGTATCCATACCGCTTTATAAAGAATGCCCAGCGCATATGATAGACTCGTTGCATGGACAGGTACTCATTCGACGTGCGACTCACCCCGAAGGCGCGGACGATGCTCAAGCCCGGCGAGGCTGTGGTATTGGACTGGCACCGGCTGGCGATGTGTTGCGCCGGGGCGGGCGAGTCGAGCCTCTACGTGACGAGTGAGGAGAGCGCCCGCGGACGCAAGGGCCTCGTGCGGCTCAAGGGGGAAGACCAGATCTACGCCGCCCGCGCCATCTTCCCGCACCTGGCCGGACGCGAGGTCCTGATCGATGCTCGCAAGACCCTCGGATTCCGGCGCTTTGTTTCCAACCTGCCCGCGGACTTCGGCCTGCGCGCCGTAATGGGCCGCCTACCGGAGCCCGAGAGGGCGGCCCGCTAGAGAGTCTCAGGCGCGGTCCCGGACTCCGCTTCCCCCGGCCATGCTGGCGCAGTGGGCGCAGCAGTAGAAAGACCCGCCAGCCTCGACGCCGTGACCGATCACCTTGACCCCGCAATGCTCGCAAGATGGGGCGAGGACGTGGATCGCGCACTCAAAGCTGTCGAAGGTGTGGGCGCCACCCTCCGGCATAGTCACCTGAAACGCTTTTGTCATAGTCATTTCCGCAGACTTCGCACTGCGCCATCGTTACGCTCCTTTCCCGTTCGCTTTCCCTCGGAAAGATAAATTTTCCGGGGAGTGGGGATCGAAACCTGCGAGGATCGGTCATCGAGTATCGTGATGGAAACTCTCCGAAACCGTAGTTGCAGTAAACTCATGCCCCGCAAGGAGTTCTCGACGGAAGGATAGGTAGTGGATCAGAGGAACCTCGGTAGCGAAGGTCTGGTCGTCTCGGAGCTGGGGCTCGGGTGCATGGGGATGAGCGAGTTCTACGGCACTACTGATGAGGACGAGTCCATCGCCACAATCCACCGCGCTATAGAGCTGGGCATAAACTTCCTGGACACGGCGGACATGTACGGTCCGTTCACCAACGAGAAGCTCGTCCGTAAGGCGATAGCGGATCGCCGGGATCAGGTCGTCATCGCCACCAAGTTCGGCAACGAGCGCGGCGATGATGGCAGTTTTATCGGCGTGAACGGTAAGCCCGAGTATGTCCGTAGCTCTTGCGACGCCAGCCTGAAGCGCCTCGGTATAGACCACATAGACCTCTACTACCAGCACCGCGTGGACCCGGATACGCCCATCGAGGAGACGGTCGGAGCTATGAAGGAGCTGGTGGATGCGGGTAAAGTCCGCTATCTGGGGCTCTCGGAGGCCGGGCCGGGAACTATCCGGCGGGCGCACGCGGTCCATCCGATAAGCGCCTTGCAGTCCGAGTACTCGCTCTTTACGCGGGATGTGGAGGATGAGATCCTGCCAACCGTGAGAGAACTCGGCGTCGGCCTCGTTCCATACAGCCCGCTCGGGCGCGGCTTCCTCACCGGACGCTTCAAGAGCATCGAGGACATGCCGGAGAACGACACGCGCAGCGCCCGCTTCCCGCGCTTCGCCAGAGAGAACTTCGAGAAGAACGTAAAGCTCGCGGGCCGCATAAGAGAGATAGCCGACGACAGGGGCATAACCCCCGGCCAGCTCGCTCTCGCCTGGGTGCTCGCGCAGGGTGACGACATCGTCCCGATCCCCGGCACGAAGCGTCGCAAGTACCTGGAGGAGAACGCCGGAGCCGCGGACGTGA
>DASSMB010000009.1:0-41183 GCA_035689095.1 Rubrobacteraceae bacterium | reverse complement strand
CCGGAGCCCGCCCGTCTCCCAACCACGTTCGGGCGGCCCGCATACGTCTCCTGCTCCCCGACATGCTCCAGGTAAGGTTCCATCTCCTCGCGGGTCGCCTCCCAGACGTCCACATCCAGGCCGCGCTCCCGGAAGGCGTGCGCGACTGCTTCCGCGACGGCTCCCTCTCCGCCCGTCACCGAAGGTATGTTCACTAACGCTCGCAGCAGCCGTACCGCATCGTCGCGACGGTCCTCGACGGCCCGCGTTACGGCGCTGACGAACGCGCTATCGGGTTCTCTCACGGCTACATACTCCCTCCGTCGCCGGCAACGCCGCACCGTAGCACGGCCCCGGACGCCGGGCAACGCGAGGGTATGTAGTCGGGCCTTTGCGGCCTGACTTGCGCTGATGAGTAATTTTGTTATTAACTACCGGAGGGATCAACCGCTTCCGGCCGATACGCTGGCCGAGGTTTGGAAACTTTATGAAAGGAAGGAAGAATTGAAGAGATTAAATGGTGTGATGCTGGTTGCGCTCGTCTTCGCGCTCTCGATGGTCGTTGCGGCCTGCGGAGGCGGCGGTGGCGGCGAGACGACCGGAGCGGGCGGCACGACGAGTGGGCTGGAAGGCGCGGCGAGCGGACAGACCGTAAAAGTCGCCTCGGACATCGCCTACCGGCCGTTCGAGTTCTCCGAGGGCGGCGAGCCGAAAGGCTTTGACATAGACCTGATGAACGAGATCGGCAAGCGCGCCGGTTTCACGCCCGAGTACCAGAACGTCACCTTCGACGGCATCATCGGCGGGCTTGGCTCCAACCTCTACGACGCGGCCATCTCCGCGATGACCATAACCCCGGAGCGCGAGCAGCAGGTCGACTTCTCAGACCCCTACTTCAACGCCGACCAGTCGCTCCTCGTAGCCAGCGACTCCGGCATAAAGAGCGTGGATGACCTCGCGGATTCTACGGTCGGCGTCCAGATCGGGACGACCGGAGCCTCGAAAGCCGAGGAGTTCAAGTCCCAGGGCAAGATCTCCGAGGTGCGGACCTTCGACACGGTGGAGGACGCCTTCGCGGCGCTGGAGAACGGCCAGGTGGACGCTGTCATAAACGACCTGCCCGTCTCCCAGGACAAGGCCAACAAGAGCGGCGGAGCGCTCAAGATCGTGCAGACCATCCCGACCGGCGAGCAGTACGGCATAGCCTTCCCCAAGGACAGCGAACTCGTGGCCCCGACCAACAAGGCCCTCAAGGAGATCAAGGACGACGGCACCTACGCGAAGATCTATAAGAAGTGGATCGGCACGGAGCCCAAGGAGATCCCGTAAAGAGTTCCCGTAAGGTCCGTTAGCTCTAGCAGTGGGAGAGCCAGATGCCCGAGTGGTTGCCGGTAGAGTTCGACCCCAGCAACTTCAGCCTGGAGAATATCCGGGAGAAATACCTGGACTTCGGACTCGCGTTCCAGAACCTGGACGTTATCGTTCAGGCCGTCCTGGTGACGCTGGTGCTGGCTCTCCTGGCGGAGGTGTTCGGCATAGTGTTCGGCCTCGTGCTGGCTCTCCTGAAGATCTCGCGCTCCCGGATAATCAGCTTCCCGGCGCAGCTCTACATAGACATCTTCCGCGGCACGCCGCTACTGGTACAGATCATCTTCATCTACTATGCGACACCCCTTATCGGCATCCGCTTCCAGAGCCTCTTCTTCGCCGGGCTCACCGCGCTGACCTTCAACAGCGCCGCCTACGTCGCGGAGATCTTCCGCTCCGGCATCCAGAGCATAGATAAGGGCCAGATGGAGGCCGGGCGCGCGTCCGGCCTCTCCTACGCCCAGACCATGCGTCACATAATCGTGCCGCAGGCCTTCCGGCGCACCATCCCGCCCCTCACCAACGAGTTCGTGATGCTCATAAAAGACACGTCCATCGTCTCCGTCATCGGCCTCGAAGAGCTGCTGCGGGCCGCGCGGGTCCTGCAATCCGCTACCGCCAACGCCACGCCGCTCGTCGTGGCGGCGCTCATCTACCTGGCGATCTGCCTGCCCCTCATCTACCTGACCAACGCCCTAGAACGCCGCCTGAACCGCAAGACAGCCTAGGTTTCCTCGGGACCGCTCTCCGGCTCCTCGCCTTCTAGTTCAACGGCCGGAGTGCCAAGATTCGCGCCCTGGCTCTGGATAAATTTCCGCTCGGAGGTGTATGCCTGAACCATCATGGCGAGTTCCATTCTGTCGCGCTCTACGGGGAGGGTCCCGGCCTCTTCCTGCTTCGCCAGCTCGCCGCCGCTCACGCCCAGAGAGGTTTCCAGCTCGCCGATCTTGCGGCGCATCTTGAGCCGTCCGCCGGGCGTCAGGCGCAGGAAAGTCTGCTCGCCGGCGCCCTGCTGCGGGTATACCCACGCATTCCTTAGCCAGGACTGCAAGATCTCGGTTCGGATCTCCTCTTTGTTCTTGAGTTCCATCGGCGCTCTCTTCCTACTCGACTCCCCGTAATGTAACCGCTCTCCTCCCGAAACTCCAACACCCCTCCCGCGTATTAGAGGACGAGATGCGCTCTTCTACACAAGCTCCAGAACTCATCCCCTGGAACATGCTCCAGGATCGTCTCGACGGCTCTTTCGCCGCCCGCGCTCGCGGTCTCCTCCGCGCGTCCTATACCCTGACGGACCGGAGCGGGACTCCGTTCGCCGAGCTGCGAGCGCGGGGCGGCCGGGTAACACTCACGGCCGGAAGCCTTGAGATCGAGATCGAAGGGGACTCGCGCGGCGGATACAGGATGCTCTCGGGAGGGACCGAGCTGGCACGGGCCGCGTCTCCCGGAGGAAGCGCCACCGTACTGCGAGTTGAGTGCGCGGGTCAGGCGTACGAAGCGCGGCTGCGGCTGCTCAGCAACGTTACGGTAGTACACACGCTGGATGGTAGCGAGGAGGTTAGCGAGGTAGCGCGGCTCTCCGGTGGCCTCGCGGGCCGCCGCTACAAGGCTGTCTTCGATGCGGAGGTACAGGGAGCGTTGCCGGTCGCGATCCTCGTGCTGTACCACTCGGTGACACTGAGGCGACGAATATATCTAGCGGGTTGACTCTTACAGGAGGATCATGGATGCAGCAGGATCCACGCAACTACGGTAGGGCCGAGGAGCCCACGGACGGAGCTTTGAGCCCGCAGGATGAGCGCGTCTGGTCCGCGCTCTCCCATGCGAGTATCCTCGTCTGGCCCGCCACGGGGCTGCTGCCCATAGCGCCCCTGATCATCTGGCTCGTCTACCGGGACCGCTCGCCGCAGGTCGGCTTCCACGCCCTGCAATCGCTCTGGTACCAGTTGGCCTGGCTCGCCATCGCGACCGTTGGAGGCATCCTGGGCACGTTGTTCTCCATCGTGACCCTCGGCCTGGGTCTCTTCCTGGTGATACCCCTCGCGGCGGTCCTGGGACTGGTCCCCTTCGTGCACAGCCTCTACGCCGCCTACAGGGTCTATACGGGCGCCGACTTCCGCTACCCCTACATCGCGGACAGGATGGAAGGCACGGGAAGGACCTTCTAGCAGGGGCCGTTACGGACCAGGATCAACTCCGTATCTGAGGTTGATACAGGTTCTTGGGCGTGGCGTAGACTGTAACCGTGGAGCCCTTCGGGGCCATCTCTCCGATGGCCGGCTTCGTACCCCAGGCCACCCCACGTTCCGCATAGCCTTCCTGAGGACTATATACGATCCGGACCTTGAAGCCGCGGTTCACCAGGATCTCCCGCGCCGAGTAATCATAGTACACCCGCACGTCCGGGACCGGGACCATCTCCGCGGAGACCTCATCCTTCCTATCGTCCTTGACGGGCTGCGAAGCCTTGTCGGCCGAAGAAGCTTTCGGCGCTTCTATGGGATCCGACACGACCTCCTGCGCCTGGCCGAACGCCTGCTGAATGCTCTGCTTCGAAGGCACGTCCACAAGCCCCGCCGCGAAAGCGCCTCCTCCTGCGGCGAGGATCAACAGCACCAGAGCCGGGATCAGAAGCAGCCCCCTGCGCCTGCTCTTGCCCTTCTTCGGAGCCTTGCTCACGGCGGCGGGCTTCGGGGCTTCCCGCGTCCCGATAGCCTTCCGGGATGGCCCCTCGGCCTCCAGGTCGTCGAGCATGACGTCCGCGGAGGTGTAACGGTCCTTCGGGTCCTTGGCGAGTGCCTTCAGGATCACGGCCTCCATATGACGCGAGATCTTCTTGTTCAGCCGGCGTGGGGGCGTGGGATCGCTCTTCATGTGCTGCCGGGCCAGGCTCTTCACGTCGCCCGAGAAAGGCGGCTCGCCCGTGAGGCAATGATAGAGCAGGATGCCGACGGAGTAGATGTCGCTCGCCGGGATTGCCTCCTCACCCCTGAGCTGCTCCGGCGACATGTAGCGGGCGCTCCCGACGATCTCCCCCGGCTCCCCCGCATCCTCGTCCTCGACGATGCGCGCGATACCGAAGTCCGCCACCTTGACCGTGCCCTCGTGCGTGATTAGCAGGTTCGACGGCTTTATGTCCCGGTGGATGATCCCGCGCCGGTGCGCGTAGGAGAGCGCGCGCAGGAGCTGCTCCGCTACCCGCCGCGTGAACTGCTCGTTGAGAGGTCCGCCCTCGTTCTGCGCCAGCAGGTCCCCAACGTCCTTGCCGCTGACGCACTCCGCCACGATAAACGGGTTGTCGCCGTCCTGGGAGATGTCGTAGACCTTGACTATGTTCTCATGGTCCAGCGAGGCCATCGCCCGCGCCTCCTGCTTGAAGCGCCGCCGGAAGGCAGGCTCCTCCGCATACCGGTCGTGCAGGGTCTTCAAGGCAACCTTGCGGCCGAGGATGGCGTCCTCAGCCTTGTAGACTACGGCCATCCCCCCGGTTCCTAGCGTACCCTGTATCCTGTAGCGCCCCCCGAGGACGCGAACCGAGGCGTCCAGAACTTCACCGCCTTCAACCGTATACCGCTCGTGCCGCAATTATATATCCCTCGCCGTTCACTCGATACATAAGGGCCGTAGCTACCGCGACGGCACCCAACATGCTGCAGATTAACACGTTACCCCACTACATTTTGCGGTCTCGCGTCCCGAAAAATGTTCCATAATGCTCATGTTTGGCCCGCGAAGCAATCAGAAGGGGCGTATGAAGATAGATTTCGACCGTTATCTGCGCTACGAAGAGTTGACCGACACCCTCCACGCGCTCGCAGGGGAGCACCCGGACCTCTGCACCATAACCTCCGTAGGCAAGAGCTACGAGGGCCGCGACATCTGGCTGGCGGAGCTAACCAATGAGGCAACCGGTCCCGCCTCCGAGAAGCCCGCCTTCTGGGTGGACGGCAATACCCACGCCGGAGAAGTCACCGGCTCGATGTCCGCCCTGTACCTGATCCACACCCTCCTCGAAGGCCACGGTTCGGACGAAAAGATTACCCGCCTCCTGGACGAGCAGACCTTCTACATCCTCCCCCGCCTCTCCCCCGACGGCGCCGAACGCTACCTGACCACCCCCTACACCCTCCGCGCCACCCTCCGCCCCTGGCCCGAGCCGGAGGAGGAACCCGGCCTGCACGCCGAAGACGTGGACGGCGACGGCCACATCCTCCAGATGCGCGTCGAGGACCCTCACGGCGAATGGCGCGTCTCCGACAAAGACCCCCGCCTGATGCTCCCCCGCGCCCCGGACGACGCAGACCCGAGGGCCACCTACTACCGCATCTACCGCGAGGGCTATTTCAAGGACTACGACGGCTTCGAGCGGAAGATAGCGCGGCCCCTGCACGGTCTGGACATGAACCGCCAGTACCCGTACCACTGGAAGGGAGATGACGACCAGCGCGGCGCGGGGCCGTACCCGCTCTCGGAGCCGGAGTCGAGGGCGCACGTGGACGCCCTGCTGGCGCGCAAGAACGTCTTCTCCGCTCACACCTATCACACGTTCTCCGGCGTGATCCTTCGTCCCTACTCCAACCGCGATGACCTGGAGATGCCCGATCACGACCTCGCCGTCTATAAGGCCCTCGGCGAGCGGGGGACCGCCCTTACCGGCTACCCGAACATCTCCGTCTACCACGACTTCCGCTACGAGCCGACCAAGTTCATCACCGGCACCTTCGACGACTGGGCCTACGACTCCTACGGCGTCTTCGCCTTCACCGTCGAGTTCTGGTCGGCCGCGAAGGCAGCGGGCGTGGAGGTCAAGGACTTTATCGAGTTCATCCGCCGCCCGCCCGAGGACGCCCAGATAAAGATGCTCGCATGGAACGACCGGGATCTGGACGGCGAAGGGTTCGTAGACTGGCGGCCGTTCGACCACCCGCAACTGGGGCGGGTGGAGATCGGAGGCTGGAAGACCAAGTTCACTGCCCAGAACCCGCCGCCGAAGTTCCTCGAAGCCGAGTGCGCCGCGCTCACACGCTTCGCTCTCTCCAACGCCGAGGCTGCCCCGCGCCTCGAAGCCACCCTGCAAGCCGAAGAAGTCTCGCCCGGACTGCGCCGGCTGGAGCTGCGCGTCCAGAACACCGGCTACCTGCCGACCAACGTAACCCGCATCGCCGCCGACAAGAAGCTAGTCCAGACCGTCAAGGCGGAGATAGAGCTGCCGAAAGGAGCGACTCTCGTCTCCGGCGATCTTGAGCTGGATCTCGGGCACCTCACCGGCCGGTCCTCACTCGAAGGCAACTCCTGGAAAGACTCCTCTTTCTTCGTGGGCCTGCCCTCAGACTACGCCCGGCGCATCGTATGGGTCGTGCGTGGCGACGGCCCTGTCAAGGTAGAAGTCCGCAGCGAGAAGGCCGGAACCCTGCGCCTCAGCACAGAATAATACGCTGTTTACTCGCTCCGAGGTGTTGACAAACGCGAATTTGGGTATATGATTATCAGGTTGACGAGAATGTTGACAAGCAAATCCTTTCAGATCCCAGGATAGCTCAACTTGGTAATCATTGCCCGGAGGGTATCGGGTATGAGGGTTTTGCGGCGTTTGACGGAAGTGCCGGGCGGGGAAGCGTCCGGCGATCAGAGACAGACGGAGGTTGATATATGGAGACTATGGTGACACGGCGAAGGGAACGCGATGCGGACACCCCCGATCTCATACCGGGCTACTTCGCCCGGATAGACAAGGGCAACCTGCTTACGCACGCCGAAGAGATCGAACTCTCGCGGAACGCGAAGGCGGGAGATACGCGGGCGCGGCAGAAGCTGATCGAGAAGAACCTGCGGCTCGTGGTGAGCGTTGCGAAGAAGTACCGCGGGATGGGTCTACCCTTTGAGGACCTCATCCAGGAGGGCAACATCGGGCTCATGCGGGCGGTCGAGAAGTACGACCCCGAGCGGGGTTGGCGCTTCTCCACGTACGCTACGTGGTGGATCCGTCAGGCCGTGCAGCGGGCCGTCGCGGACAAGGGCCGCACCATCCGGGTGCCCGTGCACATGGGAGAGAAGATCCGGAAGATGGCCCGCGCCTACACCGAGCTCTCCGGTGAACTTGAGCGCGACCCGTCCGACGAGGAGGTCGCCGAGAGGATCGGCTGGACTGCCGACGAGGTGCGCGACGTGAAGAGCGCCATGCCGGACGCCACGAGCCTCAACCAGCCCCTCAGCTCCGACGGAGACGCCTCCGAGCTGGGCGAGCTGGTAGAGGACGAGCGCGCCTCCGACACCGCCGGGGCAGTCGTGCGCGAGATGGAGACCGAAGGGCTCGGCGCCGCTATCGAGCAGCTCCCGGAGCGCCAGCGGCACGTCCTGATCCGGCGCTACGGTCTCGACGCGCAGGAGCCCGCGACCCTCGCGCAGCTCAGCGACGAGTTGGGCGTCTCCCGCGAGCGCATCCGCCAGCTCCAGCGCGAGGCGGAGCAGATGATCCGTGCCGGCGAGTACGGCCGATTCCTGGATATCGTCGCCGCGTAACACCAGCCTCCAACCGCACGAACCGAGCGCCGCCGGAGATTCCGGCGGCGCTTTTGCTTGCTGGTAGTTACCGTAGACTGTGCCAGTAGGGCTCCAGGGCTTCGCGGCTGTTCTCGACCTCAGGATCGTCAGGATCACCTTCCATGTTCCAGTCCGGCGGCTCCTGTCCGATTCCTCTTAGTGTGGAGGCGATGCTGCCGGTGAGCGCGGCGAGATCGTAGCCTCCTTCGAGCAGCATCACGAGCGGAGCCGCTCCTATCTCGCGGACGAGGGCATCGAGCGTGGCCGCGAAGCGACCGAAGGATTCCGCTTGCAGGCGCATACCGCCGAGAGGGTCGTCGGCGTGAGCGTCGTATCCGGCGGAGACGATCAGGAGTTCTGGACGGAACGCGCGCAGTATAGGCAAGAGGACTCCGGCGAATGCCACAGCGTAAGTAGCTTCGCCCGTGCCGCGCGGCAACGGGACGTTGACGGTCATGCCCCGCCCTTCGCCCGCTCCTACCTCTTTCGCGGCGCCGGTCCCGGGGTAGAATGGGCTGCGGTGTACCGAGAGGTACAGGATCTCTCCGTCCTCGTAGAAGATGTCCTGGGTCCCGTTGCCGTGGTGAACGTCCCAGTCGAGGATGGCGATCCTGTCTTTCCCAAGCGAGCGGACGTGTTCGGCGGCTATCGCGGCGTTGTTGAGGAGACAGAAGCCCATCGCGGTCGCGCGTCCGGCGTGGTGTCCGGGAGGCCGGACCGCGGCGAACGCGGTCTCGCCAGATAGCGCGCTCTCCACCGCCCCCACGGCGCACCCGGCGCCGAGCAGCGCAGCCTCCCAGGAGCCCGGCCCGGCGGCGGTGTCCGTCCCCAGGAACCCGCCGCCCGTGCCGCAGACCCGCTCCAGTTTCTCCAGGTACGACCGCTCGTGGACCGCGAGGAGCGCCTCTTCCGGGGCGGGATCGCTCGCTCGCCACTCCACGGCGACGCCGGCGGACTCCGCCGCCTCGACTCCGGCGATTGCCGCCGGGAACCGCTCTGGGACCTCGACGTGAGAGAGCCCGTTCACGTGGTCTCTCATGGCGGCATCGGTGTAGACGTGCAAGTTATCCCTCCCGGTCGTCTCTCTCCCCTTCACGGCGGGCTCGCTTCAGAAGCTCGATCACGGTCTCGTCCGGGACCTGCTCGAAGTCTTCGTACCAGAAGCCGATGGCGTAGAGGTCCTCGGGGATACGGAGGGATACCAGATCGTCCACCTCCGGCCGCATCATCTCCGCCGTCGGAGCGGCGCAGACCGGGACGGCGAGGACGATCCTCCGCGGGTTCCTTGTCTTGAGAGCCTCTATGGCGGCCATCGCCGTCACCCCGGTAGCAAGGCCGTCGTCCACCAGGATCGCCGTGCGCCCGCGGACCTCCGGTTCGGGCCGGTCGCCGCGCAGGGCGCGCAGCCGCCGCTCGACCTCGGCCTGCTCCCGGCGGGTGATGTACTCCAGGTACTCGTCCGGGATGCCGAGCCGCCGAACCAGGCGCTCGTTCAGGACGCGCGTGCCGCCCTGGGCGACGGCGCCGATCCCCAGCTCCGGCTGGCCCGGTGCGCCGAGCTTGCGCGAGACAAACACGTCCAGTGGCGCACCGAGGGCGCGCGCGACCTCGAACCCTACCGGGACCCCGCCTCGCGGCAACGCCAGGACCAATGGCTCCTCATCGCGGTAATTTTCGAGCCTCCCGGCGAGCCTTCGCCCGGCGTCGGCCCGGTCTCTGAACGGTCTCTCTTCCCGAACGTCCATACGGGCCTTTTACCACGATCCCGGACCCGCGGCACGCGAGAGTCCAGTTTGGACGCGCGAGGATAAAGTCTAGTTGACCTCTGTCACCCAGACGGCGGCCCAGCGTCCTCCGTCGGACTCGACGTAGTCGCCGCGCCACGAGACGCCCTTCAGGCGGTCGAAGAGCCGCACGGCGTCCACGGGCTCCATGCCGATATCAGCCCCGATCTCCTCCACCTCCTCGCGGGCGATGCGGGCCGGGCCGTCTTCGAGCCTCTGCCTGAGGGACTCGCGCATGCGGCCCTGGTTCTGACGGTCGGGCGTCCTCCGGCGATGTCTCTGCCTGCCTATGGCATGCTCCTTTCTCTCCGCGTCTTCCTGACTTCAGTGTGCAGCCGACAGCCTCACACGACTGTCGTCTCTAACACTCACCTCGCATCCAGCATCTCAAAGACGTTCTCGACAGGCCGTTCGCCCTGGTAGGAGCCGGAGATGTTCGAGTCTCCATCCACGATGGCGGCGGCGCGGCCGGTGTTGCGGACGCCGTAGCGGCGGCTCATAAGGCCGCCGTAGTCGGGGCCGTTGATCACGTACTCCGCCGGGTTCATGTCTTGAGGGATCTCTTCGGCCGCCTGCTCGTAGGACGTGTTCAGGACCATCCCGACCGCCATCCGGTAGACAGGCGGCACGATGGAGAGGTCTATGACGCTGGCGATCAGAACGTCGTCCGTGGACGGATAACGGGCGCGGACGGCCCGGTTGACCTCCGCGCCGCCGGAGCCGCGCCCTGCGGGTAGAAGATGAGCCCGAGCGAACGCCCCTCCGATTTCCGCACGCTCAACCGCCGCCCGGAGCCCGCCGCCAGCAGGCTGAACCCCGGCGCACGGTCTCCTGCCTCGATCTTCTGCTCCAACAGCTACACCTTCTTCTTGCGCCTCAGGCCGCTCTTCAGGAAAGAGAAACCGACCGGAACGACCAGCAGCGTCAGGAACGTGGAGGTCGCGAGCCCCCCGACGACCGTTATTGCGAGGCTGGACGAGATGAGCCCGTTGCCCCCGCCGGAGAGACCGAGGGCCAGCGGCATCAGGGCGAAGACGGTCGCGAAAGCGGTCATCAGGATGGGCCGGAGCCGCGCCTGGCCCGCCGCCAGGATGGCCTCGTCCGGTGTCTCGTAGTGGTCCAGGGCCTTGACGGCGAAGTCCACCAGCAGGATGGCGTTCGAGACCACAATCCCGATGAGGAGCAGGATGCCCAGCAGGGACGGGACGGAGAGCGCCGTGTTCGTAAGATACAGCGCGCCGAAAGCACCGACCGTCGTGAGGGGCACGGCCAGCAGGATCACCATCGGTATCAGGAGCGAGCCGAAGAAGACCACCAGGATCAGGAACACCAGCACCAGCGCCACGATTATGGAGAGGAAGAGGTTCCTGAAGCTCTCGTCTATGTCGTCGGTCTCGCCGCCCACCTGAGCCTTGACGTTACCCGGCAGGTCGAGCTTCGCCACGGCAGCCTGGGCTTTGGTAGAGATAGTCTGGGTATCGTTCGAGTTGATCTCGCCCGTCACCGTCACCGCCCGGTCCCCATCGGTGCGGCTGACGGCCGCCGGTGACTCTACCTGATCTACTTGAGCCACGTCTCCGACCGTGCTTCCGCTCCCGACGGATAGCTTCCGCACCTCGTCCAGCGAGTCAACGGTCTTCGCCGGCGCCCCGACCACGACCGGCGTGTCGCCGAGCGTCGTCACGGTACTTCCGCCGAGCAGGGCGCCGAGCGAGCTGGAGACACCTCCCGGAGAGAGCCCGACCTTCGCGGCCTTCTCGGGGTCCACTGTTACCTGGACCTCGGGGTTGCCGCCGGAGAGGTCGCTCTCGACGTTGTTAACGTTGTCGAGCTTGTTGAACTCTTTGGAGACCATGTCCGCGGCGTCGGCCCGGTCTTTCTTGGAGCCGCCGGTGAGGATGGCTTCGAGACCGCCCTGGGGCGGGCCATTGGAGATGACCTGTATCTTGAAGTTCTCGCCGTAGAGGTCGTCTCCCTCGGCGTCGATCCTGTCGAGCGTGCGCCCGACGTTGGCGCTCGCTTTCACGTTGATGAACGCCTGGGCCTTGTTACCGGGCCGGACGGGCGACTCCGGATCGAGGGTGTCTTCTCCGCCGATGGAGGCCTGGTAGCTCTTTACGCCCCGGTCTTTGCCCAGGAAATCCTCGAACGGACGGAGCCTGTCGCTCGTCTTCTGCAGGCTGGTGCCCGCAGGCAGTTCCACGTCGGCGATCAGGAGCCGCTCCTCGCTCGGGGGGAAGAAGCTGACCGGGAGCAGTTGCACGAGCCCGAGCCCGCCGGCGAACGCCAGGAACGCCAGCACCAGCACCGCCAACCGGTGTCGCAGGCTCCATCGCAGCATCGGAGTGTAGAGCCGGACCAGCACGCCGTCCGACTCCCCGCCGCTCGGACGCCGCGCCGCCCGCACGACGAGCAGCACGAGCCCCGCGAGCAGCAACGCCCCGGCCACCCCAACTACCGCCAGGAAGACCGGGGAGCCGAAGCCGACCCCGGAGACGAAACCATCCACGGCTTCGGCGTAGCTCTGCGGCAAACCGGGGAGCCTCCCGAGCACGCCGGCCAGCGAGGCGATAACGACCGCAGCCGCCGAGGCGATCAGGAACACTACTACCCCTACGAGGAAGCGTGCCAAGCCACCTCTCCGGCTGCGCATATCCACTCTCCGTAGCGGCTCATCGTCGGACTCGTCCGCTGAAGCATCCGGGGTGTAGTCTCCGGCGCGGCGCTTGACGAAGATGCTGACTAGCACGGGGATGATGGTGACGGCCACGATCAGGGACGCCAGGAGCGCCAGGGCGACGGTCAGCGAGAGCGGGACGAAGAACTTGGAGATGATGCCGCCAACCAGCGCCAGCGGGAGGAAGACGGCGGTCGTCGTGAGGGTCGAGGAGGTGATGGCGCTCGCCACCTCGGTCGTTCCTTTGAGGGCCGCCTCCTCCGGCTCGTAGCCTCTCTGAACGTAGCGGTACGAGTTCTCCAGAACGACGATGGCGTCGTCCACGACCCGCCCAACGGCGATAGTCAGGCCGGCGAGGGTGATGATGTTGAGCGTCAGGTTGTCCGCCCAGGAGAACAGAAGGGCCGCCAGCACCGATGTCGGCAGAGAGACGGCGGTTACGAGTGTTGCGCGCAGGGAGCGCAGGAAGGCGAAGATCACCAGTATCGCCAGCGCCGCCCCGACGAGCCCCTCCTCGACAAGCCCGTTCACCGATTCCTCGACGTCCGTCGCCGAGTTGGAGACAACCACGACCTGGCCGTCACCGATCTTATCCCGCGCGTCATCGAGGACCTTCTCGACATCCGCCGCAACCTCGACGGTGTTGGCGTCCGTCTCCTTGATGACATTCAGCCCCAGGCTCGGCTCACCGTTGGTCCGTGAGATCCCAGAGAGGTCGGAGCCGACCTCGCGCACCTCCGCCACATCTCCCAGCAACACCGGCTTTGGCGCCTGGTCTCCAGCGGCCGTAGCGGTGGGAGCAGCCGTAGTCCCGGCTGCGGGGGCGCCGCTGGGAGACGCCGAGCCGGAAGGAGCAGCGCCTGTTGCGCCAGCGGGTATCCCAGCGGGTATACCAGCAGGTACGTTTGTAGACGCGCTGGAGGCCGTGCCGGTCGGTGCGGCGCTGGCCGATCCGCCTTCGACTCCCACGGGCAGGTCTTCGAGGGCTTTCACACCGCCGAGCTTGCTGGTGGCGCGGATGGGTGTGTCGAGACCGCCCACGGGAACGCTGCCGACCGGGGAGTCAACCTCGGCGCCGCTTATCGCGCCGACGACGGCCTCGGTCGAGAGGCCCTTCTCCTTCAGTTTTTTCGGGTCGAGATCCACCTGGATGCGTTTCTCGGCGCCGCCGATCAGGTCAACGCTCGCCACGCCGTCCACCTCTTCGATGGCGGGCACGACATCGTCTTCGGCATATTTGGTGAGGTCGGCGAGGTCGCGGTCCTTCGCGGCCAGAGAGAGGTTGAGGATCGGGAACTGCGATGCGGACTGGCTCTTGACCTCCGGTGTCCCGGCCTGTGACGGGAGCTGTATTCCGTCGAGGGCCGACTGCAGGTCCGCCTCAGCCTCCTCCGTGTCGGTGTCGAGGTTGAACTGTACTACCACGACCGAGAAGCCCTGCGAGGAGGTGGACTGGACGCTCTCGATCCCGGTAATACCCTTTATGGCGCTCTCGACCGGCTGCGTGACCTGCTCGTCCACCACGTCCGGCCCCGCCCCGGAGACCGGCGTCGAGACGACGATGACCGGGAACGAGATGTCCGGCAACAACTCCTGATTCAGACGCGTGGTCGCGTACGCCCCTGCTCCTATGAGGAGAAGGGCCGCCAGGATGACCACCGACTTGTTCTTGAGGCACCAGCGGACGATAGTCTCCATCAACTCTCCTCCCCCGGCGCCACGCCGAAGCTAGGTTCCGTAAAAGCAGTATCCGCGGCCTTGACCGGGTTCCCTTCCTGGTCCGCGGGACACGACGTTACTGTAAAAGGCACGAACAAACGGCACATGGTCCTTGAGATGGATCCCTCGTCAGACTTGAGGACCATATAGCGTCTCTCCACGACTTCTGTACTCGCTGCCACAGGTCAACTCTCCACCGGCCCCGTCCCGAGACCTTCGGTCATTAACTTGAGTCCCTTGACGAAGGCGCGGGCCTCCTCGTCGGTGAGTGAGTTTATGGTCCGCTCTATCGGTTTGCGCCGGTCTTCCATGATGCGCCGCGCGACCTCGTGCATCCCCGGCACGTAGTCCACCAGTACCACCCGCCGGTCCGCGTGGTCGTGGCGCCGCTCGACCATCCCATGCTCTACCAACTTGTCGATAAGCTGGGTGGCGGCCGGCGGCGAAACCCCCACGTCCTCGGCCAGTTGTCCAACCGACCGCGGCCCGCGCGAGAGAGAGATCAAGATCTGCACGTGCCCCGGCGAGATGTGCGCGTCCACCGGTATCCCGCGACGCGCGATCTCACCCATCTCGACCGGCCCCGGCCGCCCGACCAGCCGCATCAAGGCCGGCAACAACATCAAGACCTCGTCTATGAGCTGCTCCCGGTCCAAGCGATCTCCTATTTCATTAAGACACTTATTTAAACGCCTTAAACAATATCGTATATAGTCCAGTTGTCAACGTGAAATTTCATCGGGAGGGTGTCATGAAATCTGGGAGGTTGCTCGCCACAGGAGGCGCGGTCGGTGGGCTGGCGCTTTACAACCAACGGCTCGCGCGGAGCGGCGGGGAGATCGGGAACAGGATCGGGGGCGAGACCCGGTACTTCCGGTGGAAGGGCGAGGACCTCGCCTACGCGGTCGCGGGAGAGGGACCACCGCTGTTGATGGTACACGGGGTGTACGCCGGGGCGTCATCGTTCGAGTTCCTTAAGAACTTCCTGGAGTTGTCGGAGAGCTTCCGGGTGTATGCGCTCGACCTGCTGGGGTGCGGGCTCTCGGCCCGGCCGCGGCGTCGCTACGAGCCGGAGGACGTAAGCTCACAGATAGAGGACTTCGCGCGCGAGGAGATCGGGAACCCGGCGCACCTTATCGCCAGTTCCCTGACCGCCGCCCTGGCGATGCCGGCGCTCGTCCGCAGCCCGCGCCTCTTCAAGAAGGCGGTCCTGATCTGTCCGACCGGCTACGGCAGCCTCGACCGTCCATCCGGCGTGCTCGGCGACTTTATCCAGGGGCTGTTCTCGGCGCCCGTTATCGGCGACTCGCTCTATCACGCCATCGTCTCGCGGCCGGGGCTGCGGTACTTCCTGGGCGGCATGTCCTACCACGACCGGAGCTTCGTTACTGAGGAGCTGGTGGAGAGCTACTACCGGATCAGCCACCAGCCGGGGGCGAAGCACTTCCCGGCGGCCTTCGTGGCGGGGAAGCTCAACCTCGGCGTTGCGGACTACTGGCCGCGGGTGCCGCACCGGACCATGATCTGCTGGGGCCAGGAGGCGAAGACCACACCCGTCTCCGAGCTCCAGACCTTCCTGACCCACAACCCGCGCACCGCCCCCCGCGTCTTCCGCGACGCCGCCCTGCTACCTCACGACGAGCGGGCCGATACCTTCAACCAACAGGTCACGGAGTTCCTACTCGCTAAGGGCGCCTGACTAGGCTCTGACAGGCTCTCCGGCAGCCGGTGGCCGCTGGCGGCGCACGAGAAGCGCCATCAAAGCGGCCATTCCAGCGAGTATCCCGGCGATGATGAAGGCCGCGGTGTAGTCACCCAGAGAGTCGCGGGCGACGCCGCCGAGGTAGGAGGCCAGCGCCGCGCCGAGCTGGTGCGAGAAGAAGACCCAGCCGAAGACCGTGCCGACGTTCATCCTGCCGAAGCGGTCGGCGACGAGGGCGACGGTCGGCGGGACGGTAGCTATGTAATCCAGGCCGAAGAAGACCGCGAAGATGGCGAGACCCTCGAAGTGCGTGACGAACGGCAGCAAGAGTAGCGAGAGCCCGCGCAGCGAGTAGTAGACGGCGAGGAGCTTGCGGGGATCGTAGCGGTCGGTGAGGAAACCGGAGGCGATGGTTCCGACGAAGTTCATCGCCCCCATCAGCGCCAGCACGCCCGCCGCCGTGACCTCCGGGATGCCGTGATCTATTGAGTGCGGGATGAAGTGGACGCCGATGATGCCGTTGGAGGACGCCCCGCAGATAAAGAAGCTTCCCGAGAGCAGCCAGAACTCCGGCGCGCGCACCGCCCGCCGCAGCACGCCACTCCTCTGCGGGTCCACATCCGCGAGCGGAGTTCCGGGTTCTGGAGCGGGACTACTCTGAGCAGCGGGTTCCTCGGACTCCGTGTCTCCGTAGGGGCGGAGGCCCATCTTCCGCGGGTCGTCGCGCATGAACAGCAGGATCGGGACGATTACCGTGAGCGCGGCGAGGGCGAGGAAGACGACGCCCTGCCGCCAGCCGACAGCAACGACGAGCCACATCAGCGCGGGGACGGAGACGAGTTGTCCGGCGGAGGCCGCGGCCCCGAAGATGCCGAGGACGAGGCCTCGGCGCTCGAAGAACCAGCGGTTGGCGACCGTGGCCCCGAGCACGGGGGCGACGACCCCGGTCCCGACGCCGCTCAGGACACCCCAGAACAGGTTGAGTTGCCAAAGCTCGGTTACGGTCGCGCCGGCGAGGGTGCTGCCGCCGATCACGGCCAGCCCGGCGAGCGTGAGGAGCTTCGGTCCGAAGCGATCCATCAGCCATCCGGCGACGGGACCGGAGAGACCGTAGAGCAGGAGCCCGATGGAGACGGCGAAGGAAATCGTCGCCCGGCCCCACCCGAGCTCGTTTTCGAGCGGGTTGATCAGGACCGTCGGCGCCGCCCGGACCCCGGCCGAGACGAGCAGAGCCAGGAACACGACCGCGACCACGATCCAGCCGTAATAGAGCCGTCCGCGAGACTCACCCTTCATCGTGCCAACCAGCTTTCGATGGTCCGCGTGACGAAGTCCGCGGCGTCTTGCTGGACGAAGTGGCCGGCCTCCGGGACGGTGACGAGGGTCAGGTCTCTCTCGACCCAGTCCCAGGTGCCGGATAGAGCATCCGGTAACAGATACGGGTCTTGCAGGCCGTGGATCACGAGTACCGGCACCGGCACTTTAGCCTGCGGCGGCCCGAGCTCGGTGTACGGTTCCGCCGGGTAGTGACGCTTGTAGTAGTAGAGCATCGCCTCGAAGCTGGATCTCTCGAACGCCTCGACGTACTTCTCGCGGGCGTCGGGGTCGGAGACCCAGCGGGCGAGCTTCCCGGCGGAGAGCGACTCGTGGGCGCCCTCCTGCTGGAAGAACCGGGTGTAGGAGCTGGCCCGCTGCTGGTCGGGGTTGTTCGCCAGCTCGCGGGTCAATCCGGTGAGATGAGGTAGGTTGAGGATGACGAGCTTCTCCGTCATCCCTGACAGGCGCTCCGCGAACTGCCAGGAGATGGCGCCACCCCAATCGTGGCCGACGATTACGGCCTTCTCGTAGCCTTCCGCCCGGATTACGGCCGCAACGTCACCCAGGAGCGACTTCATCCCGTAGCTCTCGATGCTATCCGGCCTGTCGGAGAGGTTGTAGCCGCGCAGATCGAGGGCTGCGACGCGGTAGTTTTGGGAGAGGGCGTTCATCTGGTGCCGCCAGGTATACCAGAAGTCCGGGAAGCCGTGCATCATCACGACGAGCGGCCCCTCGCCGAGAACCGCGTAGTGGATCCTCACGCCTTCGTTCTCCGCGTAGCGGTGCTCGACGCGCTCCTCGAAGCCGGAGAGGTCGGAAGTAGTGGGGGCGGGAGGCGGGGAGGGTTTCGGGAACTCGCCGAGTGGGTCGCTCATCCGCCCTCCCCAGGATGAAGCATTATCTTGCCCCGGTTGCGGCGCTCTTCGAGGTAGCGGTGGGCGTCGGCGGCCTCCTCCAGTGGGAAGGCCCGGTCCACGTGTACCTTCAGACTGCCATCGACCACCAGGTTTGCCAGCTCCGCCAAGTCTTCCCTGGGATCGTACCCGAGGCGTTGCATGAGGTTCGTGATCTGGAACCCGTAGATCGTCACGTTCTTGGGGTAGAAGTCGCGGGTGTCGAGCGCGCTTCCTTCCAGCGCGACGTTCGCCAGGGAGACCACCCGCCCGCCGTGGCCGGCCACCTTTAGGCTCTCCCCGAAACGCGCCCCTCCTACCGTGTCGAGCACGACCTCCACACCGGACCCGCCCGAAAGCTCCACGACCCGGTCCACGACGCTCTCGATGGAGTGGTTTATCCCGTGGTCCGCGCCGTTCTCCAGGGTCCAGGCGACCTTTTCGTCGGTGCCGGCGGTGGCGATCACCTCCGCCCCGGCGGCCTTTGCGAGTTGCACCGCCACATCCCCGACCCCGCTGGCCGCGGCCCATACGAGCACCGTCTCGCCCGGCTCGACCCGCGCCAGACGCCGCAGGCAGTAGAAGGCGGTGAGCGGCGCGACGGGGAGGGCAGCCGCCGAATCTTCATCCAGGCCATCCGGCATCGCAACGACGTGCTCCTCGGGGACGGCGACGTATTCGGCGTAGAAACCCGGACGCCCGCCGAAGGCGATCACACGCTCCCCGACGCTCGCGCCCGTTACCGACGCGCCGGTCTTCCGCACGACGCCGCTTCCCTCGAAACCCGGGACTATCGGAGGCTGTCCGGCGGCGTGGTAGCGGCCGCTCCTGGTGAGGACATCCGCCCGGTTGACGCCCGCGGAGCGCAGCTCGATCAACACCTCGCTCTCTCCGGGCTCGGGCCGGGGCTCCTCCGCGACCCGCAAGACCTCCGGCCCGCCAAACTCCTCGACGCGCGCGACCCTCATGACGTCCCCTCTCCGACGGAACTTCCGTTGGCCTCGTCCCGGAAGACCATGCAGGTCGTGGTGGCGTGTCCGTAGAGCTTGCCAGCTTCATCAAAGAGCCGGGCCTCGGCGGTGGCGATGCGCCCGCCGACGTGGATGGTCTTCCCCTCGCAGAGAAGCTTCCCGGTATCGACCGTGATCGGGCGCAGCAGGTTCACCTTGATCTCGACCGTGGTGTAACCGGTCCCCGCCGGGAGCGCGGTGTGCACGGCGCAGCCCATGGCGGAGTCGAAGAGCGTGCAGGCGAGACCTCCGTGCACGCTGCCGATGGGGTTGTAGTGCTGCTCGCCGGGCTCGCACTCGAAGACGGCCCGTCCCTCCTCGACCTCGTGGAGGCCGAAGCCGACGAGGTGCGCCAGGGGTGGCGCTGGCAGGTCTCCCTTCGCCACCGCCCGCAGGTACTCCAGGCCACTCATGGTCCGGGCAGCTTCCGCTCCGGGCGCGGGGTCCTCCCAGCTCACCGTGAGCGTGCGATCCATCGTTTCGGTCATACCTTCTCCTTCAGGGAACGCAGCGGCACACGTATCCACCGCAGTCCACCGCTAAATACGGACTCGACCTCACCGAACATCAACGCCGACAAGTCTAACGCGCGGCGGTTCTCGACGAGCGCCGAACAATAGAGGACCTCGACGCCCCTGCTGCGGGCCACCGATGCTATCTCGAAGATCAAGAGCCGTCCCAATCCTCTCGACTGCCAGCCGTCTTCTACCACTACCGCGATCTCGGCTTCTTCATCCCGCGTCCGCGCGTACATCGCGTGACCCACGATCTCTTCTCCCGCGACCGCCACGAGCGCCTTCCCGTCGCGAGGATCCACATCTACCAGCAACTCCATAACCCGTTCGGGCACGCGCGGGTACGGCGCGTGGAACCTCTGGTATATAGTGTCCGACGAACTCCGGGAGAGCATCCGCCAGAGCCCGTCCAGGTCTCCACGCTCCACGGCCCGGACCCGGATGTTGCCTCCATACCGCGGGACGCCGGGACTCTCAGCACCAGGCGCAAAGACTGCTCGCGCAACGGTCCAGTCTTCCTCGATAACCTTCACCCTACACCTCGCTCCGTCCGTCCCGCGTAGCCAGTGTCTCTATATAGCCTTTGAGGTGCCCGACGGCCCGCTGCATATGGGAAGGGTCGTCGCAGAGCTTGCTGATCATCAACGCCCCTTCGAGCGTAGCCACGACTACGCTCGCCACCTCTCTGGGGTCCGTATCAGTCCTCAGCTCTCCGTCCCGCGCGCCGTCCTTGACAATGCGTCCTATGAGCCGGAGCCATCCGATCATCGCCTCTTCGGCCCTCGCTTTTAGCGCCGGGTGGGCGTCGTCGGACTCCACGGCGGTGTTGAGCACCGGGCAACCGCCCGCGACCGGCGGATCTTCCACGAGCGCGCCTAATACGTCCACTACGGCGAAGAGACGCTCTATAGCGCCCTCCCTATCCGCCAGCGCGGCGTCGAAGCGGGCGCGCATGATTCCCGCCGCGTAGTCGAAGGACTCCAGCGCAAGCTCCTCCTTGCTCCCGAAGTGGTTGTATATTCCGCCCTTCTCCAGCCCTGACGCCCGGATCAGATCGCTCATCGAAGCCCCGAAGTAGCCTTTCGTGTTGAAGACCGGCGCGGAGCGCTCTAGGATCCTGCGCCGCGTCCTCTCGCCTTTCCTCATCCTCGCACCTCCTCGTACTACTCTGTATGCCACAGTTTCTATAATAACAGACCGATTGGTCTTTTTTCAACGGTATACGAATGGGCTTTCGAGCGGGTGGCTAGCGGGGTATGCTGTCCGCTCATGAAAAACTCCAATACGAGAGGCGGGCTGAACATGAAGTGGCTCATAACGGGCGGGTGTGGGTTTATCGGGACGGCGGTGATCCAATCTCTGCTGGAAGAGGGCGGGCACGACATCCGGGTGCTGGACAAGCTGGCCGTCGGCACGCGCGAGGACCTGGCCTCGGTCTGCGAGTTCTCGGAGGGCGAGGGGAACGGTCCCATCGTCTCTGGTGTCGAGCTTGTGGTCGGGGACATCATGGACGAGGAGCTGGCGCTCAGGGTGGTGGAGGGGGCGGATGTGATCCTGCACCTAGCCGCCAACACGGGTGTCGAGCCTTCCGTGAAGGACCCGCGCTACGACTGCGTGACGAACATCGTGGGCACGCTCAACTACCTGGAAGCGGCCCGGCACGGCGGCGCGGGCAGATTCGTCTCGGCCTCCAGCGGGGCCGCGCTCGGCGCGGTTGACCCGCCCTACCACGAGGAGCTGCCGGCGCATCCGGTCTCCCCTTACGGCGCGAGCAAGGTCGCTGGCGAAGGATACTGTTCAGCATACTTCCGCACTTTCGGCGTGGATACCGTAGCGTTGCGCTTCGGGAACGTCTACGGACCGCTATCCGGGCACAAGAACAGCGCGGTCGCCAAGTTCATCCGGCGGGCAAGGAACGGGGAAGCGCTGGAGATCTACGGCGACGGCACCCAGACCCGCGACTACATATACATCGACGATCTCGTAGAGGCGATCAAGCTCTCCGCGACCGCCGAGGGAGTGGGTGGCGAGGTATTCCAGATCGCCACCAGCACCGAGACGACCGTCCGGGAGCTAATAGACGAGCTCCTACCCGTGTTGGCGAGCGCCGGGATAAACGACGTGGAGGTCCGGCAGACCACCCCGCGTCAGGGCGACGTGCAGCGCAACTACTCCGACACCTCGAAGGCGGAGAAGATGCTGGGGTGGAAAGCGGAAGTGGCCCTGCCGGACGGACTGCGCCGCACGGTCGGCTGGTTCATGGAGCGGCCAGCATAGCGCGTTCTTAGCCGGATCTCGATACCGTCGCCGAACGCCGCGCCATCAGGTAGAAGGCAGCCTGCGCCATCGCGGCGGCGAGGGTGCCGATGGCGAGGGAGTAGGAGACGCGGGAGAGGACGTCCGTATCCAGAATAGCCAGGCAGAGAGCGGAGACGACCAGGCCGACGAGCCAGCCGAGGGAGGCGAGCCGTGCGTGGCCGAGGGCGAAGAGCGCCTGGTTGAGCATGTCGCACAGCAAGTAGAAGGCGGCGACCGCCGCCAGCGTCACCAGCATCTCCCGGCTCGCGTCGAACTCGCTTCCGGCGAAGAGCTTTATCCCCCACTCCCCGAGCAGCCACGTGGCCCCGACCATCAGGACGCCGACGAGGCCCACGACCCCGACGGCGCGGCCCACGAAGCGGCCGAACGGCCCGTAGCCCCCGGTCGAGAGGATGCGGCTCGCATGCGGCAGCAACGCCCCAATGGCGGGGCTTATGATGTACTGCGGGATGCGGGTCAGGATCATCGCCGCGCCAAAGAGCCCCACCTGCGCCGGTGTGCCGCCGAGGACGCTAACGAGGATGGGACCGCCGTTCATCAGGACCTGCGCGAAC
Source organism: Rubrobacteraceae bacterium (assembly GCA_035689095.1). Taxonomy (GTDB): domain Bacteria; phylum Actinomycetota; class Rubrobacteria; order Rubrobacterales; family Rubrobacteraceae; genus JACDDK01. Next base: position 18,806 of record DASSMB010000009.1, on the reverse strand, counting down.
GCCACGCACGTTAGCACCGGCCCGGCGAACTTGAGGGCGTTCATGGCGGAGAAGGGCTCTCCCTCGTGCTCGGGAGGCTCCGCGGGCGCGGGCCGCACGGCCAGGACGCCGATGATGGGCGCGAGAAGGATGGCGATGGCGGGACCGAGCACGCCCATCCCGGCGGCAAGGAGGGCTGCGGCGATCAGCAACCGGCCCGCCGACTCCGCCAGGATCTGGGCACCCAGCCGCGAGGACTGGTGGTGGCCGTTGAAGATGCCGCGCCGGAAGTACTCCGGAGCGTAGGCGACCATGGAGACCACGAACACCACCGTGAGCCACGGGTCTCCGAAGAGTCCGGTCAGCCACGGGCTTATGGGCAGCGCCACGAGCACGAACGCCCCGGACAGCCCGATCTGCCAACGCTTAACAGAGCGGATCACGGGCCGCCAGTCCTGCCCCTTTGCCTCCCGCTCCGCGATGTAGCGACCGAGCGTCTGGGTGGCGCCGATCCAGAGTACCTGCACCACCAGGAAAGTCGAGGACCAGAGCAGCGCGAGTGGCGCGTAGCCCGCCTTCCCGAGAGCGTGCGCCGCGAGTGACTGGAACCCGAAGGTCAGCGCGCCGGATACCGCGAATGAGAACGCGATGTACAGGCTCCCGGCGCCCGCTCCCTGCCGTCCTTTAGCCGCGCTGAGGAAGTTCTTCATGGGACTATCTTACGCGCCCCGAGCCGCGGGAGCCGGGGTTGCCCTAGCGCAGCCAGGTCGAGATGATGACCCGGAAGACCCCGAGCGGGTAGGCCAGCTTCGGGGGCTTCTTGGTCTCGCCCGCCGCGCGGCTCATCATGGAGATGGGGACCTGGGTGAAGCGCAGCTTGTTCTTGAGGGCTTCCAGGATGATCTCGTTGGCGTTAAAGCGGTCTTCGCGCAGGTTTAGCTTGGGCAGCTCCGAGACCCTGATGGCGCGGAAGCCGTTTGTACAGTCGGAGACCTTCACGCCGGTGAGCAGCGAGATCATGCGCGAGAAGAACACGACCCCGACGTGCCGGACGCTCCCCGCCTCCTCGTAGAAGCCCATGAAGCGCGAGCCAAGCACGAAGTCCGCCTCGTCCTCGACGATCGGCTTTACGAGACGGTCGATCTCCTCGGGCTTGTACTGGCCGTCGGCGTCCAGGTTGATCACGATGTCCGCCGCCTCCTTGATGGCTATCGCAAAGCCTGTCCTGAGCGCGTCGCCCTGGCCCCGGTTGACGACGTGGGTGACGATGGGGACGCCCTCTTCGCGGGTGATGGCAGCCGTCGCGTCCGTCGATCCATCGTCCACGACGACCGTCTTAACCTGGTAGCCCAGGACCTCATCCGGTATGCGGCGGAGCACCTCGCGGATGCCGCCCTCCTCATCATAGGCCGGCACTACTATCAGGATCTCGCGCCGCTCGGCGAGACGTTCGGGGAGTTGCTCCTCCGGGGAGAGGTAGTTCTCCTCGTACTCCCGGACGGCGAGGCCGGTGACGATCTCCCCGTTGCGCCGGCTCGCTTCTCTGACCCGGCCCAGCAGGTGCAGATACAGCCCGAAGAGCAAGAGCGTCGCCACCGAGAGCAGCGCGAACGCGCGGTTCTGCAACCCGAGCAGACGCACGAAGACCTCGCCGATCTGCGGGATGGTCGAGACCGTCGCCACCCCGGCGGCGATCAACAGCGCCGTCAGCAGGTCGAACCTGCTCTGCTCTCCGCCGCGATACCTGATGATGCCATAGCCGGCGAACAGCAGCGCGACGACGATACCAACTATCCGCACGTGCTCCGCCGTCAACCTGTACTCCTCGAACTCATCTAGTTCACCTCTCTGAGAATTCTATCCGGTCCTCGCGGCGCGCGGCTCGTAGTGCGCTCGCGCCCCGCGGAATCTTGCCGTTGGGAGATTGTATAGAAAAGAATATTAAATGTTGGCAACAAACTGGTAAACGGTCGGTTAAACTTGCTCGAATTTTCCCGACTGAGCGATTAAAACGTACTCGAAGATTCGACACTGTCACACGGAGGCCAGAAACGAGCACCGCACCGGACAACGAAACATGATCTGGGACCTGATCCGGGCGCTCGCCGCCGCGACCGCGGCCGGGGTGATTCCGGGCTACCTGTGGGCCTCCTGCCTGTGCCCGACCGCCGACCGAATCGAGCGCTTCGTCTACGGTATCGGGCTCTCGCTGATGCTAGTCCCAGCGATGGGGCTCTTGCAGGCGAAGCTCTTCGGCACGGGTCTCTCACTACCCATCGCCATCTCCTCCGTGCTGCTCGTCTTCGGCGGAGGGCTCGCTTTCTGCCTCAAGTTCGGTCCGGTAAAGAAACCCCACGGACCGCTAGCGCCACCCTCAACTCCCCTGGGGCTACCGACCCTCATCCCACTCATCGCCGCCCTGGGAGTCGCGTTCGCGGCTGAGTCGCACGCGGTGCTGGCCGCCTGGACCGGGCCGCTTGCCCTGCTGCTCGTACTCGCCGCCGGACTCGCCCGCCTGCTGGACACCGGCATACCTACGGTCCCCGCATCAACCACCGACGACACCGTACACGAGCCGGAGCGGAAACCGGAGACGGTCGTCCGGTACCTGCTCCTGGGCGTAGTGCTCTCGCTGACGCTCGCGCGCGGGTATCTCGGACCCCTGCGCTACGACTGGCCGTACATCCGGGGCGTAGACGACTACGAGCACGTCGTGATGACCAACATGACCATCTCGACCGGCTCCACCGATAGCTTCATGCTCTATCCTCCCGGCTTCCACTACCTGATGGCGACGATCTCGCAACTGAGCGGCATGGACGCGATGAAGATCTTCCCGGTGCTCGCGCCGATGCTGCTCACGCTCGTGGCGCTCGGCTGCTACGCGCTGGCGCGCCGGATATGGGGATGGGAAGCTGGGATCGTGGCGGCTTTCTTCGCCGGAGTGGTCTCCTACGGCTCGTACATGCACTTTGTCGAGGCCCGCTACCCCAACCTGCTCACCGTACACTTCCTCTTCACGCTGGCCGTCGGCGCACTGCTGATCCTCCTCGCCGTCCCGACCCGGCGCAGCGGCGTCCTGCTGGCGCTGCTCGGCTCCTCGGCCGTGCTCTATCATCAGGTCGCCACCCTCTACGAGATAGTCCTGTTCGGGCTCGCGGCGCTGTGCTTCCTGCCGTACCTGCTCCTCCGCGACCGGCGGCGCGGACTCGCCATGCTTTACTCGTTCGCGGCGCTGGGAGTGCTCGCCGTTGTCTTCGCCTGGGACACCTACGACCTGCCGCAGGCGATCTCCGGCCTCTTCGGCGGTCCGGGGGGCGGCAGGGGCGATGACGCCCTCAAGATGGCCATCGGCACCCAGCCGCCGCTATCGCTCACGCACCTGCTGGCGATGATCTCCCCTCCCGTACTGTGGTTTGGGGCGCTGGGCGCGGTCCTGCTGGCGCTCGACCGGGGCAGGACGGACCCGCCATACGCCTTCGGTCGCGCTATGCTGCTCATCTGGGGGCTCCTGCTCTTTATCGGGAGCCGCACGTCGGCGAGCGGCTTCCCCGAGCGCTTCGAGCGCGACCTCGCCATCCCGCTCTCCCTGCTCGCCGCCTTCGCGCTCGTCCAGCTACTGCGCTCCCTGCAACCCCGTATGCCGGTAACGGTCTTCGCGACTTCCCTCGCCACCGTGCTCGCCGCGGCCCTGATAGGCGTTCAGACCGTCAGGAACCTCGACGTAGCCGGCGGACCGGCCTCCCAGATCCCGCCTCAACTCATCACCTCCGCCACCCAGCGGATGCTCACACCGAAGATAGAGGCGGCGGGGAACTGGCTGCGAGACCACAACACCGGCGGCAACATCCTCGTGAGCCCCTACCTGGACCTGGTCCCGAGCCGCGCGATTCTCGCCCTCGGCGGTTACACGGGAATGCAATCCTACGACTCCGGGCGCATCGAACTTGCCCGCGACCTGCCGCCATTCGGAGCGAAACCGCTGAAGGACGCGCTCTTCATGCTCGGCCACCCGGACGACGAGCGCACCCTTCAACTCATCGAGAAGTACGACGTCCGCTACGTCGTGCTCTACAAGCGGGTACCGCCGCCGCGCGGCATGGACTTCCAGACCTTCGAGAAAAGCTCAAACTATAAGAAAGTCTTCGAGAACGGGCGCGTCGTGATCTTCGCGCCCGGAGAGACGAAAAGATAGCCCCCGGAAACTCTTAATCCGAGTCTCCGGGGGCGCGGTAGCGCCTGTATGTTAGCGGTCCGCTAGAGGGCCGGGGACTCGGCGGGCGCGGCGGCACGCTCGCGGGCGGTACGCTTGCCGGTGCGCCAGTCAACACTCGGCATGATGGCGTCCATATCCACCCGCCCCTTGTGCTCGATGGCGATGTTGAGCATCGAATCCAGCAGGGAGTCGGAGAGGTAGTGCGGCTCCAGCCCGAGCTCGATCAGGCCCGTGTGCTTGGCGTTGTAGTAGTGCTCCTCTTTCTCGACCCGCGGGTTCGGGACGTTCTCCAGGCGCGCCTCGATGCCGAGCTTGGCCGAGGCGTCCGCGACCATTTCGGCGAGCTGCAGCACGCTGAACTGCTCCGTGAACTGGTTAAACACCCGGAACTCGCCCCGGTCGGCCGGGTTGTCCACCGCCAGCTCGATACAACGCACCGTGTCGCGGATGTCCAGGAAGCCCCGCGTCTGGCCGCCCTTGCCGTAGACCGTCATCGGGTGGCCGATGGCCGCCTGGATACAGAAGCGGTTCAGGGCCGTGCCGAAGACCTCCTCGTAGTCGAAGCGGTTCATCAGGCGCGGGTCGCGCTCGGTCTGCGGCGTGACGGTGCCGTAGACGATGCCCTGGTTCAGGTCCGTAGCTCGCATGCCCCAGATGCGGCAGGCGAAGTGGATGTTGTGCGAGTCGTGGACCTTCGAGAGGTGGTACCAGCTACCGGGCAGCTTCGGATAGAGCATCGTGTCCTTGCGGCCGTTGTGCTCGATCTCTATGTAGCCCTCTTCGATGTCGATGTTCGGGTAGCCGTACTCGCCCATCGTGCCGAGCTTCACCAGATGACACTCCGGCACGTACTCCTGAATCGCGAACAAGACGTTGAGGTTGCCGACCACGTTGTTGTGCTGCGTGTAGACGGCGTGGCGACGGTCGATCATGGAGTAGGGCGCGGCCCGCTGCTCCGCGAAGTGCACGACAGCTTCCGGCTTGTGCCGCTCGAAGAGCTCCGATACGAACTCCCAGTCGAGCAGGTCGCCGTACTCCAGGCCGATGGTCTGCCCAGTTACTTCCTTCCAGGCTTTTACTCGCTCTTTGGGATCGGCTATCGGCGTAAGGCTGCCCGCCCCCAGCTCGTGGTCTATCGTCCTGCGGACGAAGTTGTCCACGATGACCACATCGTGTCCCGCATCAGACAGGTGCAGGGAAGTCGGCCATCCGCAGTAACCATCGCCACCTAGTACCAGCACTTTCATCAGTCGTACCTCCTTGAGGATATGGATTTTCGGCCCGTCTCGGTCGAAATCAAAATTTACTCGCCCTTTCTAAGAATTCAGTGAGAGTTCGCCTTTTCGGGTATCCGCCCGCGCGAGACTCTGACACGGACACTGGCGACGCTCTATTCTCGCACGTTTCTCAAGAACATTGGTGTACTTTAACAATATCTCCATTTCTTTAACAAACAAACGTTAGCAGCGGATTCTAGAGAACCGCGCCCGGCGTTCGGTTAAATGGATTCTAAATCCTGGTAAACGTTCTGTTTAATCCATCCCGGCGGCGCCGCGATCCCCGGGCATCTTGCTAACCTACCGGCGTGAACCATACGCCGGATGCGAAGTATTTATGCTGCTGGATCTGACTCCAGGGCTCTTCGCCGCCGTCGCCGCGGCAGTTGTTCCGGGCTACTTCTGGTCGAGGCTCTTCGCCACCACCGCAGACCGCGCCGAGAGGCTGGCATTCTCGACCGCGCTCTCCATCACGCTCGTCCCCGCCACAGCCCTGGCCCTCATCGGGTTTTCAGGAACGGGCGTCACCCTCGCTATCGCCATCGTTTCGGTGCTGGCCGTCTTCGTCTCCGGACTCGCGGCGTACCGGATCTTTAGCTCACCGAAAGGACTGGACGAGCCCATCATACCGGTCACCACTCCCCCCGGTCCGCTCGCGCTGGCGCTGCTCGCTCTGGCGTTCGGACTTGTTGCGGCGGCGTATTCGGGGATTCTCCAAGGTCGGCAGGTGATGTTGGCTGTTGCGCTGTTGCTCCTCTTCGCCGGGCTCGTGTACACAGTCGAGGTCCGCAGGGGAGATCCGGTAGCGTCGGCCTCGCGGGAATTGGAGCCCCGGTGGCCGGCGATGCGGAGGCTCCTGCTCCCGATGGTTCTGTTGCTCGTGTTGTTCCGGGGATATTCGGGGCCGGTTCTGCACGACTGGCCGTACCTGCGCGGCGGAGACCAGTACTTCCACGCGATGATGGCGAACATGATGCTCACGAGAGGGAAGATAGAGCCATATGCGGTCTATCCGCCGGGGCTGCACACTCTGGACGCCGTGATCTCGCGCCTCAGCGGCCTGGAGCCGGTCGCCCTCTTCCCCGTCTACACGCCCGCCCTGATTCTGCTGCCACCCCTGGCTCTCTACGCGCTGGCGCGACGCATGTGGGGATGGGAGTACGGGGTCGCAGCCGCCGCACTATCGGGCCTGGTCTGCAACAGCACCTTTATCTACCTGAGCTACCAGGCGATGTATCCTACCCTCGTCTCCGCCGAGTTCCTGCTCGTGATGGCCGTCGCCGCCCTCGTCGGCCTCTACGCCAGACCTTCCGCGAGGTCCGTGCTGCTGCTCGCGCTGCTCGGCTCTTCGGTCGCTCTCTATCATCCCGTCGGGAGTCTCTATGCGGCGGCGCTGTTCGGGCTGGTGGGCGTGCTGATCCTGCCGTACCTGCTGCTGCGCGAGCGGCGGACCGGCCTCGCGCTGCTGGGCTCGTTCGCGCTGCTGGGCCTGCTCGCCGCCGCCTACGCCTGGGACACCTACAACCTGCCGCAGACGGTCGCTGATCTCCTGCGCGGCTCCGGGACGACGGCGGGTGGCCAGGCGGTCTCGATGGCGGTCGGGACCCAGGCGCCACTCGCGCTGGAGCACTTCCTGAAGACGATCACGCAGCCGGTGCTGTGGCTCGGTTTGCTCGGAGCGCTGCTGATGCTCGGCGGGCGCGAGGGGCCCCTGACATCCGCCATGTCCCGAAGCACACTCCTGCTCTGGTGCCTCGTACTTTTCGTCGGGAGCCGCACGTCGGTGAGCGGCTTCCCCGAGCGCTTCGAGAGGGACCTCGCCATCCCGCTCTCCCTCCTCGCGGCCTTCGCGCTCGTGGCTATCTTACGCTCTCTCCGGGGAAGCGGGATGCTCGCGAGGGCTGCGGCGGTGGCCGTGGCGGCGCTGGTGGCGGGGGTGATCGGGGTCCAGGCGGTATGGAACCTGCACGCGGCGGCGAAGCCCAGCCCGAGGGTGGTCCTGACGCCACAGATCGTGGCGGCCGGCGAGTGGCTCGGAGCGCATAACACGGGCGGGAACATCATGGTCGCCCCGCGCGGCAACCAGGTGACCGGGAGAGCGATGCTCGCCCTGAGCGGCTACTTCGCGCTGGAGGCGTTCACGGAAGGCAGGATCCACTACGACCGCGACCTCCCGCCCTACGGCGCCGGACCGCTCCTCGACGTGCTCTACGTCATAAAACACCCGGACGACGAACGAACGCGGCAACTGCTAGAGAAACATGACGTCCGGTACGTGGTCTTCTACAAGCGCTTCGGCGAGGGCACGACCTGGGACAGGACGCCGGTTCAGGACTGGCGGGGCCACGTCGCGCAGAAAGACCTCTACCGGGTCGCCTTCGAGAACGAGGGAGTCATCGTGCTGGAACCGCGTCCGGCGGAGTTGCGGGATCAGTAGTCGTAGTTCGGCGGAGGTTCGCCGCCCGCTGCCTTGATGACGTAATCGTCGAACATGCGCTTCACCACGTCCGGTTTCCGCCAGGCGATGTCTTTCTGTTGGGTGGGGTCGATCTTCAGGTCGTAGAGCTTCGCGCCGGAGCCGGTGTTGCGCGAGATCATGGCGTAGTCGCCGTCCCGCACCCAGAGGTGGTCGTGCAGCCCGCCGACGAAGTACGGCCGCGCCTCCGGCTCCCTGCCCTCGAAGAAGACCATCAGGTCCTGGCCGTCCATAGGCGACGGCGGTTCCACGCCGAGCGCGCCGAGGACCGTCGGGGCGGCGTCGTGGGTGGAGGCGTAGTAGTCGCTCTCATCCCCGGCGCGTTTGCCTTCCGGATGGCGGATCATGAACGCCACGTCGGTCAGTTCGGGCCACAGAGCGTAGGGAGGTTTGCCGACGGCGCCGTGCTCGCCGAGGGCGTGGCCATGGTCGGAGAGCAGCAGGATCATGGTGTTCTCCATCAGGCCCAGGCTCTCCACTTTGTCGAGGAAGTTGCCTAGCCAGTGGTCCACCATCGAGATCTCGGCGGCGTAGAGCGCTTTCATCCGATCAAGCTCCGCTTCTTCCAGATAGTCCGAGCTGCCGTAGACCGAGGTGTAGGGCTCGGGTCCGGCGTAGCCGTCGCTGTAGAGCTTGGCGTACTTCTCCGGCGGGTCCCAGGGCTCGTGCGGGTCGAAGGAGTCCACGCTCATGAAGAATGGCCGGCCGTGCTTGCTGGCGCCTTCGAGCCAGCGCGCGGCGCGCGAGAAGACCTGCGGCGAGAAGTAGTCTTGCTCGCCGGAGCGTCCGGTCGTGTTGGCGAAGTACTGGCGCATCTTCCCCTCCACGTTCCTCCGGTCGCCGGAGAGGAGGGTGTTCTCTATCTTATCCTGCGGGCACATCCACATCGGGTGGAAGTGGTCGTTCTCCTGGCCGCGGATGATGTCGAAGACGTTGAAGCCGCGCTGGAAGTTCATGGCGGCTTTCGCCTCGTGGTAGGCGTCGGTAACTAGCATGGTCTCGAAGCCCTGAGCCTGGAGGATCTCGGCCGTCGTCCACTGCTGCTCGGGGATGGGCTGCCAGCCGTAGAGCATCACGGAGTCGCCCTTGTGCGGGTCCCAGTCCCTGAAGGGCCAGGTGCGCAGGCCGGTATGGATTGTGCGCCGGGCCGGGATGGTCGGAGTGGCCTCGGGCTGGGCGCGGGTGAAGCGCAGGCTCTCCTTTGCGAAAGCGTCGAGGTTTGGGGTCTGGATCCAGGTGTTCCCGTACGCCCCGACGTGATCCTTACGCAGGCTGTCTATGACGATCATTATGACGTTCATCTGTTCTCCCAGGGAGATCCTGCGTCCCGTTACCTTCTCGTACTCCCGCGCGCCCACCAGCGAGAGCCCGGAAGCGCCCATCGCGCCCGCGCCCGCGAGCATCAGGAAGTCCCGCCGCGTCAGCGTGTGCGCGCCGAACCTCAATGCCTGGTTGCGCCGCTCACGGGGTCAGCCGGGATAGACGGTCTCGCAACTCGGCGAGGCGCGGTCCGCGCCGTCCACGCTCGCCACGTCGTCTCCGGGGCCGCAGTCCACGTAGTCCGCCACGCCGTCCTTCGCCTCAATGAAGTCATCCCCGGCGCCGCCAAAAAGGAGATCGCGGCCGGGGCCGCCGTAGACCTCGTCCGCCCCATCGCCACCCGAGAGCGCGTCGTCGCCCGCATAGCCGTTTATGTAGTCGTCGCCCGCGTATCCATTCAGGCGCTCGCCCGGCTCCGAACCGCGCAGCGTGTCAGCCCCACCGCCGGTAGCGGCGCCCGCGAAGGCATCGGTGGCGGCGAGAGAGATCAGGCCGACCCCTATGACCACTAACGCGAAGCCCAGCCAGCGGGAACCGACCCCGGCCGGACGCGGTTCATCTTCGGCGGGCGACGGGTAGGTGATCGGCGGAGCGTCGGGCTTCTGCTTCAGGGTCATGTCGCGCACCTCGCTCGTCGTGTAAAAGATTCCTTCCATACCCACCGGATTCTAGGGACCGGCACACCGCCCGTGGTTAAAGGACGGAAACATCCCGCTTAAATCTTGGTTAAAAAGAGCCCCCGGCGAGGGTGATCCGGAGAGGGGATCCAGAACCCCGGCGCCCCGGTCGAGGTTGCGCGGCGAGACATAGAAAGAGCCCGTACTCACGATGGTTCACGCCGTGCCCGGAGTTAGTCCACGCCGGGGTGGACGCGCCGCCAGAGCATGGACCGTCCAAATTTAGGATAATGTTCCCGAGTTTTATCTGCGGGTGGATGATCTTCGGGAAGGTGTTGGATGGCGCAAGAGTTCAGGCTGCCGGGCTCGACCTACGAGGAGTTGGTCAACATTATCGTGGCTTACGGGACGCGGGACGAGGCGTCGAACCCCGGCGATGTTGGCAAGCTCAACTCCGTGCACCAGTCGAGCGTCAGCCGCAACAACGCCTTCCTGACCGGCATCGGGGTCCTGCGCGGGGAGCGGGAGAAGCTGGTCACGCGGCGGGGAAGGTCGCTGGCGCTCGCGCTCGCGAGGAAGGACCGGGAGGGTATCCGCGACAACTGGCGCGCCGTGGTCTCGACGAGCGAGTTCCTGCAGAACGTGGTCTCGGCGGTGAAGCTCAGGGAGGGGATGCTCTACCCGACCGTCCAGGCGTACATCGCCCACGCCGCCGGACAGCCGCGCAACAAACCCGTCATGAGCGGAGCCGGAGCGCTCATCGAGATCCTGAAGGCCGCCAACCTGCTGAAAGAGGAGGCCGGCGAACTGGTCGCCACCTTCGACGAAGACCTGAAAGACGAGTTGCCCGAGCCGGAGGAAGAAGCTACTCCTGAGGAGAGGCCGGCCAAGGAAACGGTATCCGCGGTAGTCGCCGGGGAGGACATCGAGGCCACCGGGGAAGAAGGCGGAGGCGCGAAGGTCCAGGTACACCTGCACATCAGTTGCACGGCTGACGAGATAGAAGACCTCGGTCCGAAGCTCAAGGCCCTGATCCAGGACCTCTCCAGCCCCAGATAGAGAGAGCCCCGTCCTGTTCGGACGAGGCTCTATAAGACTCGCGGCCGCGCCGTAGACTACCGGCGCATCATGACTACCGGACCACGTTGAAGCTCTTGTTCGCCGTGCTCGGCTTGTGGTCGGCGTCCCCGGCGAAGTTGACGATCACCGAATAGCTTCCCACAGCGCGTGGCGTGTACGGCATGCTGAACCGCGAAGACTTCAGCGGCAGGCTCTTGGCGAGGACCGTCTTCCCGTTGCGCTTGATCGTCAACCTGACCGATCCCGCGTGGGACGGGCTGACCACGCCCGCTATGGTCCGAACCTTACCCAGCCTCAGGGGCGTTGTCGCGACGTTGAGCGTTACCTTGCTTGCCTGCCGGATCGTGTAGGCGAATGTCGCAGGATCGCTCGCGTTACCGGCCGGATCGACCGCAATGGCCTTGATGGACCCGGAGACGCTGACAGGTATCGCCGTACCGGGCTGGAGCTCGGTGCTCTGCGGTGTCGGCGTCGAACCGTCGGTGGTGTAGAAGATCCTGGAGCCCGACTCGCTGGCCTGCAGCTTGACCTGCTGGGCCTGGTCGTAGGTTCCGGGCTTCGGGTTCGCGCTCACGGTTGGGGCGACGGTGTCTATCGTGAAGTCCCAGGAAGCTACGGCGCTCCTGTTGCCCGCCTGGTCTATTGCGATCGCCTTGACCGTCTCCGACTTGTCCACCGTGAGCGGCGTCTTGTACAGCGGGCTACGCTGGGTCGGCTTGCTGCCGTCGGTGGTGAAGTGGATCTTGGCAGGCTCCGAGGACAGTATCTTGATTTGCTGCGAAGCGTTGAACACGCCCGCTCCCGGGTCGGCGGTCAGGGTCGGGGCGTCGTGGTCCACAGCGCCCGTGCAGTCACGGCCGGGGAGAGGCTTGAGTGACTTGGCGTCGGGCGCGCAGCTCGCATCCGAGGAGACCCGGAAGAGGCCCCACATACCGGCCTGGGTGAACGGTCGGCGCATGTCGCCGTAGTAGAAGTCTCCCGTGGTGTGAGACTGTCCGCCGGCGCCGCCGTTTATCTCGGCGTCGATGCTCTCCAAGGGACCGAAGCCCATGTTGGTCATGTCGTTGCTGTTGTCTATGTAGGCGTCTATCGGCCACGAGAGCCCGCCGAGGTTGAACACGTGCATCTGCTCGCTGCCCGGCGCGCCGATGGCGTGGACCTTGACCGGGTCTCCCCGGTAGGCCCGCAAGAGAGGCGTCGGCTGGTTACCGCTGAACGCCGCGTTCGTATCGTTGAGCAACGGAGCGGAGGTGTAGTTGACGAGCGCGGGACCGGCGACGTCTGTCGGGTAGGGCATGCCGTCCTGGCCGATGCGCGGGTCGTCCTCCGCGAAGGCGAGCGTGAAGTCGCGGTAGCCTGAGGGCTGCGCTCCCGGCAGATGTACGTCCACCTGGGTGCCCACGTCCGTGGCGGCTCCGCTAGTCGGGTCGCTGAAGGTCGCGCCCTGAGGAGCTATAACGATGGCTCCGTAGAGGCCCTGTGGCCCGGTATCCACGTTGGTCGGGATCGCGCCGGTAACGGGGTCGGGGACGACCGGCTTGCCGCCGAAGTCGCTGATGACTGCGCTCCCGATCTTCTCGGTGTCGGCGTAGAAGCGGTACTGGCGCGTGCCGCCGATGCCGACGGTCTGCTCGGGGTTGAACCCGACGTTGATACCGCTCGACTCAATAGTGCGCTCCAGCTTGCCGACGTGGAAGGAGGCGCGGTCGTTGGAGCTCTCGTTCTTGAACGTCACGTTGATGCACTCCCCGGCCGCCGCGTGCAGCACGAGCGGCTCGTTGGCGGCAGCGGCCCCGGCAGCGGTCGGCACGAAGGCCAGCTCGTGCCCGCTTCCGGGCGCGGCTCCGGGCACGTCCACGGCGCTGACATTGAAGTCGCGCTGCGGCGCGCCCGCCGGGCAGGGGTTGCCCGGTCCCGAGGCCGCGGGCGGACGTCCGTTGTTGGGCGATGGCAGCCCGCCTCCGGCCGGCGCGGGATGGCCCGGCAAGGGTTGCAGGTCGGGGCTCTGCCCGGCCAGGACGCGGAGGATGCCCCAGGCTCCCTGGGTAAAGCGGCGTCCGATACCGTTCTGGTACAGGTAGTCGCCGGGTATGTGGTTCGGACCGCCGGCGCCGCCTTCGAGGATCGCCGTGTACTTCTCGGAGATGCCGTAGTGGATGGTGTCGAGCGGTGAAGCCTCGGTCTTGCCGTTGGCATCCGCGTAGCGGTTCTCGACGAAGAGCCGTTGCCCATCAATATGCAGGGTGTCGACCCCACCGCTGACGTTTATCGTGCGGATCACGAACGGGTCCCCAGGGTATGCCTTCGGAAGCGGCGTGTTCGGGTCGCCGTGCGTGTAGGAACTAAACAACAGCGACGGGTCGCCGTTGTTGGCGAGCCTGTCGGCCCAGGGCTCGGCCCTGAGGTTGAGCGTCGAGTCGGTGGCCGGGTTCTCGTCTATGGTCCACAGCGCCATCTCCCGGAAGCTGCCGGGGACACCCGGCGCCAGCGGGTTGTTCGAGTGGATATCCACGATGGTGCCGGAGTCCACCTGCGTCCCGGTCTTGGGGTCGTGGTAGGTGGAGCCTTCGGGCTCGATGATGAGTTGTCCGACGAGGCCCTTGCCCCAGCCGTGGATGCCGTCGACGTGATCGTGCCAGAAGATGTTGTCCAGCTCCACGTCCGGGTACCAGCGGTAGCGCATGAACTCGGTTCCGGCCCACTCGTTCGTCGCGTGGCTCTTGGCGAGCGGCTGGGTGAGCGTGACCGTGTTGGCCGCGGAGTCTATTGACTTGATCTGGCGCACGTCCAGGTTATCGGTGCCTTCGCCGACCTCGATCCAGACTCCGTTCTGGAACTTGGCGACGCTGGAGAGGTGCAAGACCGTGTCGCCCGCATTCGCGGCCTGCGTGAGCTGCGGATCGACGGCCTGGTACGGGCGGACCGACTGGTCGTAGACGAAGCCCGCGGACGCGCCGTCGGAGCCCTGGATGTCGAACTGGACGTGGTGGATGTGCATGTTGCCCTTGGCGAAGTTGCCGAAAGAGGCGGCATCCGTCAGCTCGGTGTTGAAGTTGATCTGGATGCAGTCGCCGATGTTGCCGCGGATGGCGAGCGGCTGGGCAGGCTTGTTGCCGGCCTGGATAGCCGCCTTGTCCTTGTTCAGGGCGAAGATCATGCCCGTCTGGTCCGTCTTGCCTTTAGCCGTCACCTGGATCGGCGTCACGAACGAGGTGATGTCGAAGTTCCTGAGGGGCGTCGGCGCTCCTCCGGCCGTCTTGGACGGGCAGAGGCCGTCGTCGCGGTTGGCGTAGGGGTCCACGCCGCCCGGAGCGTTCGGGTTGGGCGCCTGGTCTCCACTCGCGCCCAGGTATGGTGTGCCGGAGTGTCCGTTCCCCGCGAACGGCGAGCGCTGGGCGATGTGTGGCCGAAGCAGTGGGAACGCCGGGTGTCCGCTTACAGGATCGAACATTATCTTTGGACGGTCTCCGACGAACTGGTCGCCGGGCTGACCACCGGGATGCGAGCCGTCCGCGAGGTCCGGCCAGAGCAGGCCCGGATGGTTCGGCCACGGCGTCTGGTCCTCGGGCTCGCCGAGGGCGACGGACCCCGCGGGGTTCGAATCGTCCCACTTCCAGTTCCACACCGAGGCGTCCTGGGTGTTCTTTGGCACGCCCTGGGTTGGGACTTGCTGCTCGACCCAGGACTTGAGGTTGTCCTTCGTTATCGTGGTGCCGTTGAAGTTCTTGCCGATGAGCCCGGCGGAGTCAACCGCCTTCGGCAACGGTACGCGGTCCGGCAGCGGCTTGAAGTTGTCCTGGAGCGTGTTGTAGACGCGCCAGAAGCTCCACATACCGGAGTTGTAGTGCTTGGCGATGTGGCAGTGGAACAGGAAGTCCCCGACCGACTGCTGGACGCCGCCGGCCCCGCCCTCTATCTCCAGGTTGTAGGACTCGCCAGGGCCTATCGCCTGGGAGTCGAGCCTGCTGGAGGGCGAGTGGGTCGTCTTGGGGTGTTTGTTGAGGCCGGTGTCGGCGTAGTTGAAGGTCGTGTCCGCCAGCGGGTTGAAGCGCCAGCGGTCGCCGCCGCCGTGCAGATGGAAGACATGGAACATCTCCGTGCCGGCGTGTACGAGACGGATCTTGGTGGGATCGCTCAGGTAGCCGCGCGGCATCGGGGTCGCCGGGTCACCGAACGTGTAGGAGTTGTACGAGAGCGACTTCTGCTCATGGTCGAGGTCCAGCCGGTTCATGAACGGCTCGGAGCGGTAGTTGAGAGCGCGCGAGCCCGGCCGGTAGCTGTCGGTGTGCGGGTCCACGGTCGGGAGGTCGCCGCCGTCGACGTTCTTGATCTTGAACTTCTCGTTGCCTATCTCGTGGTGCATCAACGCGAACTCGCGGAAGGAGGGAGCGTCGTCACTGGTGTCGGCCGTTGCGCCGCCGGGGACGATGCTCGCCTCCCAGCCGGAGTCGACCGGGTTGCCGCTGTCCAGGGCGAGGTACTTGGAGCCCGGAGGCTCGACCATCAGCGAACCAAAGAGGCCGTGCGAGATGGACTCGCGGTTGCCGGGACCGGGCCGGATATAGTGAGAGCCTTCCAGCGCGTCGTCGTTCGGGACGTAGTACATGTAGGACTGCGATGCGCCGTTCGGCACCGCCGAGGAGGCGTTGTTGCCGATCTGGTCGCCCGAGGAGCCAGTGTCGTAGGCCAGGCCGTCGATGTGGACACCGTAGTCCCCGCCGGTCGCCTGGTTGTGGAAGTCGATCTTCACGCAGTCACCCTGGTTGACGCGGATGACGAGCGGCTGGATCGCGTCGTGCCCGTGCAGCCCGATGGAGACGCGGCCCGGCAGCGGAGCGGTCTCCTCCTGTCGTACCTTCGCGACGCCGTTCGTCGCCCGTCCGTCTATGCCGGTGAGGACGTACATCTTGCCTGCGGGGTCGTGGTCGCCGAAGCGGTTCAGGGTGATATCCACGTCTATAGCGGTAACGTCGAAGGTCTTGACCGGCGCGGCAGTGGGACACGGCGCGCCGGGGTCAATCGCCGCGGTAGCGGACGGCGCGGCGCCGAAGGTGCCCCAGGCCAGGATCATGGCCGGAAGCAAAAGTCCCAGAACCGCGGTTGCGCCCTGAGCTATGAAACGTCCCTTGAACTGAAGGTACCTCACCCGGCTGGAAGCCTCCGGCCTGGACCACGGGTCTCCGCGTAACATGAGAGATACGAGAGCCGCCAGCGGAAGGTTGACCGCCAGAGCGAACAGGGCGTCGCGCCCGACGTGCAGATAGACGGGCAGGTCATGCCCGCCATCATGAGCGTTGAAGAGGACCTCGTGCACCGGGCTCCCGGACGCCATAAAGACGCTCGCGAGAGCCGCGACGGTCGCCGTCGTGACCGCTCCCGAGAGGACGGGCGAGAGTTCCTCGCGCCCGTCGAGTATCCGGCGGGCGAGCCCGATCCCCATCCAAACCGCCAGGAAGACCAGCGGAAGCGCCAGGGTCGAATCCCGGAGCCAGTGGATCAGGAACGGCGGCTCGTTGAGTTCGACCGCGCCCTCGGCCCGGTGCAGGAGGTAGAGCCAGAGGCCGCCGCCGTAGGCCAGGACGAATGAGAACAGCCCCAGCGCCAGCGGACGCGCGGAAGGCCGCGAGGACGCGAACGCATCAGCGGACCGGAGACCGCGCAGCAGGACCGCCAGAAGGGCGACGAGCCCGATCTCGGAGGCCGTGCAGAGGAGGTCGGTCGCCCCGATCTCTTCTATGTGTCCCGCGTGCGGCCCGAGCGGTATCTCGAAGAACCGCGTAATCCCGTACAGACCGATGATCGCCAGGTTGCCCGCGATCCCGGCGCGCAGGACCAGCTTGCCGGGCCAGCGCAGAAGGACCACGGCGAAGAGACCCTGGCAGACGGTCGCCGCCAGCATGAAGGAGCCGTAGCCCCACCATTCCCCAAAGTGCTCCGGGGTGACCCACAGGTGGATCAGGGCCGCGGCCAGGGAGAGGAGCGCAGCCGCGTACAAGATCATGCCGGACTGCTGAATTAGCGTCCAGGGCGAGCGGACGAACTGTTGGAAGTTTGCGGGGATAACAGCCTTCATTTTGTTGCCTCCGTGGTGTTGCGATTGGTAGCCGAGAGAAGAGCGGAGATGCTCCGGTAATGGAGCTAGTTGGAGGGCGGAGACCTGCCGTCCTGCTTCGCTCCCTCGTCGCGGCCCTGGTGGCTGTCGGCTCCGTGATGATGGTAGCCGTCGAGGGCGTTACTGGGAGTGGTATCCGTGCGGCCGAGGTCTATGACGATGTCCTTGCCGTCGTTGTCGTTGAAGTCGATAGCCAGGTTCGAGCCGTCGCGCGGTGCGACGAAACTGACCATCCCGGAGATGCTCGCATCGGGTTGCAGAGTTCCGCCCTGGAGCGTGGCGCTGGTTAGCGGGATCTTCTTTTCGCCGCTACCAGAGATCATGCTGAACTGTTCGGGAGAGTAATCTACCGTGTGGTTCGTTATGTTGGTCAGGACTACGTTCGCCTGTACCTGCACCTTGTCCGGCGGGATGTTGCTCCCGATGCCGTGCGTCATGCCGCCGAGCTGCTTCGCCGTCAGGCCGGGAGTCTTCTGGACGTACTCGACGGCCACGACGCCGAAGCTGGTCGGGATGTCCTGGGCCATAGCGTACGTGCTGGAGTCTTGCTTACCGGTAAAAACGCCGGTGGCCATGTAAGCCCCAAGAGCGGCCAGCGCCACCAGTACCAGAAGAGCCGAGTACAGCAGCGCGCGCGAGACCTTGACAGACTTACGCGAGACCCCGCCGGAGACTCCATCGAGCGTGAGCTCCGTCTCCTGTGATCTCCGCGATATCCTGGGCCTTACGCTGCCTGACATCCTGCGCCTCCGTCGAGCTTCATATCTGACAACCTGAATAATGAAGCGGGGAGACACATCCGCCATCGTTTGGATTAATGATTTTTAGCTAGCCCGGATGAGCTAAGAATTCTCTAGCCCAAGTGGACTAATCACAGAAGATGCGGCGCACTCCGAGCGGCATCAGGGCATCAGAAAACCAGCCGGAATCTACCGTCTGGGACAGTTTGGGGCGCACCCAAAGTCCATCCCCGGCTGCACCACCCTGCTTCGTTGGCGGAAGAAGACTATGGGCAGGAAGGATCTACACGAAGTTGTGGCGCAGCGCGAAAAGCAGCGCCTGCAAACGCGACTTGACCCCGAGCTTGGTGAGGAGGTGCGCCATATGATAGCGTTCGGTTTCGATAGCTATCCCCAGGCGGCGCGCGATCTCGCTGTTGTCGTTACCCGCCGCGAGCGCCGCCAGCACTTCTCTCTCACGAGCAGTCAGGCTCTCCAGAATCGCGCGCGCGGCTTCATCCCGATCTTGCTGAAGCGCGGCGAAACCCATCAGCTCGATGACCTCTCCCGCCGACAGCAGCGTCTCTCCCGCGCGCAGACGGCGCACGGCGTTCAAGATCTCCTGGATCGAGACCGTCTTGTTCAGGACACCCTCCGCGCCGGCTTCGACCGCCCGGGCGAAATCCAGATGGTCGAGGCTCGCCGTCAAGACCAGTACCCTGCAATCCGGGTTACGTTCGCGCAACTCCGGGATGAGTTCTACACCGTCTCCATCAGGCAAACCGGGGTCTATTATCGCCAGGTCTACCCCACCACTCACCTCGCGAGCCTCCGCCAACGTCCCCGCCTGCCCCACCACCGTGAGGTCCGGTTCCTCCTCCAGCACCCACGCCAGCGCCTGACGAAGCGCGGGATGATCTTCGACGAGCAGGACACGGTGCGTCTTCATCGCAGACGAACAACCTTTGATGAACTTAGATTTGGATTAATTGTATCGATAATATCACGTC
>DASSMB010000008.1:0-2480 GCA_035689095.1 Rubrobacteraceae bacterium | reverse complement strand
CGGATGGCCCGGCGCACGCGCCCGGCGGTCAGGCCTCCGGTGAAGTTCTGCATCTCTATGAGGATAAAGCGCCGGTTCCCGCCGTCTCTCTCGTTTTGCTTCAGGACCGCGTGGGCGGTGGTCCCCGAACCAGCGAAGCAGTCCAGGACGATGTCGCGGGTGTGGGGGGTGGTGGCGGCTTGTACTATGCGTTGGATCAGACGCACCGGCTTCGGGATGGAGAAGAGCGCCGACGCCTCCGGGAAGAGATCCTCGAGCTCGCGCCGGGCTTCCTCGCTATCGCCGAAGTCCTCCCTCGTCCACCACGTCGTCAGGTCTTCCGAGGTAGAAGCCTGCGCTCTGTCCCTGGCGTAGACGACGATGTAGTTGTGGGTGCTGGTGAGTAAGCCCGCATCATCGTCCTGCGCGGGACCCTTGTTCCAGACCGCGCAGCCCAGGAAGTTCCGTGCGCCGAAGACTTCGTCCATGAGCAGCCGCAGCCGGGGCAATTCGTTGTCGCCGATGGAGATGAATATGGTCCCGTCCGGCGCGAGCAGGTCCCGCAGGAGCGTGAGGCGCGGGTACATCATGCACAGCCACTTGTCGTGGCGGAACGGGTCCTCGCCCTCGGCGCCGACCTCTCCGCGCCACCCCCTCATCTCCGGCGTCTCGATGGGATCGCTGTAGGTCCAGCGCTCGGCGTCGGCGTTGTATGGCGGGTCTATGAAGACGAGCTTGACGCGGTCCCGGTAGCGGGGGAGGAGGGCCTTCAGCGCCAGCAGGTTGTCGCCGTGCAAGATCCCGTTCCCCGATCCGGGAGGCATGGATATCTCCGGGACACGGCGCAGGGAGCGCGTGGGAACCCTGTCCGCGAGGTCGAGCACGTGACGCTTACCTATCCAGTGAAGCTCGGGCAAGCGGATCCTCTCCGGGGCTACTACTCGACGCGACGTAGTATAGCCTCGGTGAGGAGACGGCTGGCGGGGTTAGAGGGCGGCCCAGCAACCCGGTGAGGCGCCGAGATAGCGGTGGGCCGGTCCGTCGGCGTCGGGCACGAGCGCTCCGCAACCAAAGCACGGTCTCAGGCCTGTTTCCCGACCGCGGGGCGCGCGGTTCACGGGCTGGAGGGCGCTCCTACTCCGCGCGGTCCGACGCGGCGAGCGACTTCGAGACGTAGGCGCCCAGCTCGCGCATGTGGGCGGTGTCCATGCCGTGGATGTTCTCCTCCTGCTGCCACATATTGCCGGCGGAGCGCGCGATGCCGGGGTCCCCTCCGGTGAACTCGGCGATCAACTCCATCCAGCGCTTCGCGAGCCGCCGCACCCTCCCGTCCGCCGGGTCGGTGCCCGCCTCCATCTCCGCGTTCACCTGCTCGATGAGTTCGGCCCACTCGGCCTCGAAGCCTCGTATCCGCTCCTCTCCGAACTCGCGACGCCTCTGCTCCAGGTACTTCAATTGCTCCTTGGTGTAGTACCTCTCCACCCTCTCGGACATCTCGATCACCTCCATAGCAGTGTTTACCAACTCTACGGCCGAGACCTCCTCCGCCGAGCGTAGACGGGCCGCGACCGCCCTCAGGCGTCCCAGGAGATCGTTCTGGCGCTGGATCTGCTCCTCGATCCCGCGGATGTGCAGTTCGATCACCCTCTGCGCCGACAGGTCCGAATCCTCCAGACAACGCCGGATCTCCTCCAGCCGGAAACCCAGAGCCCTTAGCGAGCGAATCTGCTGCAGGCGCAGCACATCGTCCGCCGAGTAGAGGCGATGCCCTGACGCGGTGCGTCCGGACGGCGAGAGCAGGCCGATCTCATCGTAATGATGGAGGGTGCGTACCGAGACCCCCGTCCGGCCCGCCAGCTCTCCAACCTTCCAGACGCCCTTCTCAGACACCTCCCGCCGCAACACGTTTCTCTCCTGGCCGCCAACGTCTACAAACCAGAGGATACGCCCTCACGTTACGTGAGGTTCAAGGGAGATCCCGAAAAAAAAGAAAAATCCACCACCCGCAGGGCCGCGAACCGGAACATGAAGGCCCCGAAGCTCCGCTGCCAAACTGCTAGAGTAGCCGGATGGAGACCAACTTCGGCGCCTCCGCGCCATACACCGTCGGGGTCGAGGAGGAGTTCCAGCTCGTGGACCCGTCCTCGCTCGCGCTCACCCCGGAGATAGACGCCGTCCTCGCCGCCCGCGACGGGGCCGGGCTCTCCGCCGACGTTGTTACGTCCGAGCTCTCCGCGTCGTGCCTGGAAGCTCGTACTTCGCCCTGTGGTACGGTCGCGGATCTGGCGAAGGAGGTGTCCGGCCTGCGGAGCAGGGTGAGGAAGCTCGTGGAGGGTTGCGGGGCGCGGCTCGCGGCGGCTGGGACGCACCCGTTTAGCGACTCGATGGAGCAGCCGATCACGGGCGACAACCGTTACCGGCAGGTGGAGGAGAGGATGGGCTGGACGGCCCGGATGCAGGCGATCTATGGCCTGCACGTCCACGTCGCCGTCCCGGACGCC
>DASSMB010000007.1:0-10880 GCA_035689095.1 Rubrobacteraceae bacterium | reverse complement strand
GCCTTGAACGCCGCCCGCACCGCGACCTCGGTCTTTCCGAAGCCGACGTCGCCGCACACCAGCCGGTCCGTCGGGTGCGGGCTCTGCATGTCCGCCTTTATCGCGGCGATGGCTGCTTCCTGATCCGGGGTCTCCTGGTACGGGAAGCTCTCCTCAAGCTCCCGCTCCCACTCGGAGTCCTCCGGGAAGGCGTAACCCGGCGCGGCGGCGCGGCGGGCGTAGAGTTGGAGTAGCTCCCCGGCGAGCGCCTTGACGCGGTTTCGGACCTTGTCCGTAACGGCGGCCCAGGTCGAGCCGCCGAGCTTGTCCAGGCGTGTGCCCTCACCGCCGATGTACTTGTGCAGGAGCTCCATCTGCTCGTAGGGGACGAAGAGCGTGTCCCCGCCCCGGTACGCGACCTCCATGTAGTCCCGCGTCGCGCCGAGCACCTCCTTCGCCACGAGCCCCTCGAAGCGCCCGATGCCCTGCGTCGCGTGCACCACGAGGTCGCCGGTCTTCAGGTCGGCAAAGGAAGTGAACGTGCGCCCCGGACGTCCGCCGCGGGCGCGCTTGCGGCCGAAGAGGGAGTCCCGGCGGATAACGGCGATACCGGCGTCCGGGTAGGTGAAGCTCTCCTCGATCTCGCCCGGCACCGCGTAGAGGCCCGGCGGGAGGCTCGTATCCACGCGCCCGGCCTCCCGGACCCTGCGGTTGATCTCCCCGAACGCATACACGGCGCGCTTGGCCTCGCCGCCCGATCCGCACGCGACGAACACCGCGAGCCCATCTTGCACCAGCGAGTCCAGCCTGCGAGCCGCCTCCCGCAGCGACCCGGCGAACGCCGTTACCGGCGGCGCGGAGACGACCTCACCCTCCTCGTCCCCGACGAACCGCAGGTCGGCCTCCGGCGGTTCCGCGTCGTACAGCTCGCGCACGAGACCGTCCAGGTCCGCCGGCAAGGCTTCGCGTGGCTCCTCGAACCAGGCTTCGGCCTCGGCCGGGAGCAAGTCCTTCGGGGACGTGAGGTCAAGGTCGAGGAGCAGGCGGTCGAGGCCCGGCACGCGCACGCCCCGGAGCGCGTCCTCCGGGAACTCGCCGTTCGCCGCGGCCAGGCTTGAGAGGTCCGCTTCGCGGGCGGCGTAGAGGGTTACGGCTTCCAGCTCGCGGACGACGCGCTGGGTCGCCAGAGAGACGGCGCGGACGCTTTCGATCTCATCCCCCCACCATTCCACGCGCACGGGCGAGCGCCGGGTGCTGGAGAACACGTCCACGATACCGCCGCGAACGGCGAACTCGCCGGGGCGCGAGAGCCGGTCCACCCGCTCGTAACCTAGAGAGACCAGTCGCTCCAGCGCCGCCTCCAACTCAATCTCGATCCCGGAGGAGATCTCCATCGGATCGTACAGCGGCGTCCGCTCCGCGAGCGACAGTGGACCGGCCACGACTAACTTCGCCCCTCCCAGGGCGTGCAGCGCGCGCTGACGCTCCCCTACCCGGCTCACGGGCGGATCGAAGACGTCCCCGTAGACGACATCGCGCGACGGCAGGTAAACCACCGGCTCATCAGTGAAGCACCGGGCGTCGCGGGCGTAACGTTCGGCCTCTTCCTCCGAGGAGGCTACGAGCAAGACGGGCCGATCGGCGTTGGCGGCGAGGTATGCCCGGACGCGGCGCGGGGCGCGGAGGGAGCGGGCTGCGGTCTTCCTGAACACTCGTGGATTCTACCCGGCTTTCGCCGGGATCAAAGTGCGTTCATCCACCGGCGGCGCAGCTACGTATTTAAGACTGGACAGGGAAAGACGATGAAAGGGGAAGATCCATGCGCGCCAAGACACTACTGGGGGCTTCGCTCGCGCTGATGGTGGCGCTACTCACGGGGACCGCCTGGGCACAGGGCTCCAGCCAGACCCTTCAGCTCACCCCGAGTCATAACTCCGGCGTCAGCGGCACGGCGACCCTAACGGAGACCGGCAACGGCGTCGAGGTCAAACTCGACATGCAGGGTCTGCCGAAAGAGGGCGTGAAACACCTGGCGCACATCCACGAGGGCGCCACCTGCGCCGACGACCGCGCCGGGAATGGCGGCGGCGTCAAGTTCCCGCTGAAGGACGTCGTGGCCCAGGGCGGCGCGGGCTCCAGCACCACGAACCTCGACACCAGCTTCGACGAGCTCTTCGACGGAACACCGCGCTACATCAACGTCCACGCCGAACAGACCGACCCCAAGGCAGTCCCTCCGGGCGTGGCCTGCGCGGATCTAAAGATGACCTCCGCGGACGGTTCCAGCTCCGTCCCGGAGACCGGGGGCACTTCCCCGCTCACGCTGCTGATGGCGGCCGGCGCGGCCCTGGTGGCACTGGGAGCCGCTGCCGGCTTCATCGCGCGGCGACGTTCGGTCTAGCCAACACCAAAGATAGGCGGGAATCGAGGGGCGGGGCCGCGGTCCCGCCCCTCTGCCACTGTCAGTTTTGAGAGAATTGGCGGGATCTACTGCACACGAACGGAGAGGCGCGGCGGTGTCCATACTTGACGAACTAAACAAACGTGGCGTTGGAACTCTACCGGGGCTCGTGGGCCTGGAGATCCTCAACGCGGAGGAGGGCAGGATCCACAGCCACCTCGAACTCCGCGATGAACTCATGGCTCCGAACGGCTACCTGCATGCCGCCACCGTCGTCGCCCTCGCCGATACTTCCTGCGGCTACGGGTGCTTCATAACACTCCCCGAAGGCGCGGAGGGCTTCACGACGATAGAGCTAAAGAGCAACTTCCTCGGCACGAAGCGGGAGGGTGTGATCGAGTGCGCGGCGAACCTCGTCCACGGCGGACGCACGACCCAGGTGTGGGACGCCTCGGTGTCCGACGAGGAGACCGGCAAGCCGATAGCACTGTTCCGCTGCACGCAGATGATCCTGTACCCACGTTAGCGTCAGTCCGCGTTAGTGGGCCGGCGCTCCGGCCGCCAGGGGTTGAGGCGTCATGAAGTTCGTGACCTCGGCGTCTATCCACTCGGCGCCGTGGAAACGGGCCACGCTCACCCGGTGGTGACCGTCCTGCACGAAGTACGCGCCTCCCATCTGGTAGAGGCTCACGGGCGGCAACTCGGCGCCCGACCGGAACGCCCGGTCGATCCGCTTCCATCTCTCGGGCGAGGCTGCGCGAAGGGGCATAAACTCGTCGTCGAACTGGTCGTACTTGCCGGCGCTTCCGACGATGCGGGAGATCTCCACCGGGATTCTACCCGACCGGATGCCGCCTACGGCCCCCATGGTCCGGCGGGTCCGATCGAACGGCAGGAGCGTGCGGGTCTCCTTGCCGCCCCGCAGTCTTCGCCCGAGCCCGTGTATCCGCGCCCTACGCCGGGCGACGGCGAAATCCTTCTCCACCTGCTCCCCCAGGCTCATGAGATCCACCATCGCCGTTACCTCTTCTTGAAGCTTTAATCACATAAATTCTACTGCGCGGCGTCGCGGGCCGCGCGGTCTCGATCCGGTCTCTTCGCGCCACCGAACCGGAAGTCCGTAACGAGGGCTACGCTTACGAGGATGATCGCGAGCCCCGCCAGCGTCCCGAACCCGAACGGCTCCCCGAGGAGCCCGACGCCGAAGAGGAGGCCGAAGACCGGCACGAGGAAGGTCACGGTCACGGTACTCGTCGGGCCGACGTTGGTCAGGAGCCGGAAGTAGAGGAGGTACGCCACCGCCGTCGAGAGTACGGCGAGCCCCAGCAAACACAGCGCCACCGTCCACGAGGGCGCGCCGCCGGGCAGCGGGACGGGCGGAAGCGTCGTCAGAGCGGGGACGATCAGCACGAGGGCCGCGCCCCCCTGCTGGCCTATCGCCATCTCCAGCGGCGGGCGTCCCGCGAAGGTTTTCTTGGCGTAGGTCGAGCCCACCGCGTAGAAAAAGGACGCGACGAGCATCGCGGCTATGGAGATGATGACGGTCCCGCTCAGTGCCACCGGGTCCCAGCCCACGAGCACCGCGACGCCCGCGACGCCGATGAGGACGCCCGCGAGCTTGCTGGTGGTCAGCGGCTCGCCCGTCCAGAAGGCGGCTACGAGCGCGGTGAACAGCACCGTCATCGAGTTGAGTATGGCCGCGAGCGAGGCGGTCAGCTCCAGTTGCGCGAACGCGATCAGGGTGAAGGGCGCCGCCGAGTTTACGGCCCCCAGGATCAGGAACTGCCTCCAGTACGCCCGCAGCTTCGGCAATCGTCCCACGACGACTGCGCACAGTAGCAGGACCGCCGCCGCCAGCGCCGTCCGGCCCTCCATGAGCGCGAACGGCCCGAGCGCCGGGACGGCCACCCGGATAAACAGGAACGAGCCGCCCCACAGCACCCCTAGCAGTAGCAGCGCTGCGAGATCCTTCGGGCTCAAGCCGGGACCTCCGGGCGCTGTCTCACGAAGCGTCCGCCGCGGCCAGCACGCGCCGCTCGTGCTCCAGGAGCCGGGTCTTGAGGTGGAGGCCGCCGTTGAAACCGCCGAGCGTCCCGTCGGCGGAGATCACGCGGTGGCACGGGACCACCAGCGGCAGGACGTTGGTGGCGTTGGCCCGGCCCACGGCCCGCGCCGCGCCGGGACGGCCGAGGCGGTCCGCGATCTCGCCGTAATAGCGAGTCTCGCCGAACGGGATGCGCGTCAACTCCCGCCAGACGGTTTTCTGCCACTGCGAGCCGGCGAACGATAGCGGTATGTCGAATGTCGTGCGGCGTCCGGCCGCGTACTCCGCCAGTTCCCTCCGCACACCGGACGTCCGGGACTCATCACTTGCAACGTCGTATCCTTCGGCCTCCAGCTCCTCCTCCATCACCGCGCCTTGATCGCTCTCGGCGAAGTGTAGCCTTATGAGGGCGCCGTCTTCGTCCACCGCGAAGGCGAGTAGCCCCGCCGGGGACTCTACCGTGTCGACGTATGCGTTCATGAAGCCACCTCTCTGTTCTCTGCTCGATGTTCATTCTCTCGCTGACGCTGCTCCAGGCTCGCCCACAGGTTCTGAACGGCGTAGGAGCGCCAGGGACGCCACCGCTCCGAGAGCGCCGCGACGCTCTTTGGATCGCTCGCATGACCCAGATGAGCGATGCCGCGCCGCACGCCAAGGTCGGTCGGGAGGAAGGCGTCCGGATCTCCGAGCGCCCGCATGGCGATGTACGACGCGGTCCATGGACCGATACCCCGCAGTTCGAGCAGCTTGTTCCGGGCCTCATCGCGTTCGGCGCCGGGATCGAGCGCGATGTCTCCGGCAGCCAGCGCACCGGCCAGACTACGCAGAGCGTCGCGGCGGGCAGCGGGCATGGCAAGACTCTCCAGACCGGCACCGGCGACCGCGGCTATCTCCGGGAAGAGGCGCGTCAATCTCTCTCCCGCTCCGGTAAGCGCCTCCGGTAGCGGCTGCCCCACATCCTGGACTAACCGGCCGGCGAGTGTCCGGGCTCCGGCGACGGAGACTTGCTGGCCGAGCACGGCCCGCAGGGCGAGCTCGCCGCCGTCCACGCTTCCCGGAACACGCAGTCCCGGCGCGCGGCGCACGAGCGGCGCGAGGATCGAATCCGCGCCGAGGACATCATCTACCGCGACCGGGTCGGCGTCCAGGTCGAGGAGCCGGCGGCATCGCTGCACCGCGGCGCCGAGGTCTCGCGGTTCCTCCAACGTGAGCACGCACCGGACGTGATCCCCACCGTCGGACAGCTCCACGATGCCCGCTCCATGCGGCAGCCGCAGCGCCCGCCGGTAGACGCCCTCGAACATCTCCTCCACACCCGCTATCGCACGGTCCCCCAGGAACTGGAGGATCGAAGCCGCATCAAACGGCTCCCGGCGTGGCAGACGCAAGGATATCTTCCCCGTTGCCACGTCGCCGCGGCGTCCCCGCGACCGTCGCAACTCTCGCGGGGTGGCGGAGAAGACGGCGCGGACCGTGTCGTTGAACTGACGGATGCTCGCGAAACCCGCGGCGAAGGCGACCTCGGAGATTGGAAGCTCGGTCGTCTCGATGAGTAGCCTCGCGGTATGCGCGCGCCGGGCGCGGGCGAGAGCTATCGGTCCTGCGCCCACCTCGGCGACTAGCAGGCGATGCAGGTGCCGCTCCGTGTAGCAGAGCCTGCGCGCGAGCCCGGAGACGCCTTCGCGGTCCACGACGCCGTCGGCGATGAGCCGCATGGCCCGCCCGGCGAGGTCCGCGCGGGTATCCCACTCGGGCGAGCCGGGCACGGAATCGGGCCGGCACCGTTTGCAGGCCCGGAATCCCGCGTACTGGGCGGCGCCGGCGCTGGGATAGAACCTGACGTTCCGGCGCTTCGGGGTGATGGCCGGACAACTCGGACGGCAGTAGATACCAGTGGACTTAACCGCGACGAAGAACCACCCGTCGAAGCGAGCGTCCCGGCTCCGTACAACCCTGTAGCAACTCTCGAAATCTTCGATCATGGTAAGGATTGTCGCACCTGACCCAACCAATTACTGGCGGAAATCGGACTTCGCCGTGGCGTCATCCAACCTCCTATAAGAACGTCCGAAATAGCAGCACCGCGCCGACGCCCGTGACCATTGCGGCTGGCAGGCTGCCGGTACGCAGGGCGACGATCAGGACGGCGACGGCGGCGAGAGTATCGGCGATACCGCCGGCAAGGACGGTCGGAGCGACGAGGGAGATGAGGATCGCGCCGGGGACGTAGTTGAGCCACGCCTCGACACGCCCGGACATCTTGAGGCGGCTCGTCAGCCAGAGTCCGCCGGCTCGGGTGGCGTAGGTCGCGAGAGCCATGAGCAGGATGGTGAGCATGGTCATGGGATCAGGCGCCACGGCGCATCGCTCCCGCGAGGCTCCCGGCCAGTCCGCCGAGCAGGATGTACCACTGCCCCGGCAGCCAGTGATGGGCCGCGACCGCGACGAGCGCGGCGACGGTCCAGGGCAGCAGGTCCGAACGTCCCTTCCACATACCGGCGATCAGTGCGAGGAAGACCGCCGTGAACGCGAAGTCCAGTCCCCAGCGAGAAGGGTCTTCCAGAGCGCCGCCGAGAGTGCTGCCGATCAGGGTGGAGGTGGTCCACGAGAGCGCCATTAGCATACCGCCGCCGAGCAGGAAAGCGGCGTCCCGGCGTCCCTTGCGGAACTCCCCCATCGTCAACGCCCAGTTCTCGTCGGCCATGAAGAATACCGACGTGTACGCCTTTCTGCGTGGCAGCCGCGAGAACTCCGGCGCGAGGGCGGCGCCCATGAGCAGGTGCCTCAAGCCCACGACGAGCGTGGCGAGCGCGATGGCCCCCGCCGGCGGTGAGGCGGCCCACATCCCGATCACCACGAACTGCGCCGCTCCCGAGAAGACCAGCGCGCTCATCAGGGTGGCCTCGACGGCGCCGAGCCCCGCCTGACCCGCCAGCGTCCCGAAGACGAGCCCGATGGCGAAGCCGCTCACCGCGATCGGTACACACCTCCGCGCCCCGGCCAGCGCCCCGGCGAGCGTAAAAGTAATAGCGGTCTCGGATACGGACTCGTGTCCTTTAGTCGTGCCGTCCGTATCCGGTGCGCGAGGAATACGAGCGTTGGTGCGCGTCTCGGCATCCATCACTCTAACCCGCCGTTATGGGGATGTGTGCGGGCTGCGCCGCGCATTTTTCGAGCCACTCACGGACCGCCGGGTAGGGCCCGAGGTCGAAGCCGCCTTCATCCGCCACATGGGTGTAGGCGTAGAGGGCGATATCAGCGATAGAGTAGCGCTCCCCGGCGAAGAACTCGCGGTCAGCGAGGCGCCGCTCCATCACGCCGAGAGCCGCGTAACCCAGCTCGCGCTTCTGCTCCAGAACGGCCCGCCGCTCGGCGGTCATCTCCACTCCGAAGTGGACCCAGGCGCGGGCCACGGCGATGTTCGGCTCGTGACTGTACTGCTCGAAGAACATCCACTGCAAGACCCGCGCCCGCTCGAATTTCTCCTCCGGTAGATACGGGGTGCCTTCGGCGAGGTAGAAGAGGATGGCGTTAGATTCCGGCAAGAACTCTCCGCTCTCCGTCTCCAGTACCGGGACGCGTCCGTTCGCGTTGATACGTTCCAGGAACTCGGGCGTGCGCGTCTCTCCCCTCTCTATGTCGTACTCGATCCGCTCGAACGAGATGCCGAGCTGAGTAAGGAGCAGACGGACCTTATAGCCGTTCCCCGAAACGAGGTTGTCGTGCAGCCGGATCACCGCCACCCCACGCGCCGCAAGAACGTCCCTGCAAGCGTTGTCAGGGAGAGGTGCGCGCCGCGCACGTCAGAGACTCCGGCCCCAGCGGGTTGCGTGGCATCCCATCGCCAGACTTTGCCCCGGCGCCGATACCCGGCGTCGCCGGGATAATCCGCTCGCGTTCCGCTGGCGGCCAGTACCTCACGAACACACATCTCGCGGCCGAGGTCGCGCGCGCCGGTGTACAGCGCCCGCGCGAGACGCCGCTCTCCGGCCCACGGGTCTACCACCAGCAGGCCCAGCATAAGGCGCTTCGACTCCGTCCGGTAGCGCAGGGCGGCCCGAACAACGCCATTCTCCACCGCCACGATGAACCGTTCCTCGAAGGCGACCCAGCGCGGCATCCCGTTCAGATCCAGCAGGTCCGCGATCCCGGCCTCATCCTCTACACACCCCCACCGCACCCGGATGCTCGCGCGCTCGTCCTCCCGAAGCGGCAATCTGCGCCTCTTTTCCACCTTTCCATTCCGCGCCTCGCGCGCCAGCCGCGCCTCCTCCGCCTCCCGCAGGAGATCCCGGCTTCGCTCCCGATACATCTCGAATTCCGACCACTCGCGCATCACTCGCCTCCGCATCTTCACCGTAGCGCTATAATTGCCCTAACAGCCTGGGACAATTATAATTGACTTATCGTCATAGGACAATAGGATAATTTATGGATTTACAGATAAATTCGAAGAGTCACATCCCGGTCCACGTACAGTTGGAGGAGCAGCTCAAGCACCTCATATTGACGGGGCGGTTCGAGGTGGGGAGCCGGTTGCCGAGTATCCGGGCGCTCGCGGGGTATCTGCGGGTGAACCGGAACACGGTGGCGCGCGTGATCTCGGACCTGGAGCGAGAGGGGTTCGTGGAGAGCCGGCGCGGAAGCGGGGTTTACGTGGTGGAGCCCCCGGTGGACGCCGAGAGATTGCGGCGGCAGGAGGTTCTGGAGAAGGTTCTGGACCTCGCGGCGGCGCAGGGCGTTAGGGTGGAGGATCTGGCGTACGCGCTCCTGGCTCGCGCCGGCGCGGAGCCGCAGGTCAAGACGCGGATACTGTTCGTCGAGTGTACGCAGGTGGAGTTGGATCAGTTCTCGGCCGAGCTAGAGGCGCAGTTGCCGGTCGAAGTGGACCGGGTGCTGCTGGAGGACCTTCCGGAGAGGATCTCCGGCGTGGAGCAGTTGCCCTGGCGGGTAGCGGTGACCACTTTCTTCCACGTTCACGAGGTACAGGACCTCGTGGAGCCCCTGGGTATAGAGACGGTCGCGCTGCTCGCAGAGGCGAACCTGGAGAGTCTTCAGCGCCTGACAGAGCTCCCGGCCGGCACCCCGGTCGGGGTCGTGGGCTGGGGACAGACGTGCATGGAGAACCTCTCTCGGTCCATCGAGGGCGCGGGCCTCGACCACCTGGACTTCGTGTCCGTCAATGTGGACCAGGAACCCGAAGAGGTCCGAACCGTTCTGGATCAGGTACGCGCGGTGTTGTGCGCAAGCGTCACCGCCCAGAAGCTGCGCGAGCGCGTCACGGTGCCGGCGGACGTGGAGATCATCGAAGAAGACCGTATCCTGGATAAGGGCGGCATCGAGATGCTCGGCGGCCTGCTCCGCCAGCTTCCGCGGACCAAGCAAGAGACGGAGTAATGGCGGTCCGCAAGCCAGAAGGTGCTCCTTCGATGAGTGAGCCTATTGCACCGGGATGACGTTCCTAATCAGGCGGTGCGTCGATCAACCCTGGCGAACTCCTTCCATCAAGCTCTGAGTCTGCGCTTTGAAAGCGATCGCGGAGGGCGTTTGGCACCCTACAATCGCCGGGGCCTCGTGGATAAGCTCGTCGTTCTCTAGGGCCGCCACCATGAAGAGAGCGAAGTCCACCCGGCGCGTGAGGTTGCTCGCGAGGATGGGGTCGCCCACGTGCCGGCTCCACACGGGCAGGCCCTGACTCTCTCCCTCTTCGAGATCGCTCCCGCGCACGACGGTCCATAGCGTGTCGCTAGCGAACACCCGCCGGCACGCCTCCACCTGGTCGTCGAGGTCGGCGAAGCGAGCGAGGCGCGCGAGCGGGCCGAAGACCTTCACCAGCGTCTTGAGCTTCCACGAGTACACGTCCTGGCCGTCGCGCGTGATGTGCCACCCGCACGAGAACACGAGTCGCGCCCCCGGAGGCGCGTGGTCGAGCACCGCCTGGGCCGTCCCCGTCGAGTACCCGTGGACGCCTCGCGGGACCAGCACGACGAGCACCCCGTCGCACCCGGCGACTGCCCTCTTGATGACCTCGGGGTCGTTCGTCGCTCCCGGAACTATGGTGATGCGCCCCTTGAACGCATCGAGCTTCGCCACGCTTTCCGTCCGGCACACGCCAACCACCTCGTAGCCTCGATCCAGCGCGTGCTGCACCATGTACTTACCGAGCTTCCCGGAGGCGCCCACGATACAAACCTTCTTCATATCCATCTCCTTGCGTCCTTTAGGTATGCGGTCTGCGCTTCCGTTCTCATCTTCAGTAACTCTTCTGAAACCTCGCTCTTACGGGATCAGGTCGTATCTGTTGCGTCTTGCCCGTTTGGATCACTCCCTTTCGTACTCGGGCAACTCGTTCTTCGCCAGGACCCCTTTCCACAAGAGCCAAACCATGAGCAACACCTCCCCGATGAAGGTGAACTGGATAAGGTTGGCGTTGTAGCCTGCCGAGAGAGACCCGCC
>DASSMB010000006.1:0-37737 GCA_035689095.1 Rubrobacteraceae bacterium | reverse complement strand
CGGCCCCTGCGCCCGCACCCGCTCTTCAAGGGCTTCGTCGGGGCCTGTGGCGAGAGCTTGAAAAAGACTTCTGAGCTAGAGCAGGCCGGCATAGAGGAGCGGGCGGCCCGCTGAACGCCGCCGCGACGGCATCGGCTACCCGAAGGGCCGCTATCCTCCCGACCGACCAGCCCGCCGGGACGCTGGCAACCCGTACCGCCGGGTTGGTCGAGTTGGAGGCGACCATGGAATGGCGCTCTACCGCTGAGATGCCCCGGCCCACCGGCCTTCTCGGCGCCGCCGCGCGCAACGCGGCCTGGACCGAAGACCCGGAAGGCGCGGCAAGGACCTTGCGGGCGGAGATAATCGCCTTAACGGGTCCAGCTCTCGGAGCGGCTCTCGAAGATGCCCTGCGGAGGATAGCCGCTCACGCCGCGCTGACCGACGCGGTGCTTCAGGTGCGAGCGGTCCACGGATTGCCGCCGCGCATCGTGCCGGGGGAGACGCTGGCGGCTCTGGCGCGAGACCTCTACGGCGCAGGATTCAGGGTGTGCTTCGCCCCCATGATGGCGCCCGCGCCGGGGGACGGCGTGCCGCTAGGTATGCGAGGGGCGGAGAGAGAGCTGAGGGAGTTCGTGGAGTCGCATCCCGAGTGGGAGCTTCCCGAGCGGGGGATAGCCTGAAAACCGGTCCCGTACTCCGGCGCGCGAGGGTCGTGGAGGTACAGGAAGACCGATTCTCGTACAGCATCGAGATCTTGGACGGCCCGCTTTCAGGAGAGGTCCACAGGGGCGTCTTCTACCCGGAGATGGGGGCTGCTCCCGGACCTGGTAACGAAGTTATCGTGAATACCGTCGGGCTGGAGATGGACCTCGGAACGGGCGGCTTCGCCGTGATACTGCCTTCGGCCGGCGGCGAAGCGCCGCGTAATGAGGACCATTTCGTCAAGATGCCCTACACGCCGCTTCAGTATCCGGTCTCCCCTGCGCGGCAGGCTCTCACTCTGGAGGGCGTCCGGGTCGTGGTGCTGCCGCTGCACTCTCATCTCGCGCCGGCGTGCTGCGCGGCGGCCGACCTGCGTCCCGGAGTCCGGACGGCCTTCGTGTGGCAGGAGGGCGGCGCTTTGCCGGTGGAGTTCTCCCGGACCGCCCGCGTCTTGCGCGATAAGGGACTGCTGGACATCGTAATCTCGTGTGGAAACTGCTTCGGGGGGGACCTGGAGTCGCCCAACGTGTATTCGGGGCTGCTCGCTGCTGCGGCCGTTGCGGATGTCGTGATCGTGGGGATTGGGCCGGGCCTCATCGGGACCGGCGCGCCGTACGGACACGGGGGCATGTCCTCCGCCATCGCTCTCAACGCGGCGCTCGCTCTCGGGGCGGAGCCGGTGCTCGCGCCCAGGGTCTCCGCCGCCGACCCCCGCGAACGGCACCGCGGCCTCTCGCACCACACCACGACGGTCCTGAGAGCGACTCTCGCGCCGTGCAGGGTTGCGCTGCCGTCCGGGACCGGCATTTCGGTAGCTGGTCTCACCGATCAGCACGACTGCGTCGAGGTCGCGTATACCGCCGCTGGATTAGAGGAGCGCTTCGGGTTAACCTTCGAGAGCATGGGACGAAGTTACGAAGACGACGCGGGATTCTTCGACGCCGCGGCGGCGGCCGTCAGTCTCGCTCTCGGGAAAGGCGTGGAGTGAGGATCGGGGTAGTAAAGGAGCTTACGCCGGGGGAGAGCCGGGTTGCGCTCGCCCCCCACGCGGTAAACGAGCTGGCGCGGTCCGGGCATCGCGTCCTGGTCGAAACCGGGGCCGGCGAGGCTTCGAGCATTTCGGATGCCGAGTACGAGCAGGCCGGGGCTCGGCTCGTAAGTGACCCGGCTGTAGTGTACTCGGAGTCGGAGCTCGTAGCGAAGGTGTACGGGCCGATTCGGGAAGAACATCAGAATCTGCGGGAGGGTTTAATCCTTATCTCCTTCCTCTCGCTCCCCGTGAACCCGGGTCTGACGCAGGCTCTCGTTGAATCGCGGTGCGTGGGCTTCGCCATGGAGAGCATCCGGGACGGCCGGGGAAGTCTCCCCATATTGACGCCGATGAGCGAGATCGCCGGCCGGCTCGTTCCGCAGATCGGCGCCCATTACCTCCAGCGGCCAGCCGGCGGGCGCGGGATACTCCTCGGCGGGTCCGTGGGCGTGAAGCCGGGCCGCGTCGTGATCCTGGGCTGCGGCATAGTCGGGTCCGGGGCGGCGAGGATGGCTAGCGGCCTCGGCGCCGATATAACTGTTATAGACCGGGACCTGCACCGCCTGCGGCTTCTGGAGAACGCCCGGCTCAGGAACGTGACTACGCTCTCCGCGAGCGCCATGAGCATCCAGGACGCCGTCCTGCGGGCGGACCTCCTGATCGGGGCGGTTTTCGTGGCCGGGTCGCGCACGCCAGCCCTCGTCGACCGCGCCACGGTCGCCGAGATGAAACCGGGCAGCGTGATCGTGGACGTTGACGTGGACTACGGGGGATGCGTGGAGACCTCCCGGCCCACGACCCTGGACGATCCCACGTTCGTGGAGTCCGGCGTCATCCACTACTGCGTGAAGAACGTCCCGGCAGCCGTGCCCGTGACGGCCACGCGAGCGCTCTCGAACGCGCTCCTCCCGTCCATCCGCCAGGTGGCGGGGATCGGGCTTATAGACGCGCTCAACGCCGAGACGGGCCTCCGGCGCGGGGTCGTGGTCGCCGAGGGGCGGATCGTGGACCGCACACTGGCGCGCACCATCGGCTCGGAGCATCATCCTCTCTCCTCGGTCCTGCCCCTGCACTCGGAGGTGCGGTGAAACCTTCAGCGGTGAAACCTTCAGCGGTTAACCCGTCTGCCGTGCAGAGTGCGGGCGCTCCGGGTCGCTCGTTAGCTGACTTCACCGTTGAGCTGGACGTGTACTCCGGTCCCTACGAGTGGCTCCTCGCCCTGATCATGAAGGACGAGCTGGAGATATTCGAGATCCCGCTTCGCGAGCTGGTCGAGACGTACCTGACTTCGCACGGCTCCGGGGAGCGCCCGCACTCCCTGGAGCGGGACACGGATTTCGTAAGCTCCGCGGCCTCGCTCGTGCTGCTGAAAAGCCGGACGCTCTCACCGATCTTCGACGCTGAGCCCGAGGCGGAGGAGGAAGCCCTCACTCCAGACCAGCTCGCCGAGAAGCTCACCGGGTACCTGAGGATCCGGCGCGGAGCCGAGTCCCTGCGCGAGAGGTTCGCCGCCAACGCGGGCTTCTACCCGACCGCCCAGACCGTCCAGCCCCGTCCGGGAAGGTTGAAGATACGGACCGAGCGTCTCGAAGCCGCCGCGCGCCGCGCTCTCTCCCGGATCGTGGAGCCGCCGGTGCGGCATCTCGGGCCGATCACCGTCACGGTGCAGGAGCTTGCGGCCCTGATCCGGACCTCCCTCGCCCGCGGCCCGGTCTCCTTCGAGGTCCTCGTCCGGGATATGGACCGTCTCCACTCCGCCGTGGCCTTCGCCGCGGCCCTGTCGCTGGCCCACGAAGGCCGGCTGCGGCTGCTACAGACCGAGCCTCTCGGCCCCCTGACACTGGAAGCGCCGGCTTGAGCGAACCGCCCACCCCCGCGCCGGCTACCCCGGCCGCCCGCATCGAGGCAGTCCTTTTGGTTAGCCCGCGTCCCGTCTCCGAGGCCGCGCTGAAGTCCGCCGCCGGGCTCTCTGATTCCGAACTGCGAGACGCGATGGGGCTGCTGGGCGAGCGGTACTCGCCGCGCGAGTCGGGAATCGTGCTTCGGCGGGTCGCGGGCGGTTACCAGCTCGCCACGAACCCGGTCTGCG
Organism: Rubrobacteraceae bacterium; assembly: GCA_035689095.1. GTDB lineage: Bacteria > Actinomycetota > Rubrobacteria > Rubrobacterales > Rubrobacteraceae > JACDDK01. The sequence continues at coordinate 33,934 of DASSMB010000006.1, read as the reverse complement.
CCTCCGCGGTCGAGCGTTTCCGGGAGGAGAGCCGGCCCGCTCCGCTCTCCAACGCCGCGCACGAGGTACTCTCGTGCGCCCTGTACCTGGGGCCGTTGACGCGGGCGGAGATCTCCGCCGCCCGCGGCGTCAACTCCGATGCGGTGGTCCGGGGTCTGATCGAACGCGGCCTGCTCGCCGAGACCGGCTCGGACCGGGAGAGCCCCGGCGCTCCGGCTCTCCTGGACGTCACGGATGAGTTCCTGGCCGCAACCGGCGCCACCTCCCGCGAGGACTTCGCGCCGCTCGACTCCCTCGTGGGGCCCGAAGAGCTGGCCCGCGTCCGGGAGCGTGTCGGGGCCGCCGAGACCGGGAGCGAGCAGGAGCCGGCCACCCCGGAGGAATCGTAGTTGCGCCTCCAGACGTATCTGGCGCGCGCGGGAGCTTCGCCCTCCCGCCGGAAGGGCGAAGCCCTGATCTCCGCCGGCCGCGTGACCGTTAACGGCTCCACCGCGACCATCGGGACCACCGTCTCTTCTTCCGACAGCATCCTGCTGGACGGGCGCGCCGTGCGTCTACCGCAGACGACGGCCTACCTCGCCCTTCACAAGCCGGCCGGCTACCTGACCACCCTCAAGGACGAGCCCGGCCGGGACCGCCGCACCATCCGGGACCTGATGCCGTCGGTTCCGGGTTTGGTGCCTGTCGGACGCCTCGACGCGGCGACGACTGGCCTGATACTGCTAACCAACGACGGCAAGTTCGCCCACCGCATCTCCCACCCGTCCTCCGAGGTCGAGAAAGAGTATCTCCTAACCGTAAACTCGCCCGTCTCCGACGCGACCCTCGCCGCCCTCGCCGCCGGCCCCAAGCTCGACGACGGAAAGATGCTCCCACCCGTCATCACCAGCGTGCGCCGTGGCCCGCGCAACACCACCATTACCCTGACGATCCATGAAGGCCGTAACCGCATAATACGACGAGCCTGCGCTGTGGTGGGGCTGGGTCTGATCTCTCTGCACCGCACCCGGATCGGTCCCGTGAGACTTGGAGACCTGCCTCCTGGACGACACCGTTCCCTGACTTCATCGGAATTGAAGGCTCTCCAGTGAGACCCGTATCCGGAGTCCCCGGAGAGGACTTCTCCGTCGAGGACGTCCGGGGCAGCTTCCCGCAGGAGATAGAGATAAAACCCCTGAACGGTCCCGTAGACGCCGAGATCCCGGTTCCCGGCTCCAAGAGCGTCACCAACCGCGCCCTTATAGTCGCCGCGCTCGCCTCCGGCGCATCCACCATCCGCAACCCACTCTTCAGCGACGACTCCTACTGGCTACTCGCCGCCCTCACCCAACTCGGCTTCGCCGTCAACGTAGATCGCACCCGAGCCGTAGCCCACATTACCGGACAAAGTGGCATAATACCAAGAAAAGGCATGGACGTATACGTTGGGAACGCGGGGACGGTGGCGCGGTTTCTGCCGCCGGCGCTTGCGTTGGGAGAAGGGCCATATCGGGTTGATGGGGTGGCCCGGATGAGAGAGCGTCCGGTGGATGACCTGGTGGACGCCATGAGGCAGTTGGGGGCTGACGTAGGGTATGGGGGAGAGGAGGGGAGGTTCCCTCTTGTGGTGCGGGGCGGCGGTCTTCGAGGCGGCGAGGCGCGGGTTGAGGGGAGCAAGAGCAGCCAGTTCCTCAGCGGGCTTCTCATGGCGGCGCCGTATGCGAGGGCGCGGGTTGAGTTGCGTGTCGGGGGAGATCTGGTGTCTCGTCCGTACGTCGGGATAACGACCGGCGTAATGCGAGATTTCGGTGTGCAGGTGGATGTTTCACGGGACGGACGGTATGTGATAGAGCCCGGCTACTACCGAGCCGGCGAGTACGTCGTAGAGCCGGACGCTTCGGGGGCTTCGTACTTCTTTGCAGCGGCGGCTGCGGCTGGCGGAAGGGTTCGGGTGCCGGGGCTGGGATCGGGGTCCACGCAGGGGGACCTCCGCTTTGTCGAGGTTCTGCGGGAGATGGGCTGCGAGGTGGATATGACGCGGGACTACGTCGAGGTCCGGGGAACGGGGCGGCTGCGGGGCGTCGAGGTGGACATGAACGAGTTCTCGGACACCATGATCACGCTGGCAGCCATAGCCCCGTTGGCCGAGGGACCGACCCGCATCACCAACATCGAGCACACCCGCCATCAGGAGACGGACCGTATCTCGGCGGTAGCCACCGAGCTCTCGCGGATGGGCGTCAAGGTACGGGAGGAGCGAGACGGGCTCGAAATCTCTCCGGGACCGGTTCGACCGGCGCAAGTCAGGACCTACGGGGACCACAGGATCGCGATGGCCTTCGCCGTCACCGGCCTGGTCGCGCCGGGCATCACCATCCAGGACCCCGGATGCGTCACCAAGACCTTCCCCGAATATTTCGAGCGTCTCGACTCCTTGCGATAACCACCTCACGCTATCGGCTATACTGCGAGCATCAATGGGAGGACTCCTCGTAACCATCGACGGTCCCGCTGGAAGCGGGAAGAGCTCCGTCGCTCGCGCCGTGGCCGAGCGGCTCGGTGTCGTGAACCTCAACACCGGAGCGGCCTACCGGGCCGTCGCTCTCCTGGCCCTGCGCGACGGCGTCGCTTTCGATGACGGCGCGGGGCTTGCGCGTCTGGCCCGCGCGGTTGACCTGGACCCCGATGGCGTCAGGATAGACGGAGAGAGAGTCCAGGACCCGGACCTCCGCACGCCCGAGGTCTCTGCGGCGGCGTCCAAGATCTCCGCGCACCCGGAGTTACGAGAGGTCCTTCTCACCGTGCAGCGGCGGGCCGCCGAGCGCGCGCGCCAGCAGGGCGGCGCCGTCGTCGAGGGCCGGGACATCGGAACGGTCGTCCTGCCGGACGCGGACCTGAAAGTCTTCCTCTCCGCCGCGCCCGAGGAGCGCGCCCGGCGCAGGGCCGTCCAGAGCGGCAGAGAGGGCGAGCTAGAGCGCATTCGCAAGGCGATAGAGACCCGCGACCGCCAGGACTCCGAGCGGGAGGTCTCGCCGCTGCGGCCCGCTCCCGACGCCGTCGTCCTCGATACGACCGAACTAACCCTCGACGGTGTAATCTCGAAGGTCCTCGACCTGGCGCGTCAGACCAGGAGCAGGGTATGAGGAGATTGCGTGGTGTGCTCCGATGAAGAGTACGTCTACCAGGATGTCTTTCAGGTATCGCGCTTTCCGGAGATTGATGATCTTGATCGGCAGGGTCCTCTTCGGGTTTACGGTACACGGGGCGGAGAACGTGCCAAAGACCGGTCCTCTAATTCTCGCCTCCAACCACAGTCAGTATGCGGATCCTGTCCTGGTCAACATGGCGGTACCCCGGCGGGTGCAATGGATGGGTAAGAAAGAGCTGTTCGTCTTCCCTTTCGGCAAGTTCTTCAGGTTTATCGGGACTTTTCCCGTTGACCGTCAGAGTGGCGGGCGCGCGGCTCTGCGCGCCGCGCTAGACTACCTCGCCGACGGCTGGACGCTCGGGATCTTCCCGGAAGGCACCCACCGCAACCACGGTATTTCGAGAGACGCCAAGAGCGGGGTCGTCATGCTCTCAACCCGTGGCAACGCTCCCGTCCTTCCCATCTATATGAGCCGCATCCCGAACCTCGCCCAACGGATGCGCGGCGCGAAGCTCCACGCCTACATCGGAGAACCGATGACTACAGATAATACTACAAGAGGTGGACGGGCTTACCGCGAGGCGGCGGACGAGATCCTGCGTACCATCTACGCGCTGCCGGAGAAGCACGCGAAGGAAGTCGGGGACGGCTCGTGAGCCGCTTGCCGGTGGTCGCGATCGTCGGGGCTCCTAATGTGGGGAAGAGCTCGCTGGTGAACCGCATCCTGGGACGCCGGCAGGCGGTCGTCTCCGGTGAGCCCGGTACGACCAGGGACCGATCGTACAACCGTGCCGAGTGGGCCGGTAGAGAGTTCACGCTGGTAGATACCGGCGGGATGGAGCCCACCGCGAAAGTCGGTCTGGAGGCCCTTGTGACCCTGCAGGCGAGGATAGCCGCGGAAGAGGCGGACGTGATCCTCCACCTCACAGACTCCAGGCTCGGACCGACCGAGGCCGACGCCGCCATAGCTCGCGAGTTGCGCCGCGCCCCCGGTAGCGTCGTGCTCGCCGTCAACAAGCTGGATGACCCCGCCAACGATGCGGACCGTCACCTGTTCCACGCTCTGGGCGAGGGCGAGCCGTATGCGGTATCGGCGGCCCACGGGCTCGGCACCGGGGATCTCCTGGACGCCATCGTCGAGCGCCTTCCGGAGACCGAGGCTGATGAGGAAGACAAGATCCCGCGTCTCGCCATCATCGGCAGGCCCAACGTCGGGAAGAGCACGCTCCTAAACCGCCTTTTGGGAGCAGAGCGCGCGGTAGTCTCCGACGTTGCCGGTACTACCACGGATGCCGTGGCCGGAGAGGTCGAGGTAAAGAGCCCCGAAGGTATAGAGAAGTACCTGCTCCTCGATACGGCGGGCGTCAACCGGAGCGCCAGGAGGGCCGACGGAGTGCCGTACTACTCGTCTCTGCGTACGGAGGAGGCGATCCGGCGCTCGGACGTCTCGCTGCTGTTAGTTGATGCCGTGGAGGGCCTCGTGGGTGGAGACCTCCAGCTCGCGCGCAGGATCGAGGAGGCCGGGAGGACCTGTGGCATCCTTATAAACAAGAGCGACCTCGTGCCGCGGGAGCGCTTGCAGGAGATAGAGGACAGCCTCTATGCGCGCATGACCGACCTCAAGCCGCACGCGATCTCCATCTCCGCGCTAACGGGGGCCGGAGTTAAAGAAGTCCTTCCCTTCGCCGCCCGGCTCCGGCAGGCGTACAACCTGCGGGTCCCGACGCACGAGATCGCCGACCTCGTAAACCGGCTCGTGGACCGCAGCGCGCCGCCGAGAGGCGTCAAGATCCGTTACGCCACCCAGACCGGTAGCGCCCCGCCCAGGTTCATGCTCTTCGCGAACCGGCCAAAAGATATACCGGATAGTTATCTCAGATACCTGGAGAACGCGCTGCGGGAGAGGTATGATCTCTACGGGGTAAGCGTGCGGTTGCGTGTAAGAAGTAGCCGTTAGATCAGAAGATCTGGTCTAGATTCAGGAGCGGCATGCCAAGAGTCGAGGACAGGAACCCACCGAGCGACCGCGTCATGACGCTGCCGAACGCTCTTACCCTCTTCCGCCTTCTCATGGTCCCGGTCGTGGTCGGGCTTTTGCTCGCCGAGGCGGATGGCATCGCCGTCGCGGTCTTCGTCGCCGCGGCCCTTACCGACTTCCTCGACGGCCGCATAGCGAGGCGTCAGGGACCGACCAGGCTCGGTCAACTCCTCGACCCCGTTGCGGACCGGCTGATGCTCTCTAGCTCCGCCATCGTGCTCGCAATCCGGGGACTCCTGCCCGTCTGGGCCGTCGCCATCCTTGTGGGGAGGGATGTGCTCGCGCTGCTCGGCAGCTTCCTCGTAAGGGGCAAGATGCGGGTGAACGTCGTCGGGAAAGCTGCTACAGCCGTGCTAATGGTCTCGGTCGGGATCGTCATATTCAGCCCCGGCGCTCTAGGAGAGACGATTTTCTACGCTGGATGCGTCCTCTCTCTCGCCGCCGCGGCACTCTACGCCGTCGGTTTCTACCTCCTCGCGGACCGAGGTGAGATCCCATGACGAGTACCTCGCATCTCAACCTTTCTTAAGTGAAAAACCCCAAATCTAAGACTGTACTTAAGGGTGAGATGAGTTTATACTTTCGCTTATGAGTACATGGGTGGGGTCCGAAGGATTTGAATGGGAAGATGTAGATGACGTCACCTCGCTCTCCGAGGAAGAGTTGCGCGGGCGTCTGGAGGCGCTCACCGGGGAAGAGCGGGAGATCAGCTACCGGCGTCGTATATTGCAGGGAAGGATAGACCTGATCCGGGCCGAGCTGGTGCGCCGGGGGGATGCGGCGCTCTCGCCCCAGGAGTTGGCGCGGGTTCTGATGGACCGCACCGGCGGCGCACAAGAAGAGCAGGGAGGGGGTCCGGCATGAACGTCTGTCCAGAGTGCGGGTCTCCCGTCAACGAGCGGATGAAGTTCTGCGCCGAGTGCGGCGCCAAGCTCGCGCACGGTCAGTCTACGGTCTCCTATTCGCCAGAGTTCATCGAGGACGAGGACACATCGGGCGCGAGCGCGGGCGGGAAGGCTGGTGCGGCGCTCATCGAGCTCGATCAGGTAGAGGGTACTGCCGGACGCAGGATGCACGACATCTCGGAGGAAGTCGTCACCGTGGGTCGCTCTCCGAGTTGCAATATCTTCCTGGACGATGTGACGGTATCCAGGAACCACGCCGAGATACTACAGAGCACGCGGGGGTTCAGGATCAGCGACTCCGGGAGCTTGAACGGGACTTACGTCAACCGCGTGCGTGTCGACTCGGTTGACCTTAGGAATGGGGATGAGATCCAGGTCGGCAAATACCGGTTCAAGTTCGTCAATACGTAGAGCGTCTATTGGTGGGCCGGTGTGATGGCGTAGAGGATGGGAGTGAGTTAGCGTGGAGAATGGCGGCAACAAGGACAGCTACACCATAGGCGAGGTAGTAACCCGGCTGCGGCAGGACTTTCCGACGCTTTCGGTCAGCAAGATCCGCTATCTGGAGCGGCGGCGCCTCATAAACCTGTCCCGCACCCGAGGTGGCTACCGCCTTTTCTCAAACCAGGACGTGGAGCTTCTGCGCTATATCCTCACCCTTCAGGACAAAGAGTATCTACCGCTAAAGGTGATAAAGAAGCGTATCGAGGGCGGCGCTCCGGTCCCATCCACCGGCGAGGGCGGCGGCGACCTGTCCCGCGTCCTGGAGGACCGTGTCTACTCTAGAGAAGAGCTGGCGGACGCCCTGGAGGCCGACTCCCGCTTTGTGGACGACCTGATCTCCGTCGGCGTCATCGGCCGGACCGGGGAGTTGACACAGCGAGACGTCGAGATCGCCCGGATGGCGCTGGAGATGTCGAAGTACTCGATCCAGCCTCGTCATCTGCGCGGTATCATGGCCGCTGTGGACCGCGAGGCTGCGATGTTCAAGCAGATTCTGAACCCCGAGTTGCGCTCCAGCGACGAGGTTCGCGTGGCGGAGGCGATGAACAAGGCCCGCCACCTGGCCGCGGTTGATTCTCGCCTTAAGGAACTGATGATGGCGAGCATCATCGAGAGCTTCGTCCCCTAGTGGCATCCGGAATCGACGTCCGGGAGATCGAACGCCATATCCGCACCGTCCCGGATTTCCCGAAGCCCGGTATCTCCTTTAAAGACATTACGCCCCTGATAGAGGATGGTCCCGCACTCCGCGCGGCTGTTGACTCTCTCGCGAGCGCTACCGAGGATATCGACTACGACCGGATAGTCTCGGCGGAGGCGCGCGGCTTCGTCTTTGGCACCGCCCTCGCGTACCGGGCGGGTAAGGGACTGATCCTGGCGCGCAAACCCAACAAGCTCCCGCGCGAGACTATCGCGGCTTCCTACGAGCTTGAGTACGGCTTCGAGACTCTGGAGGCGCATCTTGACTCGATACAGCCCGGCACCCGCGTCTTGGTGATGGACGACCTCCTCGCGACCGGCGGCACCGCGCAGGCGATGTGCGAGCTAGTCGAGAGCGCCGGGGGAGTGGTCGCCGGCGCCGCATTCCTGATCGAACTTTCATACCTCAACGGCCGGGAGCGCCTGGCTCCGCATGACGTTGTCTCCCTGATCACCTATGACGACCCGGAAGACTAACCTCCCCGCACCTCTCGAATCCGAGGTAGCCACCCTCTCACCAACGTCCACAGAGGAGCGGCTGCTCTCCGTCTATCTCCGTACCCTCACAAGCCCGCAGACTATAAAAACTTATAATACAGAGATTAGGATGTTCCTGGCGTACACAAGAGAGATCGGAAAGGATCTTGAGCAAATAACGGCGGAGGATATCTCTCTGTACCGGGAGCATCTTCTCAAGACTTATGCGTCGGCGACTACGGCGAAGAAGCTCGCTGCTCTGCGAAGGTTCCTGGTCTTTACGTACATGGGAGGAGCGACGAGCGTCAACCCGGAGGCGCTACGGTTCTTCGCGAAAAGCCCGCGGGTGAGGCAGGATCCCTCCTACAATGTCCTGACCGAGGATGAGTTGGCTCGTATGCTCAGTGCGGCGCGAGCAACGAGTTATCGGGATTACGTAATGCTGGCGGTAATGGCGAGCTGTGGTCTGCGCGAGGCCGAGGTGGTTGGTATCAAGGTAGGCGATTTCCGGGATGTAGGTGGGGGACAGGTACTGCTCAGGATCTTAGGGAAGGGAGACAAGATCCGGAACGTCCCAATATCCCCGGAGCTCTGGCAACTCGTCCAGCGCTTCGTCCTTCTATCGGGCCGTAGCTTTACATCTCACGCCGATGCGCGCAAGCCTCTATTCATCTCAAGAGAAGGCAAGGACCGATCACTCACAACGAGGTCAATTCGCTACATAGTCAAGAAATACGTCAACTCCGCGGGTATTACAAAAGCAATATCGCCACACTCGATCCGGCACACCGTCGGTACAAACATGGCCGTCAATGAAGCGCCCCTACTGGTGATCCAACAGTACCTCGGACACTCAGACCCCAAGACTACAATGCGCTACATACGCCGCGCCGAAGAACTCGCAAGCAAGGCATATCAATATAATACTCTTCCTATCTAGGGCTCTGTCTAGGAACTACCTAAATTATTCGTTACGTTCTAAGGACTATAATTTAGGAGGTTAGGAGCAAGCTAGGGAATACGATAGCATCCATCTGGAAGTTCCAGGGGGTACTCGATAGGGCACGTCCCGTCGGACATCAGAGGAACAGGTCCGTCCTTCGAGCCGCCTGCCGACATCAGGCTAGAGGATCCCGTGCCGGAGCCGTCATCGTATTGCCCCTGAGCGGCGTTGGTCGTCTCTTGATTGGTAGCCTCTTGACCACTCGAACTGCTATCCTGGGCTGTAACGTTTATATCGCTACCTGATGAGTCGCTCTGGGCGAATTCGGTAGTCTGAGTGTCGCTTGCAGCTTGAGCCGCTTTTATCTCTTTCACAGAGGATCCAAGATCCAGATACGCCCATCCCACACGGGCAGTGAAACCACACGCCAGAACCAGACAGACAAGCGCAAGTTTAACGGGAAGACTCAGACCACCCAAAAGACCTCCTTCAAACCACACTGTCCACAATAACAAACACCAGCATAAGAGCAGTATAGATATCCCGGTACTGAACAGTCAAAGCTAAAAGCCTACAAAAAGCTCCACCAACCAGATAGACGACTCTCCACCAATTGAGCACTAAATGTAGATACTCCGCTACGGACACCCGCCCAAGAAGCGCACCCAGACAGCCTGTGGTACAGTTTCCGAGAATTGTACTTATCGGAAACTCGGCGTCTTTTTCCCTGGATATCTCATTACATCTTATATCGCAGGAACCATTCGTCGTCTGTGAGGTGTGCCGATATGAGTCGGAGCGGAGTTGATAGTTCGGGCGGAAGTGGCTGGCCATTCAGGAGGGTGAGGATTTGATCCTGGCTGCCGCCGAGCAGCCTGTGAGATAACGTCAGGAACAGCTCACTCACGAGTCCTGAAGAGATAAGCGCGTGGTTCAGGGACGGACCGCCTTCGAGGAGGATGACGCTCAAGCCGTGGTCCCGCTTCAGGATGATCATGGCCTTAACCAGATCCACGAGACCATCTGGCCGGGCCGGCACGACTATACGCTCCATGTCTTCGAGATTCTTGACGGGTCCGCGATCCTGAGTCACAAGCGCAACGGTGCCTGAAGATGCGTTCAAGAGGTTGCTCAAGGATGCTGTGTCGCTTCTCGACAGTATCAGTTCCAGCGGTTGCGCGGGCCGACCCTCGGACATTCGACGGCGGGCCAGGTCCTCAGGTACGCCAGCGGAGATCTTCTCAGCCCGCAGAGTGCCAGCCCCCCTGAGTACAGCATCAGCCCTGGACCTCAAGTTGCGCATGACCCTGCGATCAGCGGGTCCTCCGATGCCGTTCGCCACCCCGTTAAGTGCCGCCTTTCCATCTAGAGACGAGACCATATTGATTACTACATAAGGAAGCGACGGGTCAGTTATATTGTGATCGGGAAACTCAATGTCCGTATACAGGTCCTCTACACGAAAAGTCTCTGAAGGAGGAGGATATATCTTGATCGCTGCCGTCACGGCTATGGGTATTATGCTACTCTGTAGCGGCCGTATCTTCTGGCGACGTGCTTGGGAAGCGTCACGTCGAGACAAACGCCCGTAGTTGTGTCATTGGAGCTGTGGATCTCGGCTACGCCATATAGACGAGCGGCGTTAGCGTACTCGGAGTGAGGTATCAGGAGGTTCATCCTCTCCCGTCCTCCGGCTATAGAGTCGTAAATCCGCTCCAGGAGCGGATGGGTTTCGCCATTCCGGGCGCTTATCGTTACCGCGTCCGGGTACTCCGCTCGCAGGTCAGACCCCCTCTCTTTAGAGATGAGATCCCACTTATTCAGACAAAGGATGTTGTTCACACCGCTCTCTCCAGCGTTCTCATCGTCGAGGATCTCTCTTACAGTGCTGATTTCGTCTTCGAGCTCTGCGCTGGAAGCATCCGCGCAAAGCACACGCACATCCGCGTCTCTCGCGACCTCCATGGTACTCTCGAAAGAGCGCACCAGTTGCTTGGGGAGCTTCCTTATGAACCCAACCGTATCCGTCAAAACGAAGTCCGGGCGCGCGACCTTGCCGTCTGCCCGACCCTCGACAAGCCGCGAAGTAGTCTCAAGCGTCTCGAACAGACGGTCCATAGTGGATCTCCCGGCGCCGCTGATCCTGTTGAGTATAGTAGTCTTGCCCGCGTTCGTATAACCCACCAGAGCCACCGTAGGAGGACCGGACTTCCTAAGCCGCGAACCCTGTACCGCTCTAGCGGATCTCTCCTCCTCGAGCTTGCGCTCTATACTGGACATCCTCTCCCGGATTACACGCCGGTCGTACTCTAGCTGCTGCTCGCCCGGTCCTCGCGTTGTTACGCCTCCGCCACCGAGCCTGCTAAGAGCTTCGTTTCGCCCCTTGACCCGCGGCAACCTATACTGCAAGTCTGCAAGCTCTACTTCCAGCCGGCTCGCCGAGTCCCTGGCATGAGCCTCGAATATCCTGATGATCAGCTCCGTGCGGTCCACCACAGACGCTCCCGACGACCGCTCGAGAACCCTCGCCTGAGACGCCGTCAACTCATCATCCGCTATAACCATTGCAGCCCCGGCTTCGGCGACGACGTCCCGCAACTCCTCCCTCTTGCCTTTCCCCAGATAACCAGAACCATCCCTGCGGTTCTGCTCTACCTCGGCTACCACCTTGACTCCCAGAGTACCCGCCAGACGTCCCAATTCGTCCAGGTACCGCCCCTCACCCGCGCCCACAAGCACGGCCCTGTCTATCCCCGTATTCTCCGTATCGCTCATGAGCCTATTGTATCATGCAAAGTATGCATCGTCTCTGCGTCACTGCTGTGGCTGACCACTTCGACAGCAGCTCTATCCGAGATAGTACGGGTAAGCTTATCGAACCATCGGATCTGCCGTCGCGCCAGCCGGCGAGTGCGCGCCGCTATCCTTGACTCGGCCTCTGCCCCAGTCAGGGAACCGGCGACGAGATCCAGCATCTCCTTCACGCCGATGGCCCCACTTACCTGCGGGCTCAAGGTCGCTCCGCGAGAGATCAGAGCCGCTATCGTCTCGGATTCCGCAATGGCATTTTGTATTATGTGGTTGGCACGACGCTGGATGTTTTTGTCGAGGCTCTCTCTGTCGGGCCGGATATATATTAGCGTGGTCTCGTATCTCAGGTTGGCGTCCCAGATGGAGCTTCTCTCTGGCGCGCCGGCCAGTCGCAGCTCTCTCTCGCGGCTGGCCCGGCGAGGGTTCACGTCCCCCTGTGATAGGGACTCAGCCACGGCTCGGATGTGGGGTTCGACCTTGGGGGAGAGTTCTATCTCCAGGAGAAGGGCATTCAGGTACATACCGGTACCGGCATCCAGGACAAACGGTATATCGATGCCGGCCAGGATACCAAGGCTCATATCCCGGTGGCGGGCGACGGTCCACTCATCCAGGACGGAAGCCACACCGACCATCTCGGCGGGTCGCTGGCGTCTCTGGTTGGTTATCGTGGGTATCTCACGGTACACCTGCATGGAATCGACCACGAGCGTGGTGACTTCCTTACGATAGCTCTCCGAGAGATTGTGAGCAATCCCGTCCGCGAGGTCGCTCTTTCCGCTCGCTGTGGGCCCGCAGACTACGATAGCCCTGTTCAGATCAAAGTCTCCCCAGCGTAAAGCACGTGAGGTCCGGCGGCCTTGATCTCCGCGCGGACGTACTGGCCTGTGGGCGCATCCGTCTCAACGTGTACCGCGTGCCCGTTCCAGGTCTCTCCGATAGCCACGCCATCCCGGTTCCGCTCGTACCGTATGTAGATGTCTTCTACCCTACCTATCCTGGTGCGGTTACGGTTGAAGGCGTTCTGCTCTATCTTTCTTAGCACCTGGAGAAACCGCCGCTGGACCACGTCATCCGGGACGCTCTCCTGTATGCTCGCGGCCTCGGTCCCCCGCCGGGGCGAGAACTTAAAGACATAGGCGGAATCAAATGAACAGTCTTCTACAAGCTTGAGCGTCTCCTGATGGTCCTCCTCTGTCTCGCCCGGATGCCCGATGATGAGATCTGTGCTCAGGGTCCCCTCTGGAGCGACTTCCCGGAATAGCTCTATCTTGCGCCGGTACCTGTCTGACTTGTACCCGCGGTGCATAACCCGCAGCATGCGATCGGAGCCAGACTGTACCGGAAGGTGGAGCCTCTTTACTATCGTATCCTTCTCGCCGATTAGCCGCAGTGTCCTGTCTTCCATGTTGGAGGGATGGCTGGTAGTGAACCAGACGCGCGGCGCTATCTCCGACACCCTCTCTAGCAGGTCGCAGAACCTTCTTCCGTCTTCCCGCCAGGCGTCCACCGTCTGACCCAGAAGCGTTATGTAGCTGGTCCCGCTCTCTACAAGCCTCCGCACTTCCTCGAGAATGTTGTCCATTGGCCTGCAAACCATCCGGCCCCTCACCGTAGGCACTATGCAGTAGCTACACTGATAGTTACATCCCGTCATTATGGTGACGAAGGCGGAGTTGTCACCCTCCGTGCCGGGAAGGTCCGGCGTATACGTCTCCTCCATCGTGGGTAAACCTACGAACTCCGCCAGCTCGTATGTATTATGCGTTCCCAACACCAGGTCAATACCGTACTGGCGCTTTAGTTCAGAGGACTCCTCGGCTGCCCCTATGCAGCCGGTAAGGGCTATCCTCTTGACGCGGCCTTCGCGGCGCAGACGGGTCAGCTCTCCGAGATGACCCCGGACACGGTCAACGGCATTCTCCCGGACGTAGCAGGTGTTAAGGATAACGAGGTCCGCCTCTTCGTATGTGGGGACCTCGGCGTACCCGGCGTCACGGATCATGCGCCGGATCCTGTCCGAGTCGTGTACGTTCATCTGGCAGCCGAAGGTCCTTATACAGGCAGTCCTGGCTTCGCCTGAGCCCGGGCGTACGCCTTTTGCGGGCTTGGTCGACAACGCGACCCTCACGGCCTGCCCGGCGGCTTGCCCGACAGCTTGCTCGGCTTCGGTTCTACTGCTCATATAGATCCTCCGGCTCCTCGACTCGGGCGCTCAGCCTGATCTCCCCCGGACGCGAATGCTGCCGGAGGTCGCGTACCTCCAGGTAACTTGCCCGCGCCGCCTCGTCTAGTATAGCCGCGATCCGTGCCATTTCCTCTTCTCCGAGGCTGAGTATGTCTCCCCCACCCTCGGCTCTTCCCCCACCGACTCCAACACTCCCGCGTTCACGCGCATCCCTCGACCTTCCAACCGGCGCCTCAGCCTCGATCTCGCCTCTCTTTATCCGATGCACGGTCCGTAACGAGACACGCAACCCCAACCTCCTCGCCTCCTCTGCTATCCCGGCCGCAGATTCATTTGATTGTATTATGCGGTATTTCAGGAGGGTAGCGAGGATGGTGGCCGGGGATCCATAGTAGACGGTAGGAGCCTGGGGTGAGTGAGCAAAGGCTTCTGTAGTGGCGAGGAGATTGGACCTCGATGCTCGGCTGGGGGATTGGAGGACACGTTCGGGCAAGGTAATAGTGTCGAAGGTCGCCGAGAACGACGTCGGGGACGAAGCCGAGACGCAGGCGGCGCTCAATGCCAGAGTGCGGATATGGTAGAGGGAGAGGCCCGCGCCGTGTGTAGAACCAGGGTCCGAGGGATCCAGGGTCGGAGAGAGGTGGCGGCTGGTCACTCCCGGCTCGAAGATCATCTCCGCGTAGCGGTCATCCAGGCCCTCCCCGTCATCAATAACGGTCAGAGTCCGGTAGCGGCGACGGCGCAAGACAGAGGCGACGTAAACGCTGCCAGCTCCGGCGTCGCGGGAGTTCCGGAGCAACTCCACCAGCGCGTCTTCCACGGAGGCGATACGTGAGGGGCCTCGCCGGGCGCCCTCGACACCAGTCAGCCGGGCAAACCCGCCGCCGAGATCCCGGTACGGTCCTTCGCGGTACCCCTCGGCTACCGGGCCACCTCGCTAACCCGGCTCTCACGGATGACGGTCACCTTGATCTGCCCCGGATACTCCAGGTCCTCCTCTATCTGCTTCGAGATATCGAAGGCCAGCTTCGCAGCTATCCGGTCGTCCACCTCCGAGGGCTGCACCATCACGCGAACCTCCCGGCCGGCCTGGATAGCATACGCCTTGTCCACGCCCCGATGTCCAAGCGCGATGTCCTCCAGAGATCTCAGGCGTTCTATATAAGTCTCGGTCGTCTCGCGTCGGGCGCCGGGACGGGCGGCGGACACGGCATCAGCAGTCGCCACCAGCACGTCCTCGACGGTCTCCATCTCTATCTCATGGTGGTGAGCGCTGATCGCCCGTACCACGTCCTCGGACTCGCCGCTCTTCTTGGCGTAGCGCCCCCCGATAAGGGCGTGGGTCCCCTCGACTTCATGGTCTATAGCCTTGCCCACGTCGTGCAGGAGCGCGCCGCGGCGAGAGATCTTCACGTTAGCGCCAAGCTCGGCGGCCATCATGCCGCACAGGTTGGCGACCTCGACCGAGTGCGCGAGTACGTTCTGGCCGTAAGAGGTACGGTACTTCAGGGCGCCCAGCAGGCGGATCAGGTCGTTGTTCATACCGCCGGAGATCTTGGCGTCGTAGAGAGCCTGGCGGCCCGCGGCCTTCATCTCCTTCTCGACGTCCTTCTTAGCCTTCGCCACGATCTGCTCGATGCGCCCCGGATGGATACGCCCGTCCTGAACCAGCCGCTCCATCGAGACGCGCGCTATCTCGCGCCGCACCGGGTCGAAGCAGGAGATAACCACCGTCTCGGGCGTGTCGTCGATGATCACGTCCACCCCCGTCGCGGCCTCGAACGCCCGGATGTTGCGGCCCTCCCGGCCGATGATTCTGCCCTTCATGTCGTCCGAGGTGAGGGCTATCGCCTTGACAGTGGACTCCGAGGTGAGGTCCGAGGCCAGGCGCTCCATGGTCGTCGAGATGATCCGACGCGCCTCGTTATCTGCCCGCTCCTCGGCTTCGAGGGTGCGGTCGCGCACCATGCGGCCGAGCCGGTCCTCGAGGTCCTGCTCAAGCCCGGAGTAGAGGCGTCGTTCGGCCTCGGCGCGGGTAAGACCGGAGATCTCTTCGAGGGCCCGTAACTGCTCGGCCTCACGCGATTTGAGGTCTTCTTCGCGCCGCTGTAGGGCCTCCTCGGTCTCGGAGACCTTCTGCCGCCGCCGGTCCAGTTCGCTCTCACGGCGGTCCAGAGTAGCGTCGCGGTTCTGCAGACGTTCCTCAACGCGGGCGATCTCCGCGCGCCGGGAACGCAACTCGGCCTCGGCTTCGTCCTTGACCTTCAACGCGGCTTCCTTCGCGGCAAGCTCCGCCTCGCGGCGGGACGCCTCTACCTGCCGGTTGGCATCTTCTATGAGCGACCGGGCATCGGAGCGCGCCTCCGCC
The DNA here is from genome assembly GCA_035689095.1 of Rubrobacteraceae bacterium. Taxonomy (GTDB): domain Bacteria; phylum Actinomycetota; class Rubrobacteria; order Rubrobacterales; family Rubrobacteraceae; genus JACDDK01. The sequence continues at coordinate 17,874 of DASSMB010000006.1, read as the reverse complement.
TGCCTAGCCTCCATACGTGACTTGCAGACGTAGTAACCCAGAGCAGCACCGCCCAGAAGTCCGACGGCCAGCCCCAGGACCAGTAATAGAACATTCACAGATTGTCCTCCAAAACAGGCCGCCGCCCCGGCAGCGACCGGATCATAATCAGTATCTACACGTCGGCTTCGGACGCATCCGGTCCACGGTATTCTCGCGCGATCCCGGCGCAAACATCGGCCGAGAAGCCACGGCGTACCAGGAAGCCGTAGACCCGACGCGCCTGAGCATCGGACCTTTCGGACTTATTATAGCGCCGGGCCGCCAACTCGCGCGCCATTTCGCGCTCGGAATGTTCCGCGAATGCTTCCTCGACCGCGGCGCGCGCGATCTCGCCGCTCACGCCGCCGCGCATCAGGTCGGCGGACACCCTCCGGGGGCCGTACTTGCGGGACTTCTCACGCGCCGCCGTCCGCGCAAATCCCTCGTCGTCCAGGTATCCCAGCTCCGCAAGACGCTCCAGCACGCCATCGACAGTCTCCGCTCCATACCCGTAGCGGAAGAGCCGATCCCGCACCTCTTTCTCTGACCGAGAGCGATATGCCAGAAAGTTCAGGGCGCGGCTCATAGCCAGAGCCTTCTCCCCCGCAACCCGCGCCTCGTCCAACTCATCGCAAGAGAGCGCGGCCCCCTCGTAGAGACCGCGCTCCAGCGCCACGTTCGCGTCAATCTCGGCCCAGAACTCTCCATCGACGAAGACTCTGGCCCTTCCCCGGCGCTCCCGGACGCCGGTTATCTGCGGCATATTTTGCCAGGGAACCCTACAGGACCTGCCCGGCCGGCTCCTTGGCGGGCCGCTCCGGGGATACGCCCTCTCCATTGCTCTCCTCGCCGCCCTCTATGGCGTTGAGGCCGAGCTTATCGTAGATATCGTGTACGATACGCTCCCGGACAGCGTCGTTCTCCTTGAGGAACTGCTTGGCGTTCTCCCGGCCCTGACCGAGACGCTCCTCGCCGTAACCGAACCACGCCCCGGACTTCTGGACCACGCCCTGCTCGATCCCGATGTCCAGGAGACTGCCTTCCTTGGAGATCCCCTCGCCGTACATGATGTCGAACTCCACCACCTTGAACGGCGGCGCAACCTTGTTCTTGACGACCTTCACCTTCGTCTGGTTGCCGACCGTGTCGTTGCCGTTCTTCAGCGCCCCGATGCGCCGGATGTCCAGCCGGACGCTGGAATAGAACTTCAACGCCCGCCCGCCCGGCGTCGTCTCCGGCGAACCGAACATCACCCCGATCTTCTCGCGCAACTGGTTGATGAAGATCGCCGTGGTCCCCGAGCGGTTCAGAGACCCGGAGAGCTTCCGTAGCGCCTGACTCATCAGACGAGCCTGAAGTCCCACGTGAGAGTCGCCCATCTCACCCTCTATCTCAGCACGAGGCACGAGAGCGGCAACGGAGTCTATGACGACCAGGTCGAGGGCTCCGGACCGAACGAGGGTGTCCGCAATTTCGAGCGCCTGCTCTCCATTATCCGGCTGGGAGAAGTAGAGGTTCTCAAGGTCCACGCCTATTCTCTCGGCGTAGGCGGGATCCAGGGCATGCTCCGCGTCTATGAAGGCGGCCAGACCGCCGGCCTTCTGGGCCTCGGAGATCACGTGCAGGGCCAGGGTAGTCTTGCCGCTCGACTCGGGGCCGAAGATCTCGATGATCCTGCCCCTCGGCAACCCGCCGACCCCGAGCGCCAGGTCCAGAGACATGGCGCCGGTCGGGATCACGGGTATCTTCTGCGTACCGCGGTCGCCCATACGCATGATGGAACCCTTGCCGAACTGACGCTCGATCTGCGTTACGGCGGCGCCTATGGCTTTGCTCTTATCCAACTCTATCCTCCACGGAGATCGTCGCTAAAGACTCGCATACATTGCAGCTATTATACTGTAGCCGGACCGCGCCCCAACCCCTTTTGTTCGCAGAGAGGTCCCGCCTCCAGCTCTAGCTCTCGGATTCCGGCGTGAACTCCCGGCTTACGACTTCGCCGGCACCGCCCATCGCCCCTTCGTCCTTGCCGTTGACCTTGAGCTTAACCGCGCCGGCGTTGCCCGTCGAGATACCGACCGTCTGCTCTCCCTCGAAGGTATCCGAGAAACCCGGATCCGCCACCTGCTCGTAGACCACCGTTCCGTCGGACTTGACGCTGATCCAGGCAGGAGACCCCTCCACCTGTATCGCGACCTCTACCGGAGCCGGGGTCTCGGCTCCGGCATTTCCGGCCTCGTTGCCTCCCGCCTTCTTAGTACCGCCTGCGGTGCCAGCGGAACCTGTGGAAGACACTCCCGCATCCGGCTTCCCGCTCTCGGGTTTATCGGAGTTCTTGTCGGCCTGCTCAGCCTGCGGAGCGGACGCGCCATCATCCGGCACCTGGACTCTGGAGCCCCGGCCAACGTAATACAACGCCCCGATAACCAGCACGATCAACAAGATCGAAGCCAGCAACCCGAGCACCGCGCCGCCGGAGATCCGGCGCTTCTCCGCTCCCGCGACCCCGCCGGGATTTATGAGCGGTTTGTCGAAGCCGCCCTTGGTCAACCTCGCATGGTTTACGTGCCGCTCCCGGCGGGACTGGCGGCGGCTCCTGAGTTCACCGGCCAACTCCTCTCCGTTTAGACCCAGGTAATTCGCGTAAGTCTTTACGAAACCCTGAACATAGACGGCATCGGGCAAGACCCCGTAATCATCCTTCTCGATAGCCTGGATGTAGCGCTTGCGGATCTTGGTCGCCTGCTCCACCTCGTCGAGGGTAAGCTCGCGCTGAAGACGCGCTTTCTCCAGCGTGGGCCCGATCTCCAGTCCGCCGTCGCGCTCGTACAATCTCTGGCCTTCGTCATTCATGCCATTGATTAGCCTATCACAAAAGCTACCAGCTCTCGGACTGTTTCTCCCCTGTCCCGGAGGGTCCGCCGGAGCCGCCGCCGTCACTCGATTCCCCGCTGAATATGCTGCTCAACTCCAGCTCGCTCGCCACCACCGAGCGGCTCTTTGACCCTTCATACGGCCCGACGATGCCCTTCCGCTCCAGCGCGTCGATGATACGCCCCGCCCGCGAGTACCCGACCCGGAACCGGCGCTGCACCGCGCTCACGGACGCCTGCTGGGTGGCCACCACGAAGCTCGCCGCCTCCGGCAGCAACTCGTCCTCGGGCTCTCCGGTCTCCTGCTTCTCGTTCTTGGGCGCGGTCACCTCCTCGACGAACTCGGTCTCGGCCTTGCCCCGCGCCGCCGCCACGCTCGCCGAGACCACTCGCTCGACCTCGGCCTCCGAGATAAACGCTCCCTGCACCCGGGACGCCCGCGCCGCGGAGACTGGCTTGTAGAGCATGTCGCCCATACCGAGAAGGGCCTCGGCGCCGGAGGTGTCCAGGATCACGCGCGAGTCCACCTGGCTCGATACGGCGAACGCGATGCGGCTCGGAATGTTCGCCTTGATCATGCCCGTGATCACGTCAACGCTCGGCCGCTGGGTGGCGACCACTAGATGTATTCCGACCGCCCGCGCCTTCTGGGCCAGCCGCACGATGGCGTCCTCGACCTTGGCACCGGCCTGCATCATCAGGTCCGCCAGCTCGTCTATCACGACGAGTACGTATGGCATGGGATACTCGGCGCGCGCGTTGTACCCCTCCAGAGATCGGACACCTTTCTGCTCCAGGACTTCATAGCGCCGCTCCATCTCCGCGACGGCCCAGCCCAGGGCGTTTGCAGCCTTCTTCACGTCCGTGACGACGGGGGTTATGAGGTGCGGTATGCGCGCGAACTGCGACAGCTCGACCCGCTTGGGGTCTATGAGGACCATCTTGACCTCGCGCGGGTCCGTCGCCAAGAGCAGCGAGGTGAGCAGCCCGTTGAGCATGACGCTCTTTCCGCTACCCGTAGTGCCGGCGACGAGCAGGTGCGGCATATCAGCCAGGTCCAGGAAGACCGCCCGGCCGGAGATATCCTTCCCGAGCCCGACCGGCAGCGCCCAGTCGTTGCCCTCCGGATAGTCCTGGAACACGTCCCCGAGCGTCACGGTCGCCGGTCGGGTGTTCGGCACCTCCACACCCACGGCGCTCTTGCCGGGGATCGGGGCGAGTATCCTTACCTCCGTCGCCGCCAGAGCGTAGGCGATATCCTGCTGGAGGTTGCTGACCTTCCCGACCTTGACACCGCTTCCGAGCCGCAGCTCGTAGCGCGTGACGCGCGGGCCGACAACCGCCCGGACCACCTGGGCCGCGACGCCGAGGTCCGCGAGCGCCTGCGTGAGACGCTGGCTCGTCCCCTCCGCGTCATGGTGCGGTCCTCCGCCGCCCAATTTCAGCAAAGACATCGGCGGCGGGGTGTACTCTCCCGACGCGCTTCCTTCACTCTCCTGGTGGATCACCGGCTCGCCGGCGGGCTCTTGCCGCTCCTCGGGCAACACCACCTCGAAGCTCTCCTGACTCTCCGGGACCGCCCTTTTAGCCGACTCCTCCTTATCGAGCTCCGGATAGAGGTCCACTACACCTTGCGCCGGCTTCGGAGCCTTTTTTGCTCTCGATGATCGGGAAGGAATCTCGATCGACTTCCTTTGCTCCGCGGCGGCCTTTTCGGCGGCCTCAGCCCTGCGCTTCCGCCACTCTCGAAGACTGTCCAGGGATGAAGTCAGGAAGGTACGGGATGCGCCCAGCGCCGACTCGAAGGATATTCCCGTGAGTAAGGAGAGACCGACAGCGTACAGAAACACCAGCGCCACGGCGGCTCCTACTACTCCACCAGTCCAATAGACGGCGCCGTAGATCGCGCTGCCCACGATACCGCCCGCCGCATCATATTCCCCCGCCTCGAATAGCCGTCCCTCGGGCAGCCGCGCGGCCATGCTCGTGGCGAAGCCCAGCAAGATCAAGCCTCCCCCGAACGTCCTGACGGCCGGAAGCCTCTGCAGCAGCAACAAACCGCCGGCCAGCGCCCCGAGCGGAGCGAGCGCGTAACCCGCGACACCCATGAGGTGAGTCGCGGCCATCAACCCCGTATCCCCGAGCCACGCCCCTCGCCCGCTCACGAACGCCGCAGTAAAGAACAACCCGACCGCGAGCAACACCCCGCCGATCACCTCCGGCGCTAACCAACCCCGGACGCGCTCCCAGAAACGCGAAACCATACCTTTCCTGGCGTTCTTGCTTCCGCGATGCTTCTTCGCCGGAGCCTTTGTCATGGACCTCTTGGGCGCGCGTCTGCTCTTTGCCATGAGCCTTAGTCTAGCGCATCAACCTCTTGCTCACGGTCAACCGCACCATATAGTAGAGGTTGAAGTTTAGACCTCAACTATTAGCGGCAGGATGATCGGCCGCTTGCGGGTGCGTTGGGAGAGGAAACCGGAGAGGTCCTTGCGGATCGCGCTCTTCAGCTCGCTCCAGTCGGTCAGACGCTGCTTCGCGGTGCGTTCGAGCGTCTTGCCCACGACATTTATAGATTCCTCGACCAGACCGTTCGAACCCTGTGGGTTCGCGAAGCCGCGCGATATTACGTCCGGTGGTCCCAGCAGTTGTCCGGTCTGACCGTTTATGCGGGCCACGACGATGAACATCCCGTCCTCGGCGAGCTGCTGGCGCTCCCGGATGACGCTCTCCGAGTCGTCGGCCAGACCGCCGCCGTCCACCAGGAACATGCCGGCCTCGACGGGCTTCATCCGCTTCGCGTTGCCGTTGTTAAACTCGACGCCCGCGCCGTTCTCCAGGATGAAGACATTCTCCTCCGGGATGCCCATGGACATGCCGGTGTTGGCGTGGTGGCGCAAGTGACGAAACTCGCCATGCACGGGGACCAGGTAGCGCGGCTTCAGGAGCGAGAGGACTATTTTCTGCTCCTCCTTCGCCCCGTGGCCCGAGACGTGGACCGGCATCAGCGGACTGTAGCAGACATTCGCGCCGCGCTTCATGAGGTTGTTTATGGTGCGCGAGACGCCGCGCTCGTTACCGGGGATCGGATGGGCCGCTATCACGACCGTGTCGTCCTCGCCGACCTCGATGGTGCGGTGGGTGCCGTTGGCGATGCGCGAGAGCGCGGCCAGCGGTTCGCCCTGCGAGCCGGTCGTCAGGACCACGATGTCCGAGTCCGGGATCTTGTTGACGTCCCGCTGGTTCACGTACATCGCCTGGGGCAGGTCGAGGTAGCCGAGCTCGCGGGCGATGTCTACGTTGCGGATCATGGAGCGTCCCGTCACACCGACGAGACGTCCGTGGCGCTTGGCAGCCTCGACGACCTGCTGGACCCGGTGGATATGCGAGGCGAATGAAGCGACGATGATCCTGCCATCCGCATCCTCGAAGACCCGGTTGAGCGTGTCGCTGACCACGCGCTCCGACGGTACGTATCCCGGCCGTTCGGAGTTGGTCGAGTCCCCAAAGTACGCCAGGACGCCCTCGGTGCCGAGCGCCGCGAGGCGCGCGAGGTCCATAGGATCACCCTCCGTCGGGGTCAGGTCGATCTTGTAGTCGCCGGAGAAGACGATCAGGCCGGCTCTCGTGCGGATGGCGATGGCGACAGCGTCCGGGATGGAGTGGTTCACGTTGATGAACTCCATGCCGAAGCCGCCCAGGTTCTGGGTATCACCGGCCTTGATCTCGCGCAGGTCGCCTTTCTTGATGCCGAACTCCTGCAGCTTGCTCCTGAGCAGCCCCAGGGTGAGCTTTGTTGCGTATACCGGGACGTTGAACTCCCGGAGCAGGTACGGCACGGCTCCCACGTGGTCCTCGTGGCCGTGGGTCAGTACTATGCCCTTCAGTTCGTCGGCGTGCTCGCGCAGGTAGGAGAAGTCCGGCAGGACGAGGTCGATGCCGGGCATCTCCTCATCCGGGAACGCCATACCCGCGTCGACCAGGACAATACCGCTCTCCTGGCGCACGGCGGTCATATTCTTGCCGATCTCCCCAAGTCCTCCAAGGGGAATGACCTGCAAGGTCTTGTTGTCTAACAGCGTGGATTACCTCCTTCAGGAGCTATCAGCTACCGGAGATCAGGCCTCGATCTCTTTTCCCGAGGTCTGATCGGCGCCAGCCAACGGCTAGTTCTTGCTCAGGTACTGCCCGAGGTCGAGCTCCTTCGGTCCGACCGCGGAGAGGTACATGTTGTCTAGTTTCAGATGCTTTTTGGCGAGCCGTTCTATATCCTGCGGCGTCACCGCTTCTATGAGGTCGGAGATCTCCTCCGGGGTCAGCAGCTCCGAGCCAGTTATGATGCCGCGTCCGATGCGGGTCATCCTGACAGCGGTGCTCTCCAGCGCGAGCAGGGTCGAGCTCTTGAGCTGCTGCTTCGTGCGCTCCAGCTCCTCGTCAGTAACCAGCTCGTGCTGTATCTTCTCCAGTTGCTCGGTGATGACCTTCACCGCTTCCTCGACGTTGCCGGTCGTGGAGCCGACGTAGGTCTTGATCGCTCCGGTATCCGAGTACCCCTGGTGGTAGGAGTAGACGGCGTAGGCCAGCCCGCGCTTCTCGCGCACTTCCTGGAAGAGCCGGCTGCTCATGCCGCCGCCGAGCACGTTGTTCAGAGCCGACATCGCATAGCGGTCCTCGCTCTTCGCCGGGATGCCTAGCGAGCCCAGCGAGACGTGGTACTGCTCGGTCTCCTTGAACTTGTAGAAAAAGCGGCTCTCGGGCTGCTTCGGATCTGCCTCGCGGACGAACGGCTCGCCCTCCGGCAGACCGGAGAGCTTCTCCTCGACCATCCGCTCGAACTCGTCCTGGTCGAGCTTGCCCGCGCCGACGACGAAGACGTTAGAGGCGTTGTAGGTCGAGCCGTGGAACCTCTGTAGGGTATCGTGGTCCACGCCGCGGACGGTCTCGGCGGAGCCGATGATCGGGCGTCCGAGGGTGTCGTCGTGGAAGATCAGGGACGAGAGGTACTCATCGGCCAACTGGTCCGGCCGGTCCTCGTACATCTTGATCTCCTCGACGATCACCTCCCTCTCCCGCTCCAGGTCCGCGAGCGTCGGCCGGAGCACCATGTCGCTCATGATGTCCAGAGCCTTTTCGAGGTGCTCGGGCAGGAACCGGGCGTAGAGCACGGTGTACTCCTCGCCCGTAGCCGCGTTCTCCTGGGCGCCGATGCTCTCGAACGCCTCGGCGACCTGGAGGGCGTTCATCGAGGGCGTGCCCTTGAAGAGCATGTGCTCCATCAGGTGGCTGATGCCCGCGACCTCGTCCTTCTCGTCGCGGGAGCCGGCCCGGATCCAGACGCCCAAAGAGACGCTCGTCGCTTCGTCCAGCGGCTCCGTGAAGACCCGCAACCCGCCCGGAAGCTGCTTCTGCCGAATGTTCGGGTCGCTCAAGGTCTAGTCCTCCAGCTTCTCTAGCGAGATGCGGTTCTGCTTGTCTATCTCCAGGACGCGCACCTTGATGCGGTCGCCCTCCGTCACCACGTCCTCGACCTTCTCGACGCGCTGCTTGCCCGGCGCGAGGCGCGAGATGTGGACCAGGCCGTCGCGGCCCGGCGTAAGCTCAACGAAGGCCCCGAAGTTGGTGGTCTTGACGACCTTGCCGGTGTAGATCTCGCCGGCCTCCACGTCCTTCATCATACCGTTTATCGCCGAGGCCGCCTCCTTGGAGACGACGCCCTCGCCGGCCACGAACACCGTCCCGTCGTCCTCGACGGAGATGTTCACGCCGAACTGCTCCTGCAGGGCATTAATGGTCTTGCCGCCCGGCCCGATGAGCATCCCGATCTTGTCCTTGGGGATCTTCAATACCTCGACCCGCGGCGCGAAGTCCGAGACCTCCGGGCGCGGCTCGGCTATGGCCTCGCGCATCGTCTCCAGGATCTGGAGCCGTCCCGTGCGGGCCTGCCCGAGAGCCTCCTTCAACAGGTCGGCGGAGACGCCCGTGATCTTCATGTCCATCTGCAGCGCGGTGATGCCGTCGCTCGTGCCGGCGACCTTGAAGTCCATGTCACCCATGTGGTCTTCGAGACCCTGGATGTCCGTCAGGATGACGTAATCTTCGCCCTCCTTGACGAGACCCATAGCAACCCCGGCCACGGGGGCCTTGATCGGCACGCCGCCGTCCATGAGCGCCAGCGTCGAACCGCACACGCTCGCCATAGACGAGGAGCCGTTCGACTCAAGCACCTCAGATATTATGCGTAGCGCGTAGGGGAAGGTCTCCTCGGATGGCACGACAGGAAGTAGCGCCCGCTCGGCGAGGGCGCCGTGACCGATCTCACGCCGTCTGGGGCTGCCTAGCCTGCCGGTCTCGCCCGTGGAGTAAGGCGGGAAGTTGTAGTGGTGCATGTAGCGCTTGCCGGTCTGCGGCTCGATGGTGTCTAGCCGCTGCGCGAGGCCGAGATCGGCGAGGGCGAGGGAGCTCAGGACCTGCGTCTCGCCACGGGTGAAGAGTCCCGTGCCGTGGACGCGAGGAAGGACGCCGACCTCGGCGGAGGTCGGACGGATCTCATCCAGCGCCCGCATGTCGGTCCGCTTGCGGTCCTTGAGGTACAGTTCCCGGAACGCCTCTTTCTCGAGCGTAGAGAAGACGTCCAGGATCTGGGGCACTTCCGCCTCGTCGCGGCCCTCGACCAGCTCGTCTCGGATCTCATCGAGCGCCTCGTTGCGGGCGCGGCGGTCGGTATGGACGATGCTGTCCTTGATCCGTCCCAGGTATCCGTCGCGCAACTCGCCGTAGAAGGGGTTCTCCTCGACGGGCTCGACGTGCTGCTTCTCCTTGCCGTGCTCGCGGGCCCACTGGTCGATTGCCTCCGCCTGAGCGCGGACGGTCTCCTGCGCGATCTGGAGCGCCTCGACCATCACGTCCTCTGGCACCTCGTTCGCGCCGGCCTCGACCATCGTGATCGCTTCCTTCGTCCCCGCCACGACCAGGTCCAGGTCGCTGTCCGCTATCTGCTGGTACGTCGGGTTGAGGATGAACTCGCCGTCGAGCGAGCGTCCCACCCGCACGGCCCCGATGGGGCCATCGAACGGCAGGTCGGAGAGCGCGAGCGCCGCCGAGGCGCCGACCATGCTGACCGTGTCGTAGGGCGTCTCCTGGTCGGCGACAAGAACGGTCCCGACCACCTGGATATCGTGGTGGTAGTTCTTCGGGAAGAGCGGTCTCAAGGGGCGGTCTGTTAGCCGGGCGGTAAGTATGGCCCGCTCGGAGGGTCGGCCCTCGCGCTTGATAAAGCCGCCGGGGATCTTACCGGCCGACGACATCCGCTCCTCGATGTCCACGCTCAAGGGCAGGAAAGTCGCTCCAGGGCGCGGGTGGCGCGAACGGGTCGCGGTGGAGAGCAACATCGTGTCTCCGAGCCTCACGGTAACCGCTCCACCGGCCTGCTTCGCCAGCTTCCCGGTTTCGAGCACGACGGAGCGCTCGCCGACTGGGATCTCTAAACGCATATTCTCTTTCTCCTCTTGCTAAGGGGTGTTCTCGGAGCGCTGCTTAACGGCGCAGGCCGAGCTTGGCGATGAGAGCGCGGTAGCGCTCGACGTCCTTCTTCTGAAGGTACTTCAGAAGACGACGCCGCTTGCCGACCAGCTTCAGCAGGCCCCGGCGCGAATGAAAGTCGTGCTTGTGCTCGCGCATGTGCTCCGTCAGGTGGGAGATGCGCTTGGTCAGCACCGCGACCTGGACCTCGGGAGAGCCCGTGTCATCGTCGTGGGTCCGGTGCTCCTGAATTATTTCCGTTTTGTTCTCTACTACCGCCAACTTCTTTTTTCTCCTCTTTGCTAACCGTTTATTTATCTCACTCTAGTCCACGCCATATGCTACCACAAGCATCAAGGTGCATCGTCCGCCAGCCTCCGCGCCTCCTCAACGTCCCGCGCTATCTGCTCTTTGAGCTCCTCAACGCCGGAGAAACGCTGCTCTTCACGGATGCGCGCGACGAAGCTCACCTCCATGACGCGGCCATAGAGGTCTGCATCGAAATCGAGCAGATGAGCCTCTATCTTGCTCTCCCTCCGGTCGAACGTCGGGGCGACGCCGATGTTGGCGCACATCGCGTACTGGCTCTCTCCCACCCGGGCGTATCCCGCGTATACCCCGCGGGCGGGGACCGTCACGGACGCATCGGGCAAGAGGTTCGCCGTCGGGAAGCCAATGGACCTGCCCCGATGGTCTCCCGCCACGACCTCCCCCCGGATCGCATACGGACGGCCCAGCAGCCGCCCCGCACCGACCACGTCGCCGGCTGAGATCATGGCCCGTATCCTGGTCGAGTTGATCCCCTCCTGCCCGTTCGCGGCGCGAAGCGGCACACTGATAGCGTCGCCGCCATGGTCCCGCATCAGACGCCGGAGGTCATCGAAATCCCCCGCAGCCCGATGCCCGAACCGGAAGTTCTCCCCTACGACCACGGCCCCCGCACCGACCTCACCGACCAGCACGTCCCGCACGAACTCTTCGGGACTCTTTTGCGAGAGTGTTTTGTCGAAGCGGATCACATACACCTCATCAGCCCCGTAACACACGAGCAACTCGCGCCTCGTCTCCAGCGTTGAGAGCAGCTTCGGCTCCTCTCCCGGCCTGAGTACTGCTCGCGGATGCGGGTGGAAAGTCGCCGCCACAACCCGCTCTCCTCTGAGACGCGCCTCCTCTACCGCTCTACGTAGGACTGCCTGATGTCCGAGATGCACACCATCGAAGTTGCCGAGCGCCACGACTACGGAGCGCATAAGACCACCTCCGCCCGCCCCTCGAACCCATCGCCCCGATACACGGCCAGGAGCTCGCCTCCACTCTCGACCCGGAAACTCCCCTCGATCCCGCACGGACACAGCGGACGGCCGTTGCAGATAGCCGCCACAGACTCCCCCCCGACCTCCAGGACCGGTAATCGGTCCAGCACTGCTCCTGAAGGTATTATGCGGTTAAATATGTCTTCGGGAGTCAGTTCGTCGGGGCTGATGGCTGATTCTACGTGGATGTTACCCACGGAGGTGCGACGGAGCGCTGTCAGGTAGGCTCCGGTCTCCAGGGAGGCTGCGAGGTCGGAAACGAGGGATCGCACGTAGGTGCCGCTGCTGCAGCGTATCTCGAAGGTTGCGCTCTCCCGGTCAGGATCGAGAGAGGCGAGATCGAAGCGCGTAACCTTCACCGGCCGGCTCTCGCGCTCCACCGTGATGCCCCGGCGGTGGAGATTGTATAGACGTTCGCCGCCAACTTTGATGGCGGAGGCCATCGGGGGGGTCTGTAGAAGGTCTCCGGTGAAGCGTGGCAGGGCTTCGCGGATGCTCCTCTCATCCGGCATCGGAAGGTTGAGAGCTGTGATCTCGCCGTCCGCGTCGAGGGTGTCGGAAGTAGCTCCGAAGCGGGCGGTGGCGGTGTAGGACTTGTCAAGGTCCGTCACGTAGCGGGAGAGGCGCGTGGCGCGGCCGATCATGAGCACCAGGAGCCCGGAGGCGAGCGGGTCGAGGGTGCCGGTGTGGCCGATCCTGGACTTCTTCGGGAGCAGGCGTTTGACGCGCGCGACGGCCCCGGCGCTCGTAATGCCGGACGGTTTGTCGAGCGCGAGCGCGCCGTTCGAGGGCGGTTCGGCTATCGCGTCTCTCCCAGGTCCACGACGCCCTTGAGCGCGTCGAGAAGCTCCTCGCGGGCCTCGTCGGGGCGCATACCGGGACGGGTGTAGCCCGCGGCCAACCGATGTCCCCCTCCGCCGAAGCGGCGGGCTATCTCCCCTACGTCAACCGTCTCGGAGCGGAGCGAGCCCTTGGTGCCCTGCGGCACCTCGCGCAGGTGGGCCACCACGTCCACCCCGGCCACGGTGCGGAGTTGATCTATTGACTCCTTCGAGTCGAGCTCGGTAGCTCCGGTACGCTCATAGTCGTCGTTGTCCACGGTGGCTATGATCGCCTCGCCGTAACGGACGGCGTTCGCCAGCGTGACGCCGACGATGTTTAGCTGCTCGATGGTTCCAGTGCGGTTGATACGGTCGTCCACCTCGGCGGGCACTACCCCGACACGCAGCAACTCGGCGACGAGCTCGTGAACTTCCGGGGAGATGTTACGGAAACGGAAACCGCCGGTGTCGGTGCGGACGCCCGTGTAGATCGCCTCGGCCGCCTGCTTGTCCAGCGGGACACTCAACTCCGCGTACAGGTCGGCGACGATCTCGGCGCTCGCGGCGGCGCGGGGCCTGACGATGTTGTGCTCGGCGTAGAGCGGGTTGTCCTCGTGGTGGTCCAGGTTCAGTCGCGCCCCGGCCTCGGGGATGGGGACGCCCGTCCGGTCGGCCCGCGAGGTATCCACCACGAGCAGGTCGTGGCCGTCCGGCAGCTCGCGCAGGGCGTCCGGGATGAGCCACTGCAGGTAGTTCGGCACCTCTTCCGAGTGGCAGAAGACCGCCTCCGCGCCGAGCTGGCGCATCAGGTGCAGCAGCGCGGCCGAGGCGCCGATGGCGTCCCCGTCGGCCCCCACGTGGGTCGTGATGGCGACCCGGTCGAGGGTCTTCAGGAAGTCCGCGATCTCACGGATTGTGTTACCTGTCGTCTGTGTCGTCATGTTCTGCCTTGACCTCCCTCAAGGCCGCCTCTATGCGGCTCACTGTCTCTACGACTGGGTCCGGCTCGAAGCGCAGCCGGGGTGTACGTCTCATGCGCATCTGGCGTCCGACAGCGGCCTGGATACGTCCGGCCGCGCTCTGAAGCCCGTCGTGAGCCTCCTCGGTATCTTCTCCCGCGAGGACGCTGTAAAACACCGTCGCGTGCGCGAGATCCGGGCTCACGTCCACGCCCGTAACGGTAACCAGACCGTTAATTCGCGGGTCCGAGAGCGAGTCTACTTCCTCGCCCACGATCTCGCGCAACTGGGACTCTACCTTGCGGGTGCGTTCACTCATAGCTTCACGAACTCCTCGCGCCACTCCACGATCGAAAGCTCCTCGTAGTTGAGTAGAGAACGCCGGATCTCCTCGCGTTTCTCCTCCGCCGCGCCGCGCGACACGGCGGCGACGGCGATCTCCATCGTCGCCCGCTGCCACGAGTCGTGGTTGTCCGACTCGACCACGGAGACGTTCTTCCGCCGGAGGCGGTCCTTCAGGGAGCGTATCGTCTTGCGCTTATCCTTGAGGCTGGAGGCAAACGGCAACTCCAGCTCAAGCCTCATGGCACAGAACAATGGCTCCCGATTACCTCGGGATCTCCACGATCTCGAAGAACTCCAACTCGTCGCCTTCCTTCACGTCGTTGAAGTTCTCGATGCCGATACCGCACTCGAAACCCTGCCGGACAGAACGAGCGTCGTCCTTGAAGCGGCGTAGCGAGGCGATATTGCCCTCGTAGATAACCACGCCGTCTCGGATCACACGGACCCGGTTCGTGCGGAAGATCTCGCCGCTCGTGACGTAACAGCCCGCCACAACCCCGATATTCGGGACGCGGAAGATCTGACGCACCTCCGCGGTGCCGGTCTCGTTCTCCCTCTCCTCCGGCGCGAGCATGCCGCGCATGGCGGCTTCGATCTCTTCGAGCGCCTTGTAGATGACGTCGTAGGTACGGATCTCCACGCCCTCCCGCTCGGCGACCTGCTTGGCCGTGTTAGTCGGCCGCACGTTGAACCCGAGCAGGATGCCGTCCGAAGCGCTCGCGAGCATGACGTCCGAGTCCGTGAGCGCCCCGACGCCGCTGCGCACGATGTTTACTCGCACCTCGTCGGTCGAGAGCTTGGCGAGCGCCTCCTTGAGCGCCTCCACCGAGCCGGCAACGTCCGCCTTTACGACCAGGTTGAGGTCCTGGACGCCACCTTCGCCGAGCAGTTCCTCCAGCGTGCGCCGCGAGCCTCCCTGAGCAAGCTCCTGCCGCCTGAGAGCGGCCTCGGCCTGCTGCGCCTTGTCGCGCGCGACCCGCTCGTGTTCCACCACCTCGAAGCGCGTGCCCGCCTCCGGGACGCCGGAGAGACCCAGGATCTCGACCGGGCTTCCGGGACCGGCCTCCTTGATCCGCTTTCCGGTGTAATCGAGCATCGCCCGGACGCGCCCGTAGGCCGTCCCGGCCAGGACTACGTCGCCCTTGTGGAGCGTCCCGCGGCGCAAAAGGAGAGTCGCAACCGGCCCACGTCCGGGGTCGCGCTCGCCCTCGATCACGTACCCGCTCGCCGGGGCGTTCGGGTTGGCCTTGAGGTCCTCCAGTTCGGAGACTACAAGGATGTTCTCCAGAAGCTCGTCTATCCCCTCGCCGGTCTTGGCGGAGACGGGGACCGTAACGGTCTCGCCGCCGTAGACCTCCGGCATCAGGCCCTGCTCGGAGAGCTGGCCGAGTACCCGGTCCGGGTTTGCGTTTGGGACGTCGATCTTGTTTAGCGCCACGACCAGCGGCACACCAGCCGCCCTGGAGTGCTCTATGGCCTCCTGCGTCTGCGGCATGATACCGTCATCGGCCGCGACGACCAGCACGACCACGTCCGTCACCTTCGCGCCCCGGGCGCGCATCTCGGTAAACGCCTCGTGACCGGGAGTGTCTATGAACGTGATCTTCTTCCGCTCGTCGCCTTCGCCCGCCTCGACCTGGTAGGCGCCGATGTGCTGCGTGATGCCGCCTGCCTCGCCCGACTGCACGTTCGCCTTCCGGATGCGGTCGAGCAGAGATGTCTTGCCGTGGTCCACGTGGCCCATCACGGTCACGACCGGCGGCTTCTCCACGAGGTCTCCCGGATCATCCTCCGGCAGCACCTCTTCCGGCGCGGGCTCCTCGACGGCGGCGACCTCGACCTCGCGCCCAAGCACCTCGGCTGTAAGCTCGATCTCCTCGGTCGAGAGGGTCTGGGTGACGGTCTTCATCTCTCCGAGGCCCATCAGGACCTTGATGACCTGTGTCGGGGCGATGTCCAGAGCGTCGGCCAGGTCTTTGACCGTCGCGCCGGGCTCGACGCGCACCGCGCTGATCTCAGGCTTCTCCTCCGCCGCTGGCCTGGAAGTCTCCTTCGCCGCGGCCGGCGCCGCGGTCGGACGCGGACCACGATTCGTCGCGCTCGCGTCGATTACGACCCGGCGCCGCTTCTTGCCGCCGCCGCGCTGTTTCTTTGGCCTGTCATCCGGGACCGCGACCGGCTCCTCGGCCGGCGCGTCGGAGACCGCTGCGCCATCTCCCGATTGCTCTGCTTCGGTTCGCGCCTCCTGCGCCTCGGCCTCCTGCGCCTCCGTGCGACCGTTGGCCACTCCAGCGCCATTTCCGAAGACCTGCTCGTAAGCGGAATCGTCCACGGACGAAGAGTGGCTCTTTACCTCGATCCCGGCCGCATTGAAACGGTTCAAAACCTCTTTATTGTTCAGTCCCAGCTCTCTTGCTATCTCGTAAACGCGCCTACTCATCCGATACCTCCTGCGTGCCCTCTACCATGCCCTCGAACTCCGCGGCCTGCGCCTGATGCGACGGGATACCGCAGAAGAGCGAACCCGGCAGGGCCATGTTCGCGCAGCGCCGACCGTTCGAGAGGACGGCCCGGCAGCGGTGCATCGCGGAGTCTTCATCCGGCTCCCAGTCCTCTTCCTCGTCCTCGAACTCTGTCGCCTGGCTGGCGGGCTTTATGTCTATCTTCCAGTCGGTCAGCTTCACCGCGAGCCGGGCGTTCTGGCCCTCGCGTCCGATTGCGAGCGAGAGCTGGTCGTCCGGGACGATCACCTCGGCCTGCCGCTCGTCTTCATCCAGGTAGACCTCGCGCACTCGCGCAGGACTCAGCGCCTTCGCTATAAAGCGCGCCGGGTCCGGGTCCCACTGGATGATGTCTATCTTCTCGTTCCTCAGCTCCGAGACGACCGCCCGCACTCGGCTTCCGCGCGGCCCCACGCACGCCCCGACCGGGTCTATACCACTCTCCTTCGAGTACACGGCGACCTTCGAGCGCAGCCCGGCCTCGCGGGCCACGGCCTTTATCTCGACGTAACCGTCGTAGATCTCCGGGACTTCGAGCTCGAAGAGACCCCGCAGCAGCCCCTCGTGGCGGCGGCTCACGGTCATGCTCGGGCCGCGACCCGGCTCCCGGATCTCCAGGAGGTAGACCTTGATCCTCTGCCCATTCTCGTAGCGCTCGTTCGGGACCTGCTCACTCGCCGGCAACAGCGCCTCGACCCGTCCGAGGTCCACCAGCGTCATCCGGCGATGAGACTGCTGCACGATGCCGGTCACGACGTCGCCCATCCGGCTCCCGTACTCTTCCAGGAGTTGCTCGTTGTGGATCTCATTAAGGCGCTGGTAGAACGTCTGGCGCATTACCTGAGCGGCGATGCGCGTGAAGTCCGCGGGTGTTATGTCCTCCCCGTCCTTCATCACCCGCAGGTCGCCGGTCTCGCGGTCGAGGACCACCTCGGCCCCCTCCTCAGCCGACTCACGTCCCTCGTAGGCGGCCAGGAGCGACTCCTCCAGGACACCGGTGATGGTGTCGAAGGGGATGTTCTTGTCTGTCTCTATCTCTCTTAGCGCGGATAATAGTGCCGTGTTCATATCGTTATATGTCCTCCTTGAGGTTGGCGCGGGTAACGGAGCGGTACGGCAACTCCACCTCCACTTCCTCCTCGGGGAGTTGTAGGACAAAACCTTCATCGTCCGCCCGGTCTATGACGCCCGTGAAATTGCGCCGGCCGTCTATCGGCTCTCCGACCCGGACCTTCGCCTCGTGCCCGACGAAGCGCCGGTAATGCTCCGGCTTCGTCAGAGGCCGCTCGATACCCGGCGAGGAGACCTCGACCATGCCGTCGTAGCCCTCCTCTTCCAGCGCCGGCGAGATAGCGGAGACGACCCGCGTGGTGAACTCGTGATCCACCAGGCCATCGCGCCGGTCGACCAGCAGCGTCAGCAGCGGTCCCCCGGAGAAACGAGCCTCTACAAGCTCCGCATCCTCCGGCAAAAGCCCCTCTACAACCGCCGATAATCTCTCCAGCCTCGCCGTCTCTCTCACC
>DASSMB010000005.1:0-5258 GCA_035689095.1 Rubrobacteraceae bacterium | reverse complement strand
GAGGAGATCCTGGAGATGGTGCTCCGGGAGGAGGTGCAGCTCGGGCTGACGCGGGCAATGAGCCACCCGGAGGTGGAGAGTTTGCAGCTCTACGAGGACGAGCTGGTCCTGGTGGTGGACCCGGACCACAGGTTCACGGCGCGGGGGTCGGCGAGCCTCGCGGACGTGTCGGAGGAGACGCTCATCCTCTTCGACAAGGACTCCAGCTACACGGAGCAGACGCACGCGCTGTTCCGCAACGCGGCCATCCGGGAGTTCCGCACGATGGAGGTGGACAACATCGAGGCGGCCAAGAGGATGGTCGAGCATCGTCTGGGGGTGGCGTTCCTGCCGCGCACGGCGATAGTGCGCAGCGTCTCCGCCGGGAACCTGGTGCTGGTGAACGTCGAGGAGAACCCCTCGCTGAACCGCTCCATCGCGGCCCTCAAGCGCCGGGACGCGCCCGCGTCCGGTCCCGTGGCCGCGTTCCTGGAGGTCGCGGAGAAGATGGGCGAGCAGCGCAGCCAGACCCACCTCTCCCCCGCCCTGACCGCCGAGTTCGAGAACCTGCAGCTCATAGACCTGTTTACGTAGAAAGGTCAGTCTGCCCCGCCACCGTCTCCGCCGCCGCCATCGCCGCCGCTGTCACTCCCGCCGCCGCTGTGATCTCCACTGGAAGCGTGATGGCCGTGGTGGAAGTCGCCGTAGTAGCCGCTGCCGCCGATTCCGCCGCCCGCTCCGCCGTCAGTTCCGCTGGAACCGTCTCCCTTGCGGGATCTACGGAAGGCCAGGTACACGATACCGGCCAGCGCGACGAGGCCCGCGAGAAGCAGGTACGCTCCCGAACCCGGGTCTTTCGCAAGGACGAGTCCGGCGCCGGGCACGGCCGATAGCGCGGTCCAAAGCGCGTAGCCTGTGGTCATGCGTAGGTCTTTCCGGCCATGCGTCTCCTCCCCGCTCTGTACGGTTGATAAGGCATAGTCTACATGCGGCCTGGGAGCCGGGCACAATCTCACGGAATGGGGCACTTGCAGAGTCGTATACTAGGCGAGCGAACACACGAGACTAGCCAGAGGTGCAATTAGTGGATCCAAAGACGATAGTGGTGATGGAGGGCGACCAGACCGGCCAGGAGTTGCTGGAGGAGTCCCTGCGCGTGTTGGACCCGGCCGTGACGGGCGTGGACCTGGAGTTCCGGCGCTTCGACCTCTCGCTGGAGAACCGCCGGGCGACGGAGAACGCGGTGGTCCACGAGGCGGCGGCGGCGATGAAGGAGTGCGGCCTCGGGATCAAGGCGGCGACCATCACGCCGGAGACGAGCGGCGACGTGGGCTCGCCGAACGCCATCCTGCGCAAGGGCATAGACGGCACCGTCATCGTGCGGACGGGACGGCGTATACCGGGCGTCAGCCCGGTTACGGGCGTGCACGCCCCGATCTCGGTGGTCAGGATGGCCGTGGACGACGCCTACGGCGCGGAGGAGTGGCGCGAGGGCGAAGGGCTGGATGAGGTAGCGTACAGGACCGAGAAGATCTCCCGCCGCGTCTGCCGCGGCGTATCGGAGTTCGCGTTCATCCAGGCGCGCAAGATGCGGGCGAAGGTCTTCGGCGGTCCGAAGTACACAGTCTCCCCCGTCTACGAGGGGATGCTCAAGGAGGAGATGGACCGCGCCGCCGAGAACAACCGCGACGTCCGCTACGAGCCCCAGCTAATAGACGCGACCTACGCCCTGCTGCTGACGACCTACGGCGAGCCGCTCGTCATCCCGACCCTCAACCGGGACGGCGACTGCATCTCCGACCTCGTCATGCAGATGTTCGGCTCCATAGCCGGGGCCGAGTCGCTGCTCATCGCGCTCGACGAAGATGAGCACCCCGAGACCGTCATGGCCGAGGCGCCGCACGGAACCGCGCCATCGCTACAGGGCAAGGACGTGGCGAACCCGATGGCGATGATCCTGGCCGGTGCCGGTCTCCTCACATTCTTCCACGAGGAGGAGGCGAGCCGCGTCTCGCGCGCCATCTACGAGGCCACCTTCGAGACCATCCTCGACGGCGTAAAGACGGCGGACCTCGGCGGAGCGGCCGGGACGACGGAGTTCACCGACGAGGTCATAAGGCACGTCAAGACCAAGCTAGAAGTGTGGAGCGCGCTGGCCTAGCGGCAGCGACCAGAGAGGGACAACCATGAGCGGATCTATCATTTCCAGGACACTGAGGCTCGGGGCTATCGGCGGGCTGCGCTCGATGTCGGCCCCGGCGATGGTGAGCCGGGCCATCGCGGACGGCCGCCTGGACAACCTGGAAGGCACGCCGTTCGCGATGCTCGGCTCGCGCCCGGTGCCGACGATCTTGCGGGTGCTCCAGGTCGGTGAGTTACTTGGCGACAAGCTGCCGATGACGCCGAGCCGGACAGCAGCGCTCTCCTTGCTCGGCCGGATGGCGTCCGGCGCCATCGCGGGCACGACGCTGTTCGCTGCCGAAGATCGCTCGCCCGCCGTGGGCGGCATCATCGGGGCCGGAGCCGCCGTGGCGGCGGCCTTTGCTGGCGAGCAGTTGCGCGCGCTCGTGGGAGAGAAGACCGGCGTCCCCGACCCTGTGGTCGCCCTGGTTGAGGACGGCGTGGTCCTGCTTGGAGGCCCGCGCCTCCTGCGTTAGCGCTGTCGCGTTAGCTCTCTCAAAATCCGAACCGGCTCAAGGTGCTCCGCACCGAATCCAGGTAGCCGCCGCCGAAGTAGTAGACGTGGACCAGTAGCGGGAAGAGACTGTAAAGGTCGCGGCGGGTCTCGAAGAACTCGGCCCTGATCGACCGTATCTCTGCGTACCGCTCGAAGAAAGCGTCGCCGAAGGAGTTGAAGAGGCTGATGAAGGAGAGCTCCATCTCCGGGTCGGCGTGGTAGAGGGCGGGGTCGAGGAAGGCGGTAATACGGCCGTCCTTCGCCAGCACGTTCCCGCTCCACACGTCGCCGTGGATCAGGGCCGGCGGGTTCGGCTCGGAGATCAAATCCTCCAACCTCTCCGCCAGCCGCTCCACCCTGGCACGGTCCTCGGAAGGCAACCGTCCCGCCTCGTAAGCGACCCGCCCGATGTACAGTAACCGCTCCTCACGGAAGAAATCTGTCCAGTTCTTCGTAAGCGGGTTCGGCTGGTTGAGGCTGCCGATAAGGGTGTCGCGCTCGTGACCGTAGGAATCGGTGGTTATGCCGTGCAACCCGGCGACCAGTTCCGCGGCGTGGCGCTCGGCTTCATCGGAGAAGCTGTTTGTCCCTTCGATGAACTGCATGAGCAGTAGCGTCTCGGAGCCGTGATAGACCTCGGGGACCGGGAGGTCGCTCTTCTCGCGCAGGTAGCGGAGCATGTACGCCTCGCGCTCCAGGTTGGCCTCGGCTTCCCGGTCCACCTTGGCGACGAGCGGGGTGCCGTCCTCAAGCTCCAGCCGGTAGACCTCGCCGATGCAGCCGCCCTCTAGAGGACGCGCGCTCCGCAGCCGCTCGCCCAGGTGGGCCTCGACGCCCTCCGAGATCACGCGCTCAGACACGGTCTCCGATGTGCCGCGCCTGTATCTCCCGCAGCAGCCCCTCCGAAGCCTCCTCTATAAGCCCCAGCGCGTACTCGAACCCGTCAGGACCGCCGTAGTACGGGTCCGGCACCTCGGTCTCCGGGCCGGGCGCGTAGTCCAGGAGCGGCCGCACCACCGCACTTCCGCGGCACAGCCCGGCCACCCTCCAGTAGTTCTCCTCGTCCATCGTCAGGATGTAGTCGAAGCGGTGGCAGTCCTCCGCGTCCAGCAGCCTCGCCCGCTGGCCGGAGATATCCAACCCTCTCGCCCGCGCGCTCCTCTGCGCCCTCGGGTCCGGCGGAGCGCCCGCGTTGTAGAAGCCGTGGGTCCCGGCCGAGTCAACCTCTATCTCGCCTTCGAGTCCCTTGCGCCGTATCCGATCCTCGAAGACGCCCTGAGCTATCGGAGACCGGCAGATGTTCCCCATGCAGACGAACAACACGCGCACCATATCTGCTTAATCTACCAGTTATTATTGCGCCCCGAGGTTGACCGTCCGCGCCCACATCTATCACAATGAGGTTGCTACAGACTACAGGTAAGCTAGTAAAATAGGTTGCGTGGCCGGGTCAACCATCGCTATCGAAGATCAGGGAACGCTTAGAAAGATTACCAAGATCGTACCCTACAATAGCGGTGGCTTCGCTGTGCTTGCTCCGTACCACAAGGCCCAGAAAGGCTACCTTTTCAAACATCCCGTAGACTACAGTCAGCGCCGCATGGAGATTTCCCGTGAGGACAACGTCGAGTATTCCGCTGAGGATCGGGTGAAGCTGTCCTTGCATCCTGATGGATTCATACAATTCTCGGGCGAGAATCCTGGAAAGATAGTTTCCGGGCGAGATCCGGATACTGGAGATCCAAGAGGTCTAGGTATCATGTCCCACCCGTTGGACACGCCGATCAACACGGGTCCGACCTTCGGCTGCGTTGCGTGGGGTGTCGCTGACTTTGAGTCCCTCGACGGCATCGGGAAGAGTAACGTTATCGCCTTCGCTGAGGAAGACTATTATTATCGGGCTTGCACCCCGGATACCTGGAACGGCTACCTTATCGAAGGTTTCGTGTTGGAAGAACGGTACTGGGGAGCCACGCGCCATCGTGGAGGGAAGCTGCTGCTAACCGTGATGCCGATGTTTGAGGCAATCGGGGCCGTCTTCGAGTTCCGGGTGGTACCGTTGCCGGGTCAGCCTTTGCTGTTAGGAATGTTGGTAAGCCGTGTTAGGACAGAGTTCCAGTCGCCTTCCGGTTTCACCTTGAGCGGTCCCGCCGATGTGAGAGAAGAACTCGCTTTGGCCGCGCTGTATCCAGCCCCTCAAGACCTTGAGGCTTCGAGCCTAGACTACCGATAGCTGTTTCGTTATGGTCTCCGTAGGCCCCGTTGGAAGCGTGCGGATCTCTCATATCTGATTGTTGTCAGACGGAGAAGTACAGGTACTCCATGGAGTTGAGAAATATGACCAGGGTGAGGGTGAACACAAGCGCGTAGAGCAGTTCCGCTCTCATCCATTCGCCGCGTTCCAACTGGACACGCGGCGCCGGGGGTGCGCCGGGCCGGTATCGGTGGCATCCTGCCGACAGGCGAAGGTGCTTTTGGGCCAATGGTCCGTGGAGGTACGGTGATGGAGACTGTGGTCGGGAAGTTGCTGGAGGCGCTGAATAGCCGCGACATCGAGGCGATGCTGGAGTGCTTCGACCCGGACTATGGGAGCGAGCAGCCC
>DASSMB010000004.1:0-2219 GCA_035689095.1 Rubrobacteraceae bacterium | reverse complement strand
AGTTCACGGGCACGATCTACGAGCTGTTGTCGGCGCCTGTCTCCTACATCGAGATCGTAATCAGCTACGTCGGGGCGGCGGCGACCAAGTCGATCATTCTTGGTTTGATCATCCTGGCTACCTCGGGATTGTTCGTGCCGCTGGAGATCCAGCACCCGCTGTGGATGCTCGCGTTCCTAATCCTCACGGCCGTGACCTTTAGCCTCTTCGGCTTTATCCTCGGCATATGGGCCGACGGTTTCGAGAAGCTGCAGCTCGTCCCGTTCCTCATCATCACACCGTTGATCTTCCTGGGCGGCAGCTTCTACTCCATCAACATGCTGCCGCCGTTCTGGCAGACGGCCACCCTCTTCAATCCCGTCGTCTACCTGATCAGCGGCTTCCGCTGGAGCTTCTACGGGATCGCCGACGTGAGCGTCGGCGAGAGCCTTGCCATGACGGTCTGCTTCATGGCCGTGTGCCTGGGGACGGTGTGGTGGATCTTCAAAACCGGGTACCGCCTCAAGACGTAGCCTCCGCTACGGGAGCTCCTTGCGCCGCCCCAGCCAGGAACACCACTCCTCGACGCCCTGCCCCGTGCGGGCGCTCGTGAGGATGCGCTCGACGCCGGGGTTGACCGCGTCCAGGTTGGCGAGGAACAGTTCCAGGTCGAAGTCCAGATGCTCCAGCAAGTCTACCTTGTTCACGAGCACCAGGTCCGCTGAGCGGAACATCAGCGGGTACTTGAGCGGCTTCTCCTCGCCCTCCGTGACAGAGTAGACCATGACCCGCGCGTCCTCCCCCACCTTGAACTCCGCCGGACACACCAGGTTGCCAACGTTCTCGATGATCAGGACATCCATCTCGTCCAGCGGAAGCTCGGCGAGGCCGGAACGCACCATGTTGGCGTCGAGGTGACACTCGCCACCGAAGCCGGGATCGGTGTTGACCTGCACGAGCGGGACGTGGAAACGAGCGAGCCGGTCGGCGTCGAGGGTGGTCTGCACGTCGCCTTCGAGGATACCGAGCCGGAGCTTGCCGCGCAACCGGTCCAGCGTCCGCTCCAGGAGCGCCGTCTTCCCCGCGCCCGGAGAGCTCATCATGTTTATGACGTAGTTCCCGGCTGCGTCGAACCGATCGCGATTAGCCTGGGCGAGCGCGTCGTTGGCGTCCAGCACGCCTTCGAGGACCACTTTCTTGACGGCGGTGCGGTGCATCTCCTATGCCTCCTCCATCTCCAGCGACTCCACCAGTAGCTCCTCGCCCTCCACTATACGCAGGTCGGCGCTCCCGCACGAGTTACACAGCAGCGGAAAGGCGGCAAGCTGGCTCTCCACTCCGCACTCGCGGCACGCAGCCATGATCGGCACCTCCTCCAACGCCAGCTCCGCGCCCTCGGCGGGCGTGCCCTCGGCGACGAGTTCAAAGCTGAAAGCCAGGGCCGAGGGGACGACCTGCCGCAGATGTCCGACCTTCACGTACACCTTCGTGACGCGCCTCCCGTCCGCGTGGTTGCTGGCAACCCGAACGATGGACTCGGCTATGGAGAGCTCGTGCAGGGGTCAGCCCTCCTTCCTCAACTCTTCGATCAGGCCGCGCAGGACATGGTAGATGGACGCCTGCACCTCCTGGATGCGCGGGATGTAGTCCGAGCGGACGACTACCGCGTGGTCCGCGAGCCGCTCACCGACGATCCTGCCGCCGTCGTAACCCACGATCCCGACCGTCAACAGCCCCCGTTTGCGGGCCTCGGCGAGCGCGGCGAGGATGTTGGCGGATCCCCCGCTCGTCGAGATTCCGACTGCCACGTCCTCGGGGCGGGCGTGTGCGATGAGCTGGCGGGCGAAGACTGCCTCCGCCCCGATGTCGTTGGCGATAGCCGTTATGTTGGCCGACTCCGCCGACAGAGAGACGGCCGGTATGGAACTGAACCCCGGCGGCGGGTCCAAGCAGTCAGCGACGAGATCGTTGGCGTCCGTGGCCGAGCCGCCGTTACCGAAGGTGATGATCTTGCCTCCTCGATCCAACCGTTCTGAGACAGCCACGGCTATCTCCGAGATCGCGGCGGCTTCCGACTCGGCAGCAGCCGCTCGCAGTCGGTTCACCTCCTGCATCTTCTGGAGCATCGAGCCCTGCACCTCTTTAACGACCTCTTCGAGCGGCTGCGCGCCCTTGCCGAGGAAGGGGTAGAGGAACGAGGAGTTGCCCACATCGTGGCCCTGTTCGCGGTGCTCGAAGTA
>DASSMB010000003.1:0-23066 GCA_035689095.1 Rubrobacteraceae bacterium | reverse complement strand
AGAAGACCGAGGCTGAGAGGTTGGACCTGTCGGCGTGGGCGCGGTCCAGGGATGCGATCCGGGAGCGCAGCGCGAACCGGGCGCTGGACCTCTTGCGGCTGCGGATCGAAGAGAAAAAATAAATCTTAAGAATTACTCTTGCTGTATACAAACCCCGATAGTAAACTTCCCCTCGTAAAGGCACGGAGAGGAGGTGATCCAGATAGACGTACCGAGTAGTAGTTGCAGGTATCTTCTGGGAGAGGTGGCTCTGACTTAAGAACCGCTGAAAACCCTGCGGGATACTGGGTTATTTTCCATCCGCCTCTTCAGTAGTTATAGGCGGACGTGCTGAGACCAGATACCTGCGTAGCACTCAGAAGGGTGCGGCCCCCGGAGATTGTATCCGGGGGTCGTTTTTGTTGCTCTAGACCGGCACCTGGAAGACGCCGAGACCGCTCAGGATGATGAGCAGGGTGGCGAAGGAGTTGAACGTCGCGTGGGCGACAAAGCAGGGCAGTAGGCTCCCGGTGCGCCGGAAGAGGACGCATAGGACTACCGCCAGGATCAGGAGCGCGGGGAGCAGCACCGGTTCCAGGTGAAGTAATGCGAACACGGCGGAGGAGACGAGCGCCGCCGCTGCGAACGAGACCTTCTCCACGGTGCTAACGAAACGCTTGTTCTCGTTCCCTTTAGAGGCCAGCCGGCCGAGGTGGTAGAGCGCGTTGAAGACGCCGCCCCGGAACGTCAACTCCTCGACTGCGGGGCCGAGGATCACGACGACCAGCACTATCGCCGGTATGGCGAGAATGGGGCTCTGTTGCACCCACTCTCTCAGTCCCTCCATGAACGGTCCCTGGACCGTGCTCTGCGTCGAGTAGCCGAAGCGTTCCAGGACGGCTGCGCTTGCCAGGTTCAGGGGGATGCTGATCATCAGGGCGCCGATTCCGACCAGCAGCCCGATCCCAGCCCCGGCGAACACTCCGGCTCGTGGGCGTGAGAACCCCAGGGGAGAGAGGGAGTAGCTCGAACTCCTTCCGAACCTCCGCGCCACGAAGACCCCGAGCCAGAACAGACCAATCGTCAGGCTCGCGAGAATCGCGTTCTGTAGGACGACCAGCTCCAGCACCCGCTGCGGATCGCTAACCCCGATCACCACCCAGGTACGCTTCGCGCTCCGGCCACCCGCCCGCCGCGTCGCGCAGGAGACGTTCCTTCAGCCGCGCCGGGAGCAGGTCCAGCTCGTTTAGTTCCTCGAGCGCGACCCAGCGCAACTCGCTCAGGGTCGGCTCCGAACCGGGAACTACCTCCGGGTCGCCGCCCAGTTGAGCTTCGCCTTCCGCCGTCATGCGGACCGTGATGTCCACCGTGTGGCGGCCCTCGCGCATGAACTCGCTGACGTAGAGGACGCCGGAGAAGCTGGCGTCGAGACCCGTCTCTTCCAGCACCTCGCGGACGGCGCACTCCGGGATGGACTCGCCCGGTTCCAGGCGTCCGCCGGGGAGGACCCAGTAGGGCGGACGGTCTGGTTTCTGGTGGCGCACGAGGAGCAGGGAGCCTTCGCGCGCGATCACCGCCGCGACCCGAATCCCGAAGTCCATCTCGCCCTGCGCGCGCTCTTTGACCATGCGCGTGGAGTATACATCCCGCGCCCCGTGCTTCGGCTATAGTGAAGGGGTGGACGTTACGGTGATCGGATGCGGCGTGATCGGCCTGACGACGGCCATCCGCCTGCGCGAGGCCGGGATGGACGCCAGCATCGTCGCCGCCGCTCTGCCTCCCGACACCACCTCCAGCGTCGCCGCGGCGATCTGGTACCCGTACAAGGCCTACCCCGAGGACCGCGTACTCGCCTGGGGAAAGCGTACCTTCCAGGAGTTCGTGGACCTCTCGGACCTTCCGCAGAGCGGCGTCCGCATACGCGAGGGCGTCGAGGTCTACCGCCGCCCCGTCCCGGACCCGTGGTGGAAGGAAGCCGTTCCCGGAGTCCGGCGATGCCGCGAGGACGAGCTTCCGCCGGGCTGCCGCGACGGGCACGTCT
Organism: Rubrobacteraceae bacterium; assembly: GCA_035689095.1. Lineage (GTDB taxonomy): Bacteria > Actinomycetota > Rubrobacteria > Rubrobacterales > Rubrobacteraceae > JACDDK01. The sequence goes on along the minus strand of DASSMB010000003.1, from coordinate 21,046 downwards.
TCATAGTCCCCATTATCGAGATGCCGGTCTACCTCGGCTACCTCATGCAGCGCTTCGCTGACGCCGGAGGGACCGTGGAGCAGCGCGCTGTATCCTCCTTGGAAGAGGCCGGGGATGGCGTGGTCGTCAACTGCTCCGGACTGGGGGCGCGGGAGATAGCTGGTGACGAGGGTATGTCACCGATACGCGGCCAGGTCGTGCGCGTGCGGAACCCCGGCATCCCGCGCTTCATCCTGGATGAGGACAACGCGGAAGGCGTTACCTACGTCGTCCCACGCTCGGAGGACTGTGTACTGGGTGGTACGGCGGACGAGGGGAGATGGGATACGGAGCCGGACATAAAGACAGCCGGGAACATCCTGCGCCGTTGCGCGAGGCTGGAGCCGCTGCTCGAAGGCGCGGAGGTGCTGGAGCATAAGGTAGGACTTCGTCCGGGACGGATGGAGGTGAGGCTGGAGACGGAGATCCTTTCCGGCGGCACGACCTGCGTTCATAACTACGGTCACGGCGGCTCTGGCGTAACGCTCTCGTGGGGTTGCGCCGGGGAGGCGGTTGGTCTGGTTCGGGAGGCTTTCGGGGTGGCGGTGTGAGCGGAGAGATGCCGCACGACTCGCCGTCGCGGGACCAGACGGTGGTGCGGGAGCATCTGGCAAACGAGCGGACGCTGCTCGCGTGGGTTCGGACGGGGGTAGGGCTCATCTCGATAGGGCTCGTGGTCGAGCGGGCCGGAGCGCTGGCTGCAGCCGCTCCCGCGAAGGTCGGTCCCATCAGCGCCTCCGAGGTCTTCGGGCTGGCGCTGGCGGTGCTGGGGGCGATCACGCTAGTCATCGGGACCGTGCAGTTTCTCAGGAACCGGCGCAGGATCTCCTCGGGCGACTTCGCCCCCGCCGTGGCGGCGTACCTGGTCGTCGTCGCCGGGAGCCTGGCCCTCGCCGGGGCCTTTATCGCGTACGTGCTGCTTCAGTAGGCGTGTCGTCGCAGCGGGCGATCACGGCAGGCGCTCTCAGGTTCGGGTGCCTACCTGGCTGCCGACCCAGACATATCCGTCCGACCAGACCTCGCGCTTCCAGATCGGGACGATCTCCTTGATCCGCTCGATGGCGTAGCGGCTCGCCTCGAAGGCCGGCCCGCGCCGGGGCGAGGCCACGACTATCGCAACGCTAGCCTCGCCGGGGTCCACCCGGCCGAGCCGGTGAACGATGGAGACGTGCCGCACGTCCCAGCGGTCCAGTATCTCCGCCCCGATCTCCTCCAGCTTGCGGTCCGCCATCGGCCGGTACGCCTCATACTCCAGATACTCGACGCTCGCGCCGGATGACTCGTCTACCCTCGTGGTCCCGACAAAGGTAGAGACCGCGCCGCAGTCGGGCCTCTGCGCGGCGGAGACGAGCGCCCCCACATTGAGCGGCTCCTCGACGATGGCGAACAGGGTCAGCCCCCCGAGACCGGCGGCAGGACCGCCACCTCGTCGCCGGGCGAGACCCTGTCGTCCATCCGGGCGTACTCGCCGTTGACGGCGAAGGCCAGGGTATCGCGCATGGGGGACAGTCCGGGGTGCTGACTTTCGAGGAGCGGCCAGAGGTCGTGCAGCGTCCCGGCGTTGTCCAGCCGCAGTTCGAGTTGACGGGTCCCGGCCGCGTCGGCCGCGGCTCCGAAGAGCAGTACCTTTACCATGCCGGTATTCTACTCCGCCGGCTCCGGGGTGTACTCGGGCCCGACGATGACGTTGAGGGCGTGCGGGATCAGGGTGAACTCCGCGGGCTCGTCGCCGATGACCTCGCCGTCGGCGGTGAACTCCAGGCCGGGCGGCTGAGTCTCGACCCGGATCTCCTTCGCCCGCGCGAAGAATACGCCCTCTTTGTCGAGGTAGCTGGACCTCGCCAGGGACGCCGGCGCGAGGGTGAGCAGGTCCGTAACGCCCAGAGTCTCTATGATGACCACGTCGAGCAGACCGTCCTCAGGGTTCGCCTTCGGCGCGGCGAGCCAGCCGCCGCCGGCGTACCGGCAGTTCCCGACGACCACGTTGACGGCTCGCACTTTCCGAAGCTCGCCGTCCAGGTAGAGGTCCAGCTCGCGCACGTCGAAGTCCCTGGAGACCTCCAGCGAGGCGCGGAGGTAGGAGAGCTTTCCCCACTTCTCTTTCAACTCCTCGTCGTTGGCGTCGGAGATCTCCGCCCCGAGCCCTCCCGTCGCCACGTTGATGAAGAACCGCTCCCCGACGCCCTCGGACTGCACCTGGGCGACATCGAGCGTCCGCGCCAGGTTCTGGCGGATCACCTTTACGGCCTGTTCCGGGTCTTCGGGGATGCAGAGTGTTGCGGCAAGGTCATTGCCGGTGCCGGAGGGGAGCAGACCGAGGGTTACGCTCTCTGGAAAGCCGGCCTGGCCGATGCCGTTCACGACGTCGTTTATGGTGCCATCGCCGCCAGCGACGAGGAGGAGCCCGTCGCGGTACTCCCGGGCGGCCTCGACGGCGTCATCGGGTCCTTCGGTCTCGATCCACTCGATATCCAACCCTTCGAGCGCTTCGCGGATGCCGTCCGGGTCGTATGCCCCACCGCCGGAGGTGGGGTTGCAGATCACCCGCGCCCTGGTCTTCTCCATCGCCCGCCCTCCGTAGCCTATACCACCGCTTCTAGTCTACCCCTAACCCCGCCAGGCTACGATGGCGGATGCTAGGAGGCCCGGCGCAGGGGACCGCCGGGGCGCGAGAGCTTCTCTACCGGCAGCCACACCTCGGAGCGGCGCCCCGCGTCGAGCATCACGACCGCGTCCGCCCCGTCCGCGGAGACGTAGCAGACCTCACCGCTTCCCAGTGGCGTCTCGACCCGTTCACCGACCGAAAGGCCCGCCAGAAACGCCTCCCTCAGAGCCGCCACGTAGGCGAGCGCCAGCGAGCTGCCGAGGTGCGCGCCCTCGTCCCGCCGGTCGGCGACGAGGATGCCCGCGATGCGGTAGAGGTTCGCCCGGCTGACCTGCGAGATCAGACACGCCCTCATCGTCTGCCGAACGAGCTGCCGCTCGAACTCCGAGTAACGCTCCCCGCTGCGCGCCAGTATCTCCATGACCCTCGGGAAGGCGCGCGCGAGCCCCTCCTCTACCGTCAGGCCGTTGATCCCACGCCGGTACACGTGAGGGTCCAACCGCTCCTCCTCCCGCTGCCGCGGGACGCTCAACCAATCCTGCCGTATCTCTTTTCTCGTATCCATCGTATGCGAATTATACCGCGCCGCGTACGTTTATCATCTATAAATTGCCTGCAAAAGGGGAGTTTTATGCTTGATTGAATCGTCCGGGCGAGTCTTTACGGGAACACTGGCGCGCCGTTGCGAGGTTCGTGATCTCCTTGGATGGGACCGTAGAGCCGGGTAAATAGAATCGGCCGCCGTGTTCGCTTGTCCGATTCACGGCGTTTGCGATTACTATATGATTCATGGTATAGCTTGACGGTTCGCGGACGGTCGCATTGTCATAAAGCGCGCTATCTCCGCTCGTTGCAGCCGGGGGATGAGGTTAGAAAGCTAAATCGATTTGATTATTCTCCCTGAACTTTACTCGCCTTTCCCGCCGAGGATAAACCCGCACGCCGACGAGGTGCATGAGGGGACCGTCGAGTGGATGAGTAGCTTCGGTACCTTCAAGGACGAGGCGGATTACCGGAGGTTCCATGCCACGAGGATCGGCAGGCTCGCGGCCCGGTTCCATCCCGATGCCTCGTTGAGGGTGTTGCAGCTCGTCTCCAACTGGTACGGGTGGATGTTCCTCAGGGACGACCAGAGGGATGAGTCTGAGCTCGGGGAGCGGCCAGAGCAGCTGGCGGCGTCGAACGCCAGGTTCCTGGAGATCCTGGAGGGCTCCAAGCCGGTCTCGGAGGAGGTTCCTCTGGCGCACTCTCTGTGGGACCTCCGGCGGCGCGTGCTGACGGAGGCGCCCGCCAGGGAATGGATGGAGCAGCTGATCGCCAGCATCGGGGAGCACTTCGATTCGACCGTGTGGGAGGCGACCAACCGTTCGAGAGGCGTTATCCCGGACATGGATAACTACATAAGGATGCGGCCCGTAACGGGTGGGCTGAACGTGGACACGCAGTTCATCGAGATCGCCGAGCACACCCATCTGTCGCCGGAGGTCCGGAATCACCCGATCCTCCAGACGCTCACGCGCACCTCGAACAATGCGGTGTGCTGGGCCAACGACATATTCTCTCTCCACAAGGAGATCGAGCGCGACGTACACAACCTGGTCCTGGTCCTCCAGCGCGCGGAAGGTCTGACGTTGCAGCAGGCTATAGACCGGGCCGCGGAGATGCACAACGCGGAAGTCCGTACCTTCATAGATTCCGCGGCGCAGCTTAGGTCTCTGGGAGAACAGCCGGACGAGAATCTGGAGCGCTTCGTCGGCGTCCTCCAGACGCGGATGCGCGGGTTCGTGGATTGGGCCAATGAGTCGGGGCGCTATCAGCCGTCGGTAGGCGTGTCCCAAAGCGAGCCCGGAGACCGGACATGATAAGCATCAAGCGCTCGCCAGACTCGTCAGCCTTCCAGAGAGCCCAACTGGAGCAGCTAATCCGCCTGATCACGCCGGTGGCGTTCGGTTTCGCTCTCGTGTCGGAGGTCGCCGCCGCATTGTTCCGCGATGTCTACATGGGTTTCACGGGAGCGTTTATATTCTTATTCGGATGTCTGGTACTGGTAGCGCGCGCTCTGGTGCGGCGGGGCCGGTGGCAGTCGGCGGTCAATACGATCTGTGCTGGCATCCTCGGGACGACCCTGGCGGTCGCTCTCGTACAGCCGGACTGGTTCCCCACGCTGGTCATTACGTCGCTACTGACCGTCATGGTTGCGCTTCCATATACGGAAGACCGCGTCCTGCTACCCCTGCTCGTCGGAGCCTGGATGGTGGCGCTGGTGGTGGCCGTCGTCAGCCGGCTGATACCGTACTCCTCCGAACTCCCTTACGTGGTGCAGAGCCTCTTTCTGGTAGGCTCGCTCGCGGCTACCGTCGCCACCTTGCTGCTGCTCCTGTGGCAGTTCAGGAGCCGGCTGACCCGGACGCTGGCCCAGACCCGCGCGGCCGAGGAACGTTATGCGCTGGCCGCCCGCGCCACTAACGACGGGCTGTGGGACTGGGACCTGACCACGGATGAGGTGTACTTCTCGCCGCGCTGGAAGGAGATGCTCGGGTACGGCGAAGGAGAGGTGGGGACCGGCTCTTCGGAGTGGTTCGACCGCATACACCCCGACGACCGCGCTGGCGTCGAGGAGCGGCTGCGGGCGCACCTGAACGGAGATAAAGGCAACTTCGCGACCGAGTACCGGGCGCTGCACAGAGACGGCGAGTACCTGTGGATGCTCGCCCGCGGCGTGGCTGTGTGGGACGAGGAGGGGAAGGCTGTCCGCATAGCCGGGTCTCAGTCGAACATCAACGAACGCAAGCGGGCGGAGGAGGAGTTGAAGAAGCGCGCCGCGCAGCTCGCGAGCTACAACGACGAGCTGGAGCAGTTCGCGTTCTCCGTCTCGCACGACCTGCGGGCTCCGCTGCGTTGGATCACGGGCTTTTCGAAGATACTGATCGAAGACCAGGCAGAGAAGCTTGACGCGGAGAGCAAGGACTATCTGTACCGCATCCTGGAGGCGAGCGACAGCATGGGCGAGCGGGTGGATAGCCTGCTTGAGATATCGCGTCTGACGCGCAGGAAGCTGCACCGCGAACCGGTGGACCTCGGCCTTATGGCCCAGGGCATCGCGGACGACCTCCGCAAGAGCCATCCCGAGAGCAACGTGGAGTTCATCATCGCCGAGGGGCTGTCGGCCGACGTGGACGAGCAGCTCATGCGCGTAGCCATAGAGAACCTGCTGGACAACGCCTGGAAGTTCACCAGAGACCAGAGCAGCCCCAGGATAGAGTTCGGGGCAGTGGATGAGGAAGACGAGAGAGTGTACTTCGTGAAGGACAACGGCGTGGGGTTCGACGAGACTTACTCGGAGAACCTCTTCGGCCCCTTCCAGCGGCTGCATACGGACGAGGAGTTCGAGGGTACCGGCCTCGGCCTCGCAACTGTGCAGCGCATCATCCACCGGCATGGCGGGCGCGTGTGGGCGGAAGGCGAGATCGGGAAGGGCGCGGCGTTTTTCTTTACCCTTTAGTCTCCAACGTCCTCGCCGACAGGCGGTAAACTTTTTGCAAAGAGCTTCCGGTGAAAGGGCGCGCATGGATTCCAACGAGTTTCTGGATCGGTTGAAGCGGGAGGTCATCGGGCATCCCGCGCTGACGCACCCGTTCCTGGAGCGTTTCGGGGACGGTGACGCGAGCCCGGATGGAGTACGGGAGTTCGCGATCCAGTACTACCGGCACGTGCGGGTCAGCCGCCTCTATCTGGCTTCCCTCATCTCCGGGTGCCGCGAGGACGAGAAGCTGCAGCTCGCGCTCGCCGAGATCCTCTTCGACGAGTACGGTCACCTGAACCCCGACGAGACCCATCCAGCCCTCTACCGCCGCTTCCTCCGCGCGCTGGACATCTCCGAGGAGGAATGGGAGGCGCCGAAGACGCTCCCCGAGATAGAGATGTACATCACCACCCACTACGCCCTGACCCGCGACCCGGACATCCGGCTCGGGCTGGGGGCCCTGGGACCGGCGAGCGAGTGGCCGGTACCCCCGATCTACGTTCGACTCTCCGAGGGTTTGAGGAAGGCGGCGGGACTGCCGGACGAAGCGCTGGAGATCTTCACCAGCCACGTCACAATGGATGTTACCCACGCCCGCATCATGATGGACTCCATAGCCCCTTACGCAGAGGACGAAGAGGGACAGCGAAAGGTCCGGGAGGGCGCCATGCGCTCGCTCGACGCGCGTTCCGTCATGCTCGACGGGCTCTACAAGACCGTCTACAGGGAGCCGGTACCCCTGGCGGGGACTTCGGTGCGCGTCGCCGGGGAGTGAGCGCCGCCGGACGTGACGGGCTGGTACAGAGAAGACCTGGCGCACATCCATGACGCCGGTTTCGGGGACTACGCGCTCGGGTCGGCTCCGGGCATCCTGAAGATACTGGGCCGTAGCCGCGTCCGGGAGGGGCTGGTGGTGGACCTGGGCTGCGGCAGCGGTCTGTGGGCGCGGGAGCTGGTTGACGCCGGATACCGTGTCCTCGGCATAGACATCTCCGAGGCGATGGTCGAGATCTCGCGGAGGCGCGTCCCGGAGGCCGAGTTCCGGGTCGGGTCGCTCTTCGACGCCGGGATCCCACCGTGCAACGCCGTTACGGCGGTCGGGGAGGTGCTCAATTACCTGTTCGATCCCCAGGGCGATGAGGACACGCTGCTCCCGCTCTTCCGCCGGGTACACGGCGCGCTCGCTCCCGGCGGGGTCTTCGTCTTCGACGTCGCGGAACCCGGACAGGTCCGGCGGGGGATCTCGGAGAGAAGCTTCACCGAGGGGGACGGCTGGGTGGTGCTCGTCGAGAAAGAGGAAGATACGGAGCGGAGCATCCTGACCCGCAGGATCTCCACCTTCCGGCAGGTGGGCGAATCCTACCGGCGGGATGACGAGACGCACCGCCAGCGTTTATACAGAGCGCCGGAGGTCGCCGGGGAGCTCCGGCGGGCCGGCTTCCGGGTCCGGGCGAGGCGCGCTTACGGAGCGTATCGCCTTCCAGAGGCTCACGCGGCCTTCGTCGCGCGCAGACCGGCGTGAACCGTCTCCCACGGCTCCGGGACGCGGAGGGGGTATAAATACGCGCATGCCGGAGCTTCCCGAGGTCGAGACCATCAAAGAGGATTTGCGCGAACTGGTCGTGGGCTCGGAGATCGAGCGGGCCGGGGTGCTTGATCATTCCCTCATCGAGCAGCCCGCGGAGGAGGAGTTCGTCCGGCGGATCGCGGGAGCCGGGATCTCCGGCGCTCGGCGGCGGGCGAAGCACCTCATCGTGGAGTTGAGCACCGGAGACTCGCTGGTGTTTCAGCTAAAGATCGGGGGTCAGTTACTGCTCGTACCGCCGGTCGAGGAGCCGTCCACGGCGCTCATGCTGATGCTCGGTCTCGATGGCGGCCGGAAGCTGTTCCTGCGGGACGAGACGGGTTTCAGCCGGGCGCGCCTGCTGGACGAGCAGGAGCTGGAGGAGCGTCTCTCGGCGCTGGGACCGGAGCCGTTCGGGGACGAATTCAGCCCTGAGTATCTCCGGGGGAAGCTCGGCTCCCGGAGGGTCCAGATAAAACCGGCTCTACTGGACCAGAAAGTCGTGTCCGGCATAGGGAACATCTACGTGGACGAGATCCTGTACGACGCCAGGCTACATCCCCGGCGCAAGACGAACACGCTCGCGGCCGCGGAGTGGGCAGCGCTCTACGAGGCCATAAAGAAGAACCTCGCGGCCGGAATAGAGCACCGGGGCACCACGGTCCGGCTCTACCGGGACGTACTGGACCGGCCCGGACAGCACCAGAACCACCTGCGGGTCTTCGAGAAGCATGGAAAGCCCTGTCCGGGGTGTGAGGGAACAGTCGTTCGGGAAAAGGTGGGAGGGAGGCCAACCCACTTCTGTCCGGCCTGTCAGCCGGAAGATGGCTTCGAGGGAGAGAGGCAGTTAGAATCACTGTGGTAAACGTGAAAGGAGAACAGGGTGGCGGATAAGTTCGACCTCGTGATCATAGGCGGAGGAAACGCAGGATACATACCCGCGATACGTGCGAGTCAGCTAGGCATGAAGGTGGCACTCATAGAGAAGCGCGAAGGCGGTCACCTCGGCGGCACATGCCTGAACGTAGGATGCATCCCGACCAAGGCTCTCCTCCAGACGGCGCACCTGCTCCACGACGCCAAAAATGGCAAGGAGTTCGGCGTCAAGACGGGCAACGTCGAGTTGGATTATCCGACCGCCGCCAAGCGCCGCGAGTCGGTCGTGAACCAGCTTCGCAAGGGCGTGCAGGGCCTGATGAAGAAGAACAAGGTCACCGTCTACAACGGCGTTGGCAGCTTCGTCGAGCCGAAGAAGATAAAGGTTGAGACCGGCGACGGCACCGAGGAGCTGGAGGCCGAGAACGTCCTCATCTCGACCGGCTCCGCCGTCAATACTCTGCCGGGACTGGAGTTCGACGGCGACAGGGTCATCTCCTCGGACGACATCGTAACCAACAACGAGGACTACCCGGACTCGATCATCATCCTCGGTAGCGGCGCTGTCGGAGTAGAGTTCGCCAGCATGTACAACGACTTCGGCACCGAAGTGACCATAGTCGAGCTTCTCGACAAGATAGTGCCGCTCGAAGACCCGGAGATCTCCGACGCTCTGAGGAAGGAGTTCGAGGGACGCGGCATGAAGGTCCTGACCGGCGTCAAGGCCGACCCGGAGAGCCTGGAGAAGACCGACTCGGGCGTGAAGCTCAAGGTCGAGGGCAAGGATGGCGATGAGACGCTCGAAGCCGAGTGCCTGCTCGTCGCGGTCGGTCGCAAGACCGTCACCGAGGACCTGAATCTCGACGCGACGAAGGTAGAAGTGAGCGACCGCGGCATCATCCAGGTGGACGAGTATGGCCGGACCGCCGAGGACGGCGTTTATGCCGCCGGGGACGTGATCGGCGGCTACTGGCTCGCCCACGCCGCCGGGCACGAGGGCATCATCGCGGTAGAGCACATGGCTGGCGAGGACCCGATGCCCATGGATCAGAGCCTCGTTCCCAGGGTAACCTTCTGCCGCCCCGAGGTCGCCTCCTTCGGGCTCACCAAGGCCCAGGCCGAGGAGGAAGGCTACGAGGTCAAGGAGGCCAAGTTCCCGTTCCGGGCCATCGGCAAGGCGCTCATCGAGGGAGAGCCGAACGGCTTCTTCAAGATCGTGGCCGATTCGGAGACGGATTTGATCCTGGGTATGCACGCCATAGGGCCGAAGGTGACGGACCTGATCGCGGAAGGCGTCTTCGCCAAGCTGGTCGAGGGGACGCCGCAGGAGATCGGGATGGCGATCCACGCCCACCCGTCCCTGGCGGAGGTCGTCAGCGAGGCGGCCATGGCCGTCGAAGGTCACGCCATACACTTCTAGTTCTCTCGCCCGGCGGCCCGCCGTAACCGGATACACGGCGGGCCGCCGGGGAGCGCTATAATCTCTGTCCGTCAGTTGTCGAACGTTTGGGAAGTGTCAGGACGACACAATGAGTGGCGGAGAAACAGGACCTCCTGTGGGAGGCGAGGCTGGTTATAGATGGGCCGAGACGCTCGAAGAGATACTCTCCGTGTTCCGGGAGGCATTCGAGATGGATGTAGCCTTCATCTCCGAGTTCGTGGGCGAGGATCAGGTCTTCCGCGTCCTGGAAGGGGAGAGGGAGACCTTCGGGATCGAGGAGGGGACGAGCCTGCCGCTGGAAGGTTCGATCTGCCAGCGGGTGGTAGACGGCCGCGTCCCGAACGCGATCCCGGACACCCGAGCCGACGAGCGGGTGAAGGACCTGGATATAACCCGCGCGGCGGATGTTGGGTCGTACGTGGGCTTCCCGCTGCGGCTCTCGGATGGACGGCTGTACGGGACGCTCTGCTGCGCGAGCCACTCGCCCGACCCCTGGCTCCGCGACCGCGACCTGCGGCTCGTGAGGGACCTGGCGGATAGAGCCACCGCGCGGCTGGAGCGCGAGGGGATGCTGTAACCGCCCGCCGTGCGATACTATGAACCGCAGAGCGCGAGGTAGATAGGAGAGCCGTGGCCCGCAGACAGATCAACCTGAAAGTCCTCGAAAACGGTACGAAGACGTTCGAGGTCCGACACCGATGGGAAGATAAGCCCGTCGCCCCGCCGCCCGACGGCGTCCCGACGGAGTACCTGCCCTTCCGCCAGCAGTCGCGGGGAGTTCCTGGGTCTCACGGTCGCCCGGACTGGCTGAAGGCCCGCATCCCGGACGGCGAGACATACCGCGACATCAAGGAGACCATGCGCGGTCTCTCTCTTCACACCGTCTGTGAGGAGGCGCGCTGCCCGAACATCGGCGAGTGCTGGAACAACCGCACCGCGACCTTCATGATCCTGGGCAACGTCTGCACCCGCTCTTGCGGCTTCTGCGCCGTCCTTACCGGCAAGCCGACAGAGCTGGACATCGACGAGCCGCACCGCGTCGCCGACGCCGCGAAGCAGATGGGACTCAAGCACGCCGTCATAACGAGCGTCAACCGCGACGAGTTGAAGGACGGCGGCGCGGGCATCTTCGCCGCCACGATCCAGGCGATAAGGCAGCAGGTCCCCGGCTGCGCCGTCGAGGTCCTCACCCCGGACTTCAAGGGCGACCGCGACGCCATACAAACCGTCATTGAAGCCCGGCCCGACACCTTCAACCACAATATCGAGACCGTGCCGCGCCTGTACCCGGCGGTGCGTCCGCAGGCCAAGTTCCGGCGTTCGCTCGAAGTGCTGCGCTACGCGAAGGAGTTGAACCCCGACGGGCTCACGAAGAGTGGGTTCATGGTGGGTCTCGGCGAGGTGGAGGAGGAGCTCCACCAGACGATGCGCGACCTGCGAGATCACGACGTGGACATCCTGACCATCGGGCAGTACCTGCGGCCCTCGGAGAACCATCTGCCGATGAGCCGCTACTACACGCCGAGGGAGTTCGCGGAACTCAAGAAGTACGGTGTCTCCTTGGGCTTCAAGCACGTCGAGAGCGGACCGCTGGTGCGTAGCTCTTACCACGCCCACGAGCAGACCACCGACGCGCGCATCGCGGCCAGCGCCGGCGCGAGCGTCTAGGACGCGGGTTTGGAGACCGAGCGGAGAGCCTCGTCCTCAGAATCTATCGAGGTGCGGCGGCTGCCGGGGTTGACGCCGTACGCCGAGGGCTGGGAGATGCAGGCGGAGTTGGTCCGGCTTAGGAAGCGGGGTGGGATCCCGGACACCCTCGTGCTTCTGGAGCATCCGCCGGTCTACACGCTCGGACGGGCGGCGAAGGACGCGAGCAACCTGGGGGCGGGGGAGGATTACCTGCGCTCGCTGGGCGCGGAAGTGTTCTGGATCGACCGCGGCGGCGACGTCACGTTCCACGGTCCCGGACAGGTTGTCGGTTACCCCATCCTGCGGCTGAAGGTCCGCGACACGCACGCGTACCTGCGCGAGCTGGAGGAGGTCGTCATCCGGGCGCTCGCTGACTACGGGCTGGAGGGGTGGCGGCACCCTGCGTACACGGGCGTGTGGGTGGGGGAAAACAAGATCTGCGCCATCGGCGTCAAGTTCTCGTCCGGCTGGATCACCTCCCACGGCTTCGCTCTGAACGTGAAGACCGACCTCTCCTGGTTCGACCGGGTAACTCCTTGTGGCATCCGCGAGCACGGCGTCACCAGCCTGCAGAGGGAACTGAACCGCGACGTTACCCTGGCCGGCGTCGAAGATAGGATAACGTTGCACTTTCTGGAGTCCTTCGGTTAGTTTACTTACAGTTTCCGCGGGTATTAGCTGGAATCCTGTGCTGTAAGCGCGATCGGCTTCCACGTTCGCGCGTGTACGCAACCGAAGGAGGAAACATGGTCACTGGCGTAGCGGTAGTCTGGATGCCCGTACAAGACATAGAGCGTGCCAAGGGCTTCTACGGAGATACCCTGGGCCTGACGGTCAGCAAGGAAGATGGCGACTGGGCCGAGGTGAATGCCAACGGCCTGACCATCGGGCTGAACGGCCGGGAGCCCGAGGGCGCTCAGAGCGACGGCGGTCCCGTCGTGACCTTCCAGCCCGAGGGAAGTCTGGAGGATACCGTGAGCGGCCTGAAGGAGAAGGGCGTCGAGTTCCCGGCGGAGATCTCCGAGCACCCCTGGGGCCGGGTAGCGACATTCAAGGACTCCGAGGGCAACGACATCCAACTCTACGAGCCGCCGAAGAGCTAGACACCGCCGCCTGACGACTGGCATCTCGCGCCTCGTTTCCTGTAGTATGGGGCGAGGCGCGACACTTGGAGGGGGCATGACGATTCCCGCGCGGCAGCTTGCCGTTGTTTTCGTATCTCTAATAGCTGCGGCAGCATTGCTGGCATTCACTGGCGCTGCGTGGAGCGAACCTCCCGGCGACCTCGTGGATGAGGGGCCGGGCGGCGCCGAGTACGCCGCCGGAGAGTTGATCGTCACCTACGAAGACCAGGAACATGAGCAGGAAGTGGAGTCGCTCGGTGAGGAAGCCGGAGCGACGGTCGCAGAAGATCTCCCCGATGCCGACGCGAAGGTCCTGGAGTTCCCGGAGGTGAAGAGCGAGCGTTCCCAGGAGGTCCGGGAGCGGGACCTGGAGCGGATCAAGGAGAAGCTCGAGAAGAGTCCAGGTGTCGAGAGCGTCTATTACAACTACGTCCGCACGGGCATGTACACGCCGAATGATCCCAGGTTTAGATACCAGTATGGTCTGAGAAAGCCGGGCTTCGAGAAGGCCTGGAGCCGGACCAGAGGCAGGGGTACGAGGGTAGCCGTAATCGACAGCGGAGCGGCCATCCAACATCCGGATCTACAAGGTCGGGTCGTCGCACAATATGACTTCGTGAACAACAACTCTACGGTCGAGGATCTGCACGGGCACGGTACTCACACGGCGGGAACGGTGGCCGCCCGGACGGGAAACGGGATCGGAGTGGCCGGAGGTTGCCCCGGCTGCCGGCTCATAATCGGCAAGGCTCTGAATCGAGATCTCGTAGGCAACGATTCCGATATAGCTAACGCTATAACGTGGAGCGTCGACCACGGGGCCAAAGTGGTCAACCTGTCTCTTGGCGGACCGGGTGAGAAGAGCATCCTGAAGGGCGCCATAGACTATGCCACCAGGAAAGGCGCAAACGTCGTAGCCGCCGCGGGCAACGGCGGTACGGGACCGATCTATCCCGCCGCTTACGCTAACGTGATCGCCGTGGCTGCCACCGGCCCCAATGACGGACGAGATAGCTCATTTAGCACCGGCAGCTACATCGACGTGGCGGCTCCCGGCATCAATATACTCTCCACTGTCCCCGGCGGCTACGAGTACAGGAGCGGCACGAGCATGTCCTCGCCGCACGTCGCGGCGCTGGCCGGGCTCCTGCGCGGCCAGGGACGGGGCCCTCTGGCAACGAGATACAGGATACTCCGCACCGCCGTGGACCTCGGACCTCGCGGAAAGGACCCTTACTACGGCTACGGCCGCATCAACGCGGACCGGGCCACCAGGAGATAGACCGAAGCTACTCTACGCGCTCCCGATCAGGATACCGGCGCTAAAGACGAGCGCGCCGCCCAGTATGACCTGCATCGCGGACATGAGGAAGCTCATCTGGAAGTAGCGGTAGCGGATGAAGGAGATCGCCAGCAGCTCCACCCCCACAACCCCGAAGGCCACGTATAGAGCCATACTCACGTTCGGCAGCAGGAACGGCAGCGTGTGCAGGATGCCTCCCAGGAACGTCGCGACGCCCGTTATGGTCCCCCGCAGGAAGGGATGACCCCGCCCGGTGAGCGTGCCGTCGTCCGAGAGCCCCTCGGAGAAGGCCATGCTGATCGCCGCCCCAACCGCCGCCGCGAGCCCCACCAGAAACGTCACCCGCGGGTCCCTCGTGGCGAACGCCGTCGCAAACAACGGCGCCAGCGTGGAGACCGACCCGTCCATCAACCCGACCAGACTCGGCTGCACCACCTTCAACACGAAGTTCTTGCTGTGCCCCGAATCCGTCATCTCCCGGCCTCCGAGACCCAGCCGCTCCATTAATGCCGCCATGAATCCATCCTCCGTTTAGATGACCCATACACCCCTTTATTCTAGCGGAGAAACCGCATAAATCAAGAACAGTTCTTATTACTGGTTAATGGGAGTCATTAGCGATTGCCAGGGTGTGGGGAGGGTGAAAAAGCGGGAATCGCGCCATAGATGGGAGCGATTCCCGCCTGGAGATGTCTCGTGTGGATCAGGCGCGGCCGGCGAGGAGGCGGTAGATGATCAGCAGTACGACGGCGCCCAGGATCGCGACGATCAGGCTCCCGAGGTCGAACTGGGCGTTGAACGGGCGGTTGGTTAGCTGGGAGTAGAGGAACCCGCCGACGAAAGCGCCGCCGACGCCGAGAAGCATCGTGATGATGCAGCCGCCGGGGTCGCGGCCGGGGGTAAGTAGCTTGGCGATGATCCCGGCGATGAGGCCGAAGACTATCCAGGTCAGGATGCTCATTATTCCCTCCGCCACTTCAAGACTGTATGACGTTCACCATATACCGCTTCTCGCCGGTCATTAATCCGAAAGGGCTAGAGAAAAATCACTCATTTGCGTGATACGCAATTTCGCGCGGGGTGCCACCATGTAGTGGGTGTTCGGATGAGAGGTGAGCGAGAGACCGTAGGGCGATTAGGTTGTGATCCGAGGCGTATGGAACTTCGTAGATAACATACCCTGACGAAGAGGTGAAGCGGCATGTAGACGACATGTAGTTCACGGTAGAGAGAGCAAGGCGCAACCCAATTGAAGGAGAAGAGAAGATGCGGAAACTTATGGTCCTGGTGGCGATGCTGGCGATGATGATGGTGGCGGCGGCTCCGGCTTTCGCCCAGGCTACGGGTGGGGATGTGGACCTCTCGTTCGTTGACGCTTCCCAGTCGGCGACGGTAGATGTTACCCAGTCACAGTTTGGCGACGCCACCGCTACCTCCGGCGATGTCGGCAGCGCGGCGGACGCCTCCATCGACAACAGCCTCGACGTATCCGTCACGCAGGTCAACGGCGGGTTCGTCGACGACGGTATGTTCATGGACGACGACTTCGGCTTCATCCTGATCTTCTAGACAGAGCGTCCAGTTTCGAGGAGCGGCTCCCTTCCAAGGGGAGCCGCTCCTTTTCGTTTCTATACTGGTTGCAGTAGGTCCATGTCGGCCTTCATGACCATCTCCTCGGTGTCGCGGTGGAGATGGAAGCCGAGCTTCCGGCTGATGCGCTGCATGGGGTAATTCTCGAACAGGATCTCCGCGGTTATGCGCTTGAGGCCCTCGGCGCGGCCCACGTCCAGGAGGTGGGAGAGGAGTATCGTGCCCAAGCCCTGGCGCTGGTAGCGGTCGTTGATCAGGACGGAGAACTCCGCCTCGTCCGTGACGCCGCCGCCCTTGCTGAGACGTCCGACGCCCATGATCTCTTTCTCTCCACTCTCCGGGTCGGTGCGCTCGGCGACGAGCGCCATTTCGCGGTCGTAGTCTATGAAGCAGATGCGCGTGAGACGGTCGTGGGCGGTTCGCTGGTCGAGGTTCATCATGTGGAAGTAGCGCATGTAGACGCTCTGCTCGGAGAGGGACTCGTGGAACCTGACCATCAAGGGCTCGTCTTCGGGGCGGATCGGCCGCACGACTACCGGGGCGCCGTCCCGCGCCTCCTCGGTCCAGACGTACTGGGTCGGGTAGGGGCGGATAGCGGGCCGGGGCAGTTTCTCCTCGGCGGTCTCGGGATCGTGCAGCACGACGCGGGCGTCCAGCGCGATGATGCGCTCCGGCGAGGCGAGGAGCGGGTTGATGTCCAGCTCGGAGATCCAGGGCTGCTCCGCCACGAGCCGGGAGAAGCGCACGAGCAGCTTCTCCAGAGCGCCAGTTTCCACCGGAGCCCGGCCCCGCACGCCTTTCAGCGCCTCGAAGACGCGGGTGCGCTCCATCATGCGCCGGGCGAGCGTCGTGGTAAGCGGCGGCAGCGCCAGCGCCCGGTCCCTGTAGACCTCGACGAGCTGGCCGCCGGAGCCGAAGAGCAGGACCGGCCCGAACTGCGGGTCCACGCTGCTCCCGACGATCAACTCGTACCCGTCCAGGCTCACCATCGGCTGCACCGTCGCTCCCGCGAAGTCCTCCGGCCCGAAGTCCTCGGTGATGGACTGTTGCATCTCCGTGTAGGCTTGCCGGACCTCTTCGGCGCCGCTCAGGTTCAGGCGCACGCCGCCGACGTCGGTCTTGTGGGTGATGGTCTCCGAGTCTAGCTTGAGGACCACGGGATAGCCGAAGCGCTCGGCCAGTTCTGCGGCTTCGTCGGCTGTACGGGCGACCTCGGTCTCCACGGTCGGGATGCCGTAGGCGGCGAGGACCTGCTTTGCCTCGTACTCGGTGAGGATGGTCCGTCCCGCGTCGCGCACCCCGGCCATGACCTCCCCGGCCCGCTCGCGGTCCACATCGTCCTCGTCGGCGGCGAGGTCCGGGGTCTCGTAGATGCCGCGGAGGGTGTAAGTGTAGCGCCACATGTTGGTGAAGGCGCGGGCGGCGGTGTCCGGGTAGTCAAAGGTCGGGACGCCGGCGCCGTTGAGGATGGAGGTCCCGGCGGAGACGGCCGAGCCGCCCATCCAGCTCGCCAAGACGGGCTTGCGGGTGCTGTTCGCGTAGGGGACGAGGGCCTGGGCGGTCTCGGTGGGATCAGTCATGTCCTGGGGGGTGAGGACGACCAGAAGGCCATCGCTCTCCGGGTCTCCGGCGGCGGTTTCGAGCGTCTTCGCGTAGCGTTCCGGGTCGGCGTCGCCGAGCACGTCTATGGGGTTGCCGTGGCTCCAGGGAGCGGGCAGAAACTCGTTCAGAGAGCTCATGGTCTCGGGGGAGATGCCGGCCAGCTCTCCGCCGCCGGTTATGAGGGCGTCGGTGGCGAGGACGGCGGGGCCGCCCGCGTTGGTCAGGATGGTCAGGCGCGGCCCCTTTGGGCGGGGCTGCTTGCCGAGGACCTCGGCCATGTCGAACAGCTCGGCTATCTCGTTCACGCGCAGGACGCCGCTGCGGCGGAAGGCGGCTTCGAGGACCTCGTCGGAGCCGGTCAGGGAGCCGGTGTGGGAGGCGGCGGCCTTTCCGGCGGCCTCGGTGCGCCCGGCCTTTATGACAATGATGGGCTTTGTGAGGGCTACCTCCCTCGCCGCCGACAGGAACGAGCGGGCGTCGCCGACGGACTCCATGTAGATGACGATGCTCTTCGTCTTCGGGTCGTCGCCGAGGTAGTAGATCAGGTCTCCCCAACCAACGTCCATCATGGAGCCGACGGAGACGATGTTGGAGAAGCCGACGTTCTCCTTGAAGCTCCTGTCGAGGATGGCCGTGAGGAGCGCCCCGCTCTGGCTGAGGAACCCGACGGTGCCGGGTCGGGCCATCGCGCCCGCGAAGGTGGCGTTGAGGCCGGTGTTCGGGCTCATCACGCCGAGGCAGTTCGGGCCGATGATCCGCATCCGGCCCTTTCGCGCCTCCTCCAGCACCCGCCGCTCCAGCTCCGCGCCCCCGGAGCCGGTCTCCCGGAAGCCGGCGGAGATGATGATCGCGCCGGGGACTTCCGCCTCGGCGCACTCGCGGATTATCTCCGGGACGGCGGGGGCGGGCGCGACGATGACGGCGAGGTCTACCCTCTGGGGGATATCTGTGACGGAGGGATATGCCTTGATACCGAGCACGCTCGGACGGTTCCTGTTCACCGGGAAGACCGTGCCGCCGAAGGGGTTGGAGATCAAGTTCCACATAATCGTTCGCCCGACGCTCCCCGCCCGGTCGCTCGCCCCGATTACCGCCACCGCATCGGGCTTGAAGATAGCGTCGAGCGGCTGCCGCTCGTATCCGAGCACATCGTGGGCCGGGCTGACGTTCCTGGGCTTTTTCATCGTCTGACTCCTCTTGCGAGATTCTTCTCTTGCACTCGGCGAAGGACTGTCGCCGTCTACCGGAAGTCGTAACACGGCGCCCCGTCCGGGCGCGTAATCTCTTCTACGGAGGCCACGGAGAGGCCCTACTCCTCGGGGCCGCGCTCCTCCGGACGGCGCTCCTGTTTGCGGACTACACTCTCCAGGAGGGTGCGGTTGGGGATGCGGTAGAGGTAGCCATCCTCGGAGCGGAGCGTGATGGATGCGTGGCCCATCTCCTCGACGGTGCCCTCGATGCCGTCCACGGAGATGACGTCGCCCACCTCGGTGCCGTCCTGCACGTAGCGGCCGGCGGCGACGTTGCTTGAGAGCAGGGCGAGACCCTGCCCGATGGCGAGCGCGGCGACGAGCCCGATGGTGGCGAGCACGACGATGGCGAGCATGAGGAGTATGGAAGTCTCAAGGCCGAGCTGACCGGCGGCCAGCAGCGCGGAGATGGAGACTATGGTTATAAAGACGGCCCGGCGGAAGCCGCCCGAGCTGCGCAGCCCGGACCTGTCGGCCTCGCGGGCGACCATCTCCGCGAGCCATCCGGCGAACATGACGCCGGCTATGAGGATGACGAGCGCGACCAGCGCCCGGCCGGAGAGGTTAACGATCTGGTCCATCGTAGACTGCAGGGAGGAGAGGCCGAGCACGCTGAGAGCGGCGGCGAGGCCGGTGAGCATGACGCCCCAGAAGAGAACGATGCCCAGCAGGCGCGACGGACCGGCGTCGTAGCCGACCTGCATGAGCGAGTTGGAGGCTCCGGTCTGCTCGAAGAGGTCGTCCAGCCCCAGCTTCTCCAGGAAGCGGGCCACCAGGCGCTGCAGGAAGAGCGCGACCAGGAGCGCCAGCAGGAGCACCAGCACCGCGCCAACGAGCCGGGGGGTGAACTCGGTCAGGACGCGCACAAGGTCGTGTGTGTTGTCGGGCATTAGATCTCTCCTCCGTAGCTCTCGCGCCTCGCGGGACGCAACCCGAAATAATAGACGAAAGCGTCGAGGTATGAGCGTCCGATGCCGCCTAGGAAGTCCTCGGCCTGCCGCATGAACGCCGAGAGGTAGGCCCGGCGGATGGCGTAGTTCGCGATGGCCTCCGGCGCCTCGACGCTCTCGTTGCCCAGGACGGAGAGCATCACGAGCATGCGGGCGTAGGACTCGGCGAGCTTGCGGTGGTCCGGGCGCTCCATTATGAGCCGCTCGACCGCGCGCGCCTCCTCGCCTGCCAGCTCTCCGGCGGCGTACGCCCCGATGCTCTCCAGCACCTCCCAGCGCTCCTCGCCGCGCACCGTCACGAGGAGCCTCCCTCCGGGCCGTCGCCGTTATTCGAGAGAGCTACGAGCATGGCCGCCCGACCGCGGGATACCCAGCCCTTCGCCGTGCCGTCGGGGACGTCCAGGATCTCCGCTATCTCCGCGTAGGAGAGCCCCTCCATGTGCCGCAACACGAGAGCGGCCCGGTGGTCGGGCCGCACGTAGGAGAGAGCTTTCTCTATCTCTTCGCGCCGCTCGGCGTTGAGCGCCGCGGTCTCCGGATCTGCGTCTCCTCCGGGCGGCTCGGGCAGGAACGGAAGCTCGCTTACATATTCGCGCATCTCGCGCCGGGCCTCCCGCTCGCGGGCGCTGAGACAGGTGTTGACTGTAACCTTGTATAGCCACGTACTAAAAGCACTACCACCTCGGAAAGTGTTTATGTTCCTCCAGACACGAACCCAAACCTCCTGGCTCGCGTCCTGAGCGTCACCCTCCCCGCATATCCGCATCGCCACCCGGTATACGAGCGCGGAGTGATCCCGGACAAGCCTGCCGAACGCCTCGACATCTCCCGAGGAGGCGCGCGCGGCCAGGTCCCTGTCTTCCATGTACGTCAAGAGCGGCACTCCGCTTGGGAACCTTGTAGGGGAACCCGGAAAACTGATGGAACCGATGAGTCGCCGCGCCGGTGCATCTCCATGCCACAAGATAACAGAACCCGGCGGCTCGCGGCGGCGCGCTCCGCTAACGGGGCCGCGGGACAGAATTTCTTCTCTTTCGCGCCGCAAAGTGTAACCATCCGGCCGCCGCGGTGGTCTAAATAATCAAGCAGGTGTGTTGAGAGCAACCATCGGTATCCTGGGGAAGGTGTGATCTTGTACGGTATAGCAGTTGGCAAGACCGGCGGTACAGACATTCTCGTAGGGCTAACAGGAGAGTTCGACATCTCCGCGCTCGAAGAACTGCGCGGCGCGCTCGACGCCGCGGCCTACCTCCGGGGGCCCGCCGTCGTGGACCTCTCCGGCATCACCTTCCTGGACCTCCTGTGCGCCCGCGAGCTCGCCGTCCGCTCCCAGATCCACGCCCACAAGATCAGGCTGCGCTCCCCCTCCCGCCCGGTCCTGGACTCCGCCCGCGCCTGCGGCCTGGAAGACTGGCTGCTCCTCGCCCCTGGGACCGGCGACCGCGAGCCTCCCGTCATCTCCGGCGCTCTCTAGCCTGCGGACCCGGAGC
>DASSMB010000002.1:0-4879 GCA_035689095.1 Rubrobacteraceae bacterium | reverse complement strand
CCGGAGGAGATCCAACCGAGAGTCTCCCGCAGGCTGGGGACGAAGAGGTCCGGGCGGCTCATGATCTGGGGCAGGTAGAACCCGACGACCGCGTGGCAGCGCTTCATTAGCGCGAGGGGGATGATACTACCCCGCTCCCCGCTTGCCGCCCCGTAGACGACCATCCTTCCGAAGACGTTGAGACACTTCAGGTTCTTCTCCAGAAAGTCGCCGCCGACCATCTCCAGGATGATGTCAGCTCCCTTGCCGTCCGTCGCCTCGCGGACCTTCTCGGGCCAGCCTTCCTCGGTGTAGTTTATGAGGACGTCAGCGCCGAGAGACTTCGCCAGGTCGAGCTTCTCGTCGCTGCTCGCGGTAGCGATGACCTTGCCCGCGCCGAGGAGCTTCGCCATCTGGACGGCGAGGGTGCCGACCCCGCCGGCCGCTGCGTGAACCAGGACGCTCTCACCTTCCTTGAGGGCTCCGGAGGTCTTTATGCAATGGTAGGCGGTGAGCCCTTGGAGCGGGATGGCGGCAGCCTCGTCGAAACCGAGGCCGTGCGGAATGGGGATCAGGTTGCGCGCGGGAGCGACGGCGTACTCCGCGTATCCACCCGTGCCGAGAAGCGTCACGACCCGGTCGCTGATGGAGACGCTCTCGACGCCCTCGCCCACCTCGGCGACGATGCCCGCCACCTCGGAGCCGGGGACGAAGGGCAGGTCCTGGCTGACGACGTACTGGTTGCGGCGGCGCATGGTGTCGGCGTAGTTGATGCCGGCGGAGCGGACCTCGATCAAGACCTCCCCTTCACCGGGCGAGGGACGTTCGGCGTCCACGTACCGGAGCACCTCCGGTTCTCCGAACTCCTCCACCCGGATCGCCTTCATCTGCGACATGCCGCTCCTCCCACTGGACTCCACGTAAGCAACTGCCAGACTATACCAGTCAAGTCCGGAACAGCGCCCTTATCCAGGCAACTGCCTTGCGGGGGCCCCTGACGAGCCAGAGATCTCTCCTCTCAAACGAGCGCCAAACGCGAGGTGGACGTAGGTATAAAGATTTTGCCGCCCCGGCCGGAAAAATTGATCCTATTGCTGTAGCGTTATCCCTACAAGAATGGTTAATATTCGCGAGACGTTTTGGTGTTGTTTGTTTTGGTGTTGTTTATCTCGGGCTCCCTTGGGAGCCCTGACATGTGGAGGAGGCTCTTAGTTGGAGTCCAGGAATGACCAGGGGTTGAGAGGCGGCGCTCTCTCGACCGGCGAAGCGATGATAGTCTCGATGGGTTTCATGGCGCCATCGGTGGCGATGTTCTTCAACACACCGTTCATTGCCGGGTTCGCCGGTGGCGCGATGCCGCTGGCGATGTTGTTCTCTTTCGGGGCGGTCTTTTTGGTGGCGCTGGGGCTTTCGCAGCTCGCCCGCAGGACGGCCTCGGCGGGCAGCGTGTACTCGATAGTCTCGAACGCCATCAACCCGAAGACCGGCTTCATGGGTATGTGGTTCTTCATCATCGGGTATGGGATCTTCGAGGCGGCGACGTACTCTATCTTCGCCTCGTTCGCGAGCGAGGAGATGCAGCGCATCTTCGGCATAGCCATGCCGTGGGTGATCCCGTTCTTCGTCATCGCGGGGCTGGTCTACGGGCTCTCGGTCCTGGGCATCACGCAGTCGGTGCGCGGCGGTTTGATCTTCCTGGCCTACGAAATCCTCATAGTCACGATCATGCTGGTCTCGGTGATCGCGCAGGGAGGCGCCGAGGGAAACACTCTGGCCGTGTTCAGCCCGACGACGGGCAGCGGGCTCGGCGGCGTGTTCCTGGGTATGATCTTCGGGATCATGTCCTTCGTCGGCTGGAAGGCGGCGGCTTCTCTGGGCGAGGAGACGCGCGACCCGCACACGAGCATCCCGCGCGCCCTGCTCGGCGCCGTCGCCGTCATCGGGATCTACTACGTCTTCGTCACTTACGCCGCGACCATAGGCTTCGGTCCGGACAACATGGATAAGTTCGCCGGCGACGCGGCATGGTTCGACACTCTGACGCGCCAGTACATGGGCTCGGGCTGGGCGCCGTTCGTCGGCATCGCCGCCCTCACCGGAGCGATAGCTTCTGCTATCGGTATCCACAACTCGACCGTCCGTCTGCTCTACGCTCTCGGGCGCGACGGCGTCCTGCCGCGCGCACTCGCTAAAGTGCATCCCACCCGCCGTTCACCGTGGGTCGCGGCATCGGTGCAGGCCGGGTACTCGGTAGTGCTGGGTCTCATCTTCGGGTACCTCGTCTTCGGGGACCCCTCGACCACCTATGGTTACTTCGGGGGTCTCGGGACGCTGGCGGTACTCTTCGTGTACATCTTCATCAACGTCTCGGTCTTCCTGTACTTCCGCAACAAAGAGCGGGAGAACTTCTCGTTCGTCAGGCACGCGATCGTCCCGCTGGCGGCGACGGCGGCGGTAGGCCTGCCGATATACGGCCTGATCTACCCGGTCCCCGATCCGCCGTACAACCTGTGGCCGTACCTGATCGCGCTCTGGGCCATAATCGGATTCGCGTTCTTGTTCTTCATCTCCCGCCGCAGACCAGAGATCGTCGAGGTCATGGGACGGGCTTTTGGCGAGTCGGGCGACGACGAGCCGGACACGACGAGCGACCTGCCGCGACGGACTACGGGCCGCGACATTACCGGAGAGCGGCCCCGCACGGAATCGGCGGAGTAGCGCGACGCAGCGGGCTTTAGAGCGGAACAGGAGCAGCCCGGCGCTCCGGCTCTCAGCAACCTTTATGAGCGTGCGGTGCCGCAGAATGACCAGTTGTGCGGCGCCGCTCCGCCGATCAGGACAGGACAGCCCTCCACGCCGGGACTAACCTGGTGGAAGTAGACCCGGCGGGGTGGCTGCCATCCGAGCTTCTCCCCGGACCGGCTACGAACTCCGCCTCCCGATTTCCGGCACCTCCGAGGTAGGATTCGTACGGAGCATCGAGAACCTTTCGGAAGGCGGGCTGTCGGACGTCCCCGTGGCCGGGCCATGACCTTCGCGGCGGCGACGGCGATCCGGTAACCTTCTCAACAGATGGAGAACCATGAGTGTGACGCGAAGGCTCCAGGAAGAGCGCGGGGCGCGTTCACGGCATCTCGCAAGGCGACGAAGGAGGATCGACGACATGGAAGAGCCGCACGAGGTTCCCTTCGACGAGATCGAGTATCAGGTCGGTGACGGAAGCGAACCTCTACTAGCCTCCGCGAGCGAGGCTCTCCTGCTGCCGGAGGCCGTCCCGGGCGCAGAGGCTCAGCGAAGTCTCGACCTGTCTCGCGGCCCGATTCAACTCTTCCTCGTAGACGGCACTGGAGCGTAGAGCCATGTTGCCACTCGAAGGCGTGAAGGTTCTCGATCTCTCACGGGTCCTCGCCGGTCCCTACGCGACGATGGTGCTCGCCGACCTCGGGGCGGACGTCCTCAAGGTCGAACACCCCGAACGCGGAGACGACACCCGGCACTGGGGACCACCCTTCGCGGGAGAGGGCGAAGCCCGCGAGTCGGCCTACTTCCTGGCGGTCAACCGAAACAAGCGCTCGGTAGGCGTGGACTTGAAGACGCCGGAAGGTCTGGAGCTGGTAAAGAAGCTCGCCACGGACGCGGATGTGGTCATAGAGAACTGGCGGCGCGGTGCGCTGGCGAAGATCGGCCTGGGGTACGAGGCCCTGCAAGAGTCGAACCCGGACCTCATCTACTGCTCCATCACCGGCTTCGGTCCGGGGCCGGATGAGGATCGTCCCGGCTACGACTTCTTGATGCAGGCGCGGGCGGGCATCATGGGCATAACGGGACAACCTGGCGGCGAGCCGATGAAGGTGGGCGTCGCGGCGGCGGACATCTTCTGCGGGATGACCGCAGCTAACGCGATCCTGGCGGCGCTCTACAGGAGAAACGTAACCGGAGAAGGCGCGCGCCTCGAAGTCCCGCTCTTCGAGTCCACCCTGTCCTGGCTCGCGAACCGGGGACAGGAGTACCTCATCAGCGGTAAGGACACTGGCCTCATTGGGAACGCTCACCCGTCCATCGTCCCTTACCAGACCTTCGACGCCTCGGACAAACCCATCGTCGTCGCCGTCGGCAACAATACCCAGTTCGCGGCGCTCTGCCGGGCCGTCGGGCGTCCGGACCTCGCCGAAGACGAGCGTTACGCCACCAACCCGGACCGCGTCGCCAACCGCGAAGAGCTTATCGAGGTCCTGCAAGAAGAGTTTGGCAAGCGGACAGCGGACGAGTGGGCGGAGGAGATCCGTGCTGCCGGTGTGCCCTGCGGTCCGGTCAACACCCTCGCCGACGTGTTCGAGGACGAGCACGTGCTCGGCTCCGGGATACTGCGAGAGGTGGAGCACCCGGCAGCCGGAACCCTGAAGACGATAGGCTCGCCGGTGCTGCTCGACGGAGAGCGGCTCCCGATACGCCGCCCTCCGCCGACACTCGGTCAGCACACGGATGAGGTGGAAGGCGGAGACTGGACATAGAAGAGACTTTTCGACCCTTCGCTCCTACACCAAGGACCGTAATCGGGAGTATGAATCCAGCCCGGATTTCGGCGGCGGGAAGGCGGTGCGGGTCATGAGAAGAGCCGCCCAGGACAGTTCCCCGGACGGCTCTCTGGCGCTAGTTTTGTTTACGGGATCTAACCCGCGGTCGGGGACTGTCCCTTGAACGTCTCCTGCAACTCGCCGGGGTCTATATCGTACTTCGAGAGCAACTCGGCGTCGGTGTCGGTATCCACCTTGTCGGGGAGTTCCCTGTCCGCTTCTTGAGCTTTCTCGGCGCCGCTCCGGCTACGCACCTGCTCGACGATCATGGCCTTGGGTATCTCCATTTTCCCTCCTTCTCTTCATGGTCGAACTCGCCGCCGCGA
>DASSMB010000001.1:0-34063 GCA_035689095.1 Rubrobacteraceae bacterium | reverse complement strand
AGAGACGACCCGGCGAAAGATGACCACCGAGCCGCCCTACAAGGTCATCCTGCACAACGACGACTACACGCCGATGGAACACGTCATACAGGTGCTCCGGAAGGTCATCCCGCGCATGAGCCTGCGCCGCGCCGTCTCGATTATGCTGGAGGCCCACACCAACGGCAAAGCCGTAGCTGCCAAGTGCCACAAAGAGCTCGCGGAAATGTACGAGGAAGGGCTCCGGGCGGAGGGCTTGATCGCGACCATAGAACCGGACTGATCGCCAGATAGTAAGCAGAGAGGCGAGTGACTGTGGAGCCAGACAAGACCGATGTCCTCGTCAAGGAAGATCGGACCGTTACGATAGATGGTCTGCCTCTACGCACGGGGGAGGCCTGAGGTGATGCTGTCGGCGAAAGACCGGATGTTCTAATCCTCTGAGTGGCGAGCTGGTGAAGTACGATGAGCCTTTTCAAAGCGTGGCTGGGAATGACTGGAAAGCCTCGCACCGAGGCGCGGTGATCGTACTCGACACGCACGTCAACCGCCGAACGGGCTTATAGCGCGGTTGCGGTTCTCCTCATGGATGGCGGGGATGGGGGCGGCGGAGCGAGGGTTTTACACTCCTCTCCTCTGCGCCGTCGGGCGATTAGTTTATTATAGTCTTCAGGGGCCGGTATAAGGGTGGATCTTTTCGTGGTGATGTAGGTGAGACATACGCTGACACGCCGGGATTTTATGAGGCTGAGTGGGGCCGGGATAGCAGGAGCCGCCGTTCTTGGGACCGCCGCCGGCAGTTCGGGATGTAGCAACCTGTGGGGTGGGGATACCGAGATGAACGTCGTAGTCGTGGTGATAGACAGCCTGCGCAAGGACCACGTCGGGGCTTATGGGAACCGTTGGATCCAGACTCCAAACCTGGACGCGCTTAGCAGGGAGAGCCTGATGTTTACGAGGGCGTATCCTGAGTCTCTGCCGACCATATGCGCGCGCCGGGCCATTCACACGGGCAGGAGGACCTGGCCTTTCAGGGACTGGAAGCCGGTGAAGTCGGACCTCTTCAAGATGCCCGGCTGGCAGCCTATCCCCGAAGACCAGACGACGCTGGCTGAGGTCCTCTCGGATTCCGGCTACGACACCATGTTCGTCACCGACACGGTTCACCAGTTCAAGCCGTTCTACGACATGCACAGGGGCTTTAAAGCCTTCCACTTCATCCGGGGGCAGGAGAGGGACTTCTTCCGGCCGGCCTCAGCCATCTCGGAGACGGAACTGGACAGGGTCCTGGAAGGCGGCGGAGTCAGGCAGGAAGCTACGGACATCGTTCGCCAGCATTTCGCCAATACGAGGGGGCGTATCCGCGAGGAAGACTGGTTCGCGCCGCAGGTCTTCATCACCGCCATGGACTTCCTGAGTGCAGCCGCGCAGACAGAAGGTCCATTTTTCTTGCTCGTGGACGCTTACGACCCGCACGAGCCGTGGGACCCGCCCGAGAACTACATCAGGCTCTACGACGATCACGACGGCCCCAAGCTGATGTCGTCGAAGAGCGGACGTTCCGCCTGGCTCGGCGAGAAGGCGCTCCGGAGGATGCATACTCTCTACTCGGCGGAAGTGTCGATGGTGGACCACTGGCTCGGCAGCTTCATGGAGAAGTTCCACGAACTGAACCTGGGAGAGAACACGCTGCTCATCCTGCTGTCGGATCACGGCGTAGCCTTCGGGGAGCACGGGTTCGCCGGGAAGGTTTCGGAGGCGCTCTACCCCGAGCTCACCGACGTGCCCTTCCTCATAAGGCATCCGCAGGGCAAGAAGGCCGGCGAGACCACCGACTACTTCGCTTCCACGCACGATGTCGCTCCAACGGTGCTCGGGGCGCTTGGCATGAGACCATCCGGTCCCATAGACGGCCAGAACCTCTACGCCCTGTTCGAGGGGGATGAGATGAACGCGAGGCCGCACTTCACCCTCGGGTATCACGACCATTCCTGGGCCCGCGACGACCGCTATGCCCTGATCTCACAGACAAGCGGCGCGGGCGCGAAGCTCTTCGATATCCAGAGCGATCCCGGCATGGACAGAGATATCGCCGGCAAACACCCCGAGATAGTGAAGCGGATGTTCAAGGACTACGTCTTGGAGGACGCCGGAGGACCGCTGCCGGACTACGGTTTGGAGGGATCCAGCAACGACTCCGGGTAGGTTACCCGCCGATCTGGCTCATGGTGCGGTTGCGCGCCTCCTCTGGGAGGGTGAGGCCGGCTGCGGGCTTTACTCCGGCGGTGTGCCAGAGCACCTCGTGGATGGCGGGGATGGGGTCGGCGCTACGGATGGCGTCCTTGACCGGCACGTCCAGGTCCGTGAGCAGGCAGGGGTGGATCTTGCCGTCCGCCGTCAGCCTGAGACGGCTGCACCTCGCGCAGAACGGCTCCGAGACGGGCGTTATTACCCCGAACGTTCCGGGCGCGCCCTCGAACTTGAACTCGTCGGCGGGGGCTGCGGGGTCTTCTTTCTCTATGGGACGCAGGTCGCCCAACTCTCCCTGGGCCTTCTCCAGGATCTCCTTGCCAGAGATGAACAGCTTGCGGAAGCGCGAGCCGTCGGTGTCGCCGTTAAGGGGCATCAGCTCGATGAAGCGGACGTGCATGGGGTACTTCATCGTCAGCTTCGCCATGTCGGAGATCTCATCGTCGTTCACCCCGCGCATGGCGACGGCGTTGAGCTTCACCGGCGAGAGCGGCGTCTCCAGAGCCGCCATTACAGCCTCCCACACTCTCTCGAAGTGGTTGCGGCGGGTGATGAAGGCGAACTTCTCCGGCTGCAGGGTGTCGAGAGAGATGTTGATGCGGTCTAGGCCGGCCTCCACGAGACCTTCGAGGTTCTCCTTGAGGAGGAAACCGTTGGTCGTCATGGTCACGTCCTCGAAGCCCATTGCCTTTAGCTGGCTGACGAACCAGACGACGCCGCGGCGGACTAGCGGCTCACCGCCGGTTACGCGGACCTTCGTTACGCCGAGTTGGAGGCAGGCTTCGGCGAAGGTGAGCATCTCCTCTAACGTGAGGATGTGGGACTTGTCCTGGAACTGGATGTCCTCGGGCATGCAGTACTGGCAGCGGAAATTGCAACGGTCCGTGACCGAGATGCGAAGATAGTCCATCTTTCGGTTGAAACTGTCGGTGAGCTGGATCATCGCTCCCTCTCTATCGCGCTTGCCCGGAGTTCATTGTACCGTCTTTCGGACGTTTGGCGGGAGATGGTCAACCGGAGGTATCTGAATTACCGTCTTCGATCAGTCCGAGCTTACTTGCGACGAACCCGGCGGTAGTAGCCTGGAGGAGCAAGGTTGCGCACACGGCGAGGGCGACCATCGAGACGGCGAGTTGCGCGCCTGGGACTTTGTCGGCCAAAAGCAGCGCGCCGACCGCGGCGGGGACGACTCCCGTCTCGCGGCACCAACTGAGGAAGATGATCTCCTTCCACGTCCACTGCCCGCGCCGGTCCGGGAGCAGGCATGCCAGGACGGCGACAGGGCGGGCCACGAAGATGAAGACCGCCATTATGATGAGGCCGCCGAAGAAGTATTTGCCCAGGGCGTCGAAAGGCAGGTTCAGGCCCAGGGTAACGAAGACGAGCAGCGTGGCGATCTGCGCGGTCTGCGCCGCGAAATCTTCGAGGAGTTTTCCGTGCTCCTCGCTCTGGCCCAGCTTGAACTCGTCCATATTGCCGACGATCAGACCCATCACGAAGGCGGCGAGGTAGCCGGAGCCGTGGAGCGCCTCGTTGGAGAAGTACACAAGCGCCACCACCGCGAGGATGGCGACGCCGGGCGCCTCGTCCCAGATCCCTATTCGCGCCGACGAAGCGACTAGGACGGCGAGGATCAGGCCGGCTCCCACGCCGATCAGGGTACCCAGAACGAGCTCCCGCCCGAAATCCAGCGCCGGTCCCGAGACCGTGAAGTGACCGGAACTGACCACTCCCGCCACCGTCAGCGTCAGGACGGTGCCGACCGGGTCGTTGAACGCCGACTCGGCGATGACCGTCTGGGAGACTTTGGGGCGCAGCTTGATGCGCTCGAACAGGGGGATGAGGATGGCGGGGTCCGTCGCCGCGAGCACGGCGCCGACCATTAACGCGATCGGGAGAGCGACGCCGAACACCGGAGCGACAGCGAGGGCCACGATCAGGGCGGTGAGCAACACACCCGGCAGGACGAGCAGGCCAAGCCCGACCGCGGTCTTCGAGATGACGCGCAGCGAGATACCGACGCCGCCGTGGAACAGGATCAAGGCGACCCCGATGTTGAAGAGGAGTTGCGAACCGACGCTACCGAGAGGGTTCGCGACAAGGCCGAGTATGGACGGGCCGATCAGGGCTCCCATCGCCACCAGCACGATCATCTCGGGCAACCGGATGATCCTGGCGATTAGCTGGGAGACTAGCCCCGCGCCCAGGATGAGACCGAAGTCCCTGAGTATGTACTCTATCTCCAAGCCTTAGTCTTTTTCGCCCGCGATTTTTACTACCTTCTCCGCGAGCGTGTTCCAGCTCAGGTAGTCCACGCTGTTGCGGCGCACGACCTCCCGGCACCGCCGCCGCTCCTCTTCCGGGAGCTCCAGGTAGTCTCGTAGAGCGCGGGCGAGGTCCTCCTCGAAACGATCCATCCCGACCCGCAGGTCGAACGGGAGGCCGCGCCCGACGATGCCGCCCGCCTCCCGCAGCCCGGAGTGGTCCGCCACGAACGGCGCCACCCCGCTCGCCGCGAACTCGGCCGCTACGAGCCCGAAGGTCTCCGGGAAGATGGACGGCACGACCGCCACCTCCGCCGCCGGTAAGAGCTTCGCCAGTTCCGCGTGGTATAGCGGCCCGACGAACTGGACCGAGTCCTCCATCCCGGACGCCTCGCGCAGCAGGCTCTCCGGGACCTCGAAGTGCTCCATGCGCTTCTCGGGACCGCCCTCGAAGAGCGCGCCGCCTCTGGCAAGGGTCTCCAGGGTCTCGCGGTCGCCCGTGCCGAGGGCGTGAACGAGAGCTTCCAGCCCCTCCCTGAAGGTGCCGTAGCCGACCACCAGGAGATGCGCTCCGGTCTCGCGGTGGATGCGGGCGAAGGCGGAGATGAGGCTGTGGACGCCCTTCGAGTGTATGAGCTTGCCGACGTAGATGATGATAGGAGAGCCGTCTTCGAGCAACCTTCCCAAACGTTCCCCCGCATCCGAGTCGTGCGAGCGGCCGTCGTAGGACGCTTCTACCTTATGTAGCCGCTTCGCCAACTCTGCGGCGCTGCTCGTCCTGTCATCCAGTGCATGTAACAGGGCCGCGCGCTGATCCGGCCCGCGTCCGGGACCGCCGATGAGCGCTTTCAGGGCGCCGGGGTCGAGGGCGTCCGGGCGGAAGAGGCCGGTATCCACGCCGCCGGGGAGGGCGAGGGTCTTCTCTTTCATCTCCGGGAAGTCTTCGGCGATGGTGCCCGCGCTGTGGGAGGAGAGGGCCAGTATTTTCCTCGCTCCTTCGAGACCCTCGCGGGTGACGCCCATGTACGTCTCGCTCCGTCGCGAGACGTACTGCAGGCAGCTACCATGCACGATGCTGGTGTAGGGAACGCCGGTCCCTTCGAGAGCGCGGCGCGCGATGAGCGGTCCGGGCACGGAGTGGTTGGTCACTACAGCCTCAGCGCCGCTCGCGCCGAGGACGGCGCGGAGGGCGGCGGCGTTCTTCTCCACGTAGTCCTCGAACTCTTCATCCGAGAGGTCCAGGAAAGTCTTGACGCGCCAGCGGGGGTACTCGTCGTAGACGTAAACTGGCAGGAGGTCGCCTATCTCCGGGTTGTAGACGATGCAGCGGCCGGAGTAGGGTGTCTCTTGCTCGCCGTGCGTGTGCGCGCCGTCAGCGTTTGCCGTCCGGTGTTCGTCTACGAAGTCGTATGAGAGCGGGGCGGGTTCCTGGCAGAGCAGGTGAACGTCGTGGCCCTCGCGCACCAGGGCGCGGCAGAGGTTCTGCACGTAGACATTGCTACCGGAGCCGGAGAACATGTATCCGTGGGTCATCAGGAGCCGCATGGTATGGGAGGATAGCAGAGCGGGCGGGCCAAACGGACGCGCAGCCTGTAGTATTCCCAAGAGGGTTCGTTCGTATAAGCATTAGGAGGACGATGTTCACGCGCTCGAAGACGATGCCGGTCCCGGAGGTTGGGGCGGAGGCCCCGGAGTTCAATTTGCCCAGCGCCCAGGGCGGGCAGTTGCGGTTGAGCATGCGTACCGTGCGGGGGCCGGTGGTGGTCGCGTTCTACCGCCCGTGGAGTGAGGAGGATGTCGCGTACTTCAGGGAACTGGCGGCGAAGGAGGATGAGATCAACCTCGCCGCAGGCTCCGTGGCCGCTATCGGCGTCGCCGAGCCGGACGAGGCTCGGGAGTTCGCCCGCGCGTCCGGCCTGAAGTCCTACGTCCTCTACGATTACGCGAGGGTCACGAGCCGCCAATGGGGGCTCCTTGAGCGCGAGAAGGAGCGCGGCGACTACACTCGTCCGGCGGTCTTTATCGTGGGCCCGGACGGTAAGGTGGTACACGCCTGGAGTGATGAGCGGCCGTCAGCCGAGGAGCTTCTGTCGAGGGTCAGCGAGATCACGGGCCTCCCCAAGCCCGCCGAGGAGCCGAAATCCGAGAAGACCGCCGGAGACGCCGAGCCTGCCGCAGAAGGAGCGGAAGCGGAGGCGAAGCCGGCGCCAAAGAAGCTCACGGCGGAGGAGCGGGAGAAGATCAAGGCCGAACGCCGCGCCGCCCGCGAGGCCGGGAAATCGCTGAAAACCTCGCAACCGGAGAAGGCTGACGAAGGTGGCGCTGAGGGAGCTGCCGCGAGCGACGCCCCGAAGAAGATGTCCCGGGAGGAGCGGGAACGTATCAAAGCCGAGCGCCGGGCGGCCCGCGAATCGGGCCAGTCGCTGAAAGCCCCGCAACCGGGGAAGGAGACCGGCGCCGGGGCGGCTGGAGCCGAACCTGCTGGTGCCGAACCTGCTGGTGCCGAACCTGCCGGAGCTGAACCTGCCGGTGACGGGGATGATGCTCCTAAGAAGATGTCTCGCGAGGAGCGGGAGCGGATAAAGGCCGAACGGCGAGCAGCTCGCGAGGCCGGGCTGTCTCTCAAGACCGGCGGAGAAGCTCCCAGGTCCGAAGCGGCAGATACGCCGAAACCCGGCGCGAAGGACCCGGATGCCGGCGCCGGGCGGCCGCGGGATACGTCCGAAGCCGCTAAGGCAGCGGCTACCGCGTCCGGGACGGCGGATGATGGGTCCGCCGAGGGTTCGAAGGTGAGGTCCGAGGCATCCGAAACCGGGGCATCTGAACCGGCGCAAGCCGAAGTTACGAAGGCGGAGCCTGTAGAAGGAGAGGCCGCCGCGGTGGACGAGAAGGAGAGCCGGAAGAAGACGGACGGAAAGCCGGCGGAGGAGTAGGGAGCCGTGGACGAGCCGGACCGCCGAGAGGTGGATGGAGAGCGCGAGCCGGATGGCATGGACGCCGGGACGGACGGCGGCGCGGATACCTCCGAGGTCGAGGTTCAGCGGGAGTACGGCGACGACCCGGTCGAGTTGAAGGCGCGGCTCGGGATCAAGGACAACCACATCCGGGAGCTGTACGATCAGGTCTCCTCTTCCAGGCTCGCCGCGGATGAAGCCTGGGCCTCCCGGCAGGCGGGCGAGGGCCGCGTCCGGGCGCTGGAGGACGAACGCGCGCGGTTGAAGGAGCGCATCCGTACCCTTGAGGAAGAGGCCCGCGAGCGCCGCCGGGGCCGGGAGGGTTACGAGCGCCAGATAGAGCGGCTACAGCGCGAGCTAGAGCGCAAGGACGGTGAGATCTCCCGCCGCGACTACCTGCTGGAGCGCCGCGCCGAGGAGCTGGAAGCCTTCAGCCTCGACGCCTCGGACCTCATCACCCGCAAGGATCAGGCCCTGGAAGACGCCCTGCGCCGCGTCGAGGGCTTGGAGCGCGACCTGGAGGAGCGCGAGTCCGAGGCCGCCGGCCTGCGCGCCACGATAGACGAGCTTCGCGCGGACCTGGAAGAGGAGTACGAGCTTCGCCGCCGCCTCGCCGAACCCGCCAACCGTCTGCGCGCCGGGATAGACCTCTTCAACGACTCCGAGCAGCGCCGCCAGATGAACGCCCTCTCGCGCACCCTGGGCCAGCCGGAGGTGCATGTCTCGCTGGATAGAGGGGAGGAGCCGCCCGTACTGCTCGCATTCACCTGGCGGGGCATTACCTGGCAGACTTACTCCGTGAACCCCGGTCTCGATGTCGAGGAGCCGCGCATCTTCCTCAAGAGCGCGGGCGAGGACCTCTCCGGCGTGGACCGCGAGCCCCCGAACGGCCGCGTGGGTCCGGGCGGGAGGGTTTTGCTGGGACTGTAAGCGGCGTCAAAGCCGGGACACCGCCTGCTCCGCGGCTACTTCTTGCGGAGGTTGGCGTCCCGGTCGTCGTCTTCGGTCAGCTCCGGGTCTCTGTCCTTGCCTCCGAACTCGGTCTTGAAGTCCCGGGCGCCGCGTCCGAGGGCTCGCAGGAGGTTCGTTATACGCTTTGGTCCGAGGACGAGGAAGACGACGAAGAGCAGGATGCTGAGCTCGAAAAGCCCCATCAGTAGCGCCTCGCTTCCATCAGGTGCTTGAGGCGCGCCAGGGACCGCTCGCCGTTCATCTGGGCGAAGCGCTCGATTCCGACCGCCTGCGCCGCGCGGTTCAGGAGCTTATTCTTGAGCCGGAACTCGCCGCTGTACGAGACCGTGCAGGTGCCGTTTTCACCCGGCGATACCTCGACGCTGCCGCCGCCGTCTATAGTGGAGGCGTAGACCCACCGGAGCAGGTGATCGCTGTGCTCCAGGACGCGGGCCTCGGGCGAGAGCTTGCCGATGGGGCTCTCCAGGCTCAGGCGGTACAGGTCGTCGCCGATCTTCTCGACGCTCTCCACGCCGACCATCCACTCCTTCGCGTTGCGGAAGTCCCCGATGTAGGTGGCGACGCTCTCCGCCGGGGCGTCTATGTGCTGGTCGATGCTGATGCGGCCCTTCTTCATCCGTAGCCCAACTCCTCCAGGCGGTCCTCCCCGAAACCGAAGTGGTGCGCGATCTCGTGGATTACCGTGATCCTGACCTGCTCCTCCAGATCCTCCGGCCGGAAGTCCCGCTCCAGCGGGCCGCGGAAGATCGTGATCCTGTCCGGCAGCGCCGCATAATAACCCCAGCCCCGCTCCGTGAGCGGCGTCCCCTCGTACAGTCCGTAGAGCGTGTCGTCCTCGTCCGGGCCGACGAGCGGCGTCGAGAGCTCCGGCCACTCCTCCACCATTATCGCCACGTTGTCGAGCAACGCCGAGATCTCCGGCGGCAGCCCTTCGAGCGCCCGCTCCACCATCTCGTAGAAGTCAGTAGTCTCCCTGTTCACGGACGTATTGTACCGCCCTACTTGAACGCGGCATAACCGTCGTCGGTCATCACCACGGAGCCGTTGATGGCGTCGGCCTCGTCGGTGACGAGCAGGGCGACGGCGTTGGCGATCTGCTCCGGCTGCAACAGCTTGCCGCGCATCTGGACGCGGGCGAGCCGCTCCTCCATCCCCATGTCCTTGTAGCCCTGGATGATGGACGTGTCCACGCTGCCGGGCGCGACGGCTATGACCCGTATGCCGTGCGGCGCAAGCTCCAGCGCCGCCGCCTGGGTCATCATCTTCACGGCGCCTTTCGCGGCGTGGTAACCGAAGACGCCCGGAGAGGCCAGGAACGCGAAGACGGAGGCGGTGTTCACGATCACGCCATGCACCCCGAGCGCGGCCATCTTGCGCCCGGCGGCGAGGATGCCGTAGTAGACGCCGTACTGGTTGACCCGGACGACCCGGTCGTAGTCCTTCGGGTCGTGCTCCAGGAGCGGCGCGAAGTGTCCGGTCCCGGCGTTGTTGAACATTACGTCGAGCGACCCGTACTCCTCCACCGCCCGGTCCACCGCCGCCTCGACCTGCTCGAACTCCGCCACGTTCGTGTAGACGAACAGCGCCTCGCCGCCCGCCTCCTCGCAGAGCTGCACCGTCTCCCGGCCGCCCTCCTCGTTGTACTCGGCGACCACCACCCGCGCGCCCTCCCGCACGAACTTCAGCGCCGTCGCGCGCCCGATACCGCTCCCCGCGCCCGTGATCACCGCGACCTTGCCTTCTAGTTTCATGCCTCTCCCAACATCCTCGGATCGTTGTGCGAACGGACCACATTCTAACGGGTCGGACCCGTGCGCCGCCGTGATAGCCCGGCTAGGATAGAATTGCTTGCCGCAGGTTCCGTATCACGAGGAGGCGCATTGAGGTCCTTGTCCGGCCCGTGTGCAGGACGGTAACCGGATTGCAAGGCTCGACCTGAACACGGCATGTTAGCATTGAAATATCGTATGGGAATGCTCGAACCAGACTGGGACGATACCTCATCTCCGCAAACTGACTTGCGGAAGATGTGGTGGGACATACGGTTTGATCCGGAGCCTTTCGAGAATTCAGCCATAGACGAATGCCTGAAGGCTCTGCGTGAGACGCGCATACACGGTGGAATATTGCTGGGATGTTTCCGCGTCTCCGAACATAAAGTGTTCGACTGGTTCGCTTCCCGGAACCGTCTAGATGAGGCGAATTTCTTTAGGCAGTTCTTCGTATCCCCTACAGTAGCCGTCGCGCTGCCGGAGTTGCGGACCGAAGGGTTGCTGCTGGACGGGGACGGATTCTTCGGGCTGCCCGAATTCGAGTGGGGCAGCTCGTTCACGCTAGACGGTGAGATCGCCGAAAAACTGGTGATCGGTGGCTGCCACATGTCCTTCCCGGGTACGCCAACAGAAGCAAAGGAACTGGGCGACAGGTTCTGCAAGGCTATTTTCGGCGAGCGATACACCGAGACCCAGGTGTACAGGTCTTTCGACCGCTGGCACGAGTGGTTTTCTTATGTCGAACACCTCACCTGGCTACTAATAGACAAACGCTATCGTAGAATCTGGTTGCTTTGTTTGACGGATAACGACTGAGGTATCGTTCGGCCCGGATCAGGGCTTGCGGGAGGTGAGAGTTTGAGGTTTCTGTCCGAATCGCGCCTTGGGCGCTGGATAGTGTGGGTCTTTTACCGGGCGGCCAACAAGCCCCTGCCGGTGCCGCACGCGGCGGAGTGGATGATGATCCCGGAGCACTCCGTTGATCAAGTCCTGGAGACCGGCGCCCTCCGCAGCCTCTACCCCCAGGACGTCTTGGAAGCTGCCCGCCGCATGGACCGCCAGCGCCGCGAGCACGACGAACGTTACGCCGAGGACTGATCCCGACAGAGAGCTTCCACGTCCTCTAATAACTCTTCCAGCCGTCGCACACTGCTCTGGAGTAGATCCGGGCTCTCTCCCGGACACGCGAGCACGGAGCCTATGGTGTCAGCAAAATACGGCGGACTTACCGCTAGCGAACCCGCGACTTCGATGGCGCCTTTCTCGTTGATAACGTACCGCTCGTTGAGGGCGAAGAGGGTCTGCGCGAGGCAGGCCGCGCACCGGAAGAGGCAGCCGGCGACGTAGAAGGCGTCGCCCCGTGCGGCGGACTTTCGGCAGGTCTCAACGGCGAAGCGCGCTTCCCAGAGTTGTTTCTGGACAATTGTCCGTTTGAGGCACGGGGGGTACGGGTCGGCGAGGTTCTTCAGGGATCGCAGCGTGTAGTTCGGGTCGTGCAGCGGGTGGCAGTGGTGGACCTCGCCGAGGTAGATTTGCGTGTGGAAGCCGTGCGGGTGGCCGGGTTGATAGTGGACGGATGGGTTGCCGGCGCGGCACTCTTCTATGGTGCGCTCGACGAGGTCGAGGTCGCGGTAGAGCCAGTCCACGTTGCGGCCTTCGATCTTGAGCCATCCACCGTCGTTGATCCAGGGCCCCAGCCGCCGAAGTCCGTCAGAGAGTCGTCTGGATGGCGGTCGTCGAGCTCCCGTGCCAGGCGCCGCAACTCCTCAATCCGGGGCGGGCTTCCGGATCGGTAGTAGATGCCGAGATCCACGTCCGAGTCCGGGTGGGCCTCGCCGCGCGCCCACGAGCCGCCGAGGGCCACCGCCTCGACGCCCGCGATCTCCGCGAGGCGATCCGAGATACGGTCTGCCAGCTCGAAGACCTCGTGCCTCGCTTCGTCCATCGCCCTCCCTGAAACACCGAACGAGACGCCAGTATACTGACCGCGTGGACCTCTTCGAATCATACAGCGCCGGAGATCGTCGGCATTGCGGAAGGGAAGTGGAGTATGCCAAGCGGGCCTGAGACGGACCTCTGTCTGCTTGGAGCCGTGGACCTCGCGCGGCTCATCCGGTCTCGGGAGACTTCGGCGGTCGAAGTCATGCGGGCGCACCTGGAGCGTATAGAGCAGGCGAATCCCGCCGTGAATGCCATCGTCACGTTCCTGCCGGAGCGGGCGCTCGAAGGGGCGCGGCGGGCGGACCGGGCGCTCCACCGGGGCGAGGAGGCGGGGCCGCTGCACGGTCTCCCGGTGGCCCACAAGGACCTCGCCGATACCGCCGGAATACGCACGACGTATGGCTCCAGGATCTACAAGGATCACGTCCCCGAGCGCGACAACCTCACCGTGGAGCGCCTGAAGCGGGCCGGCGCGATCTCCGTCGGCAAGACGAACACTCCGGAGTTCGGCGCGGGTTCGCAGACGTTCAACGCTGTCTTCGGCGCGACGAGGAACCCCTACGACCTCTCGAAGACCTGCGGCGGTTCGAGTGGCGGCGCGGCGGTTGCGCTGGCCTGCGGTATGCTGCCCATCGCCGACGGCTCCGACATGGGCGGGTCGCTCAGGAACCCGGCGGCGTTCTGCAACGTCGTGGGTCTGCGGCCGTCGCCGGGCCGGGTCCCATCTTGGCCCTCGATGGCGCCGTGGTCGCCGCTCTCCGTGGAGGGTCCGATGGGCCGTTCAGTCGAGGATGTCGCCCTGATGCTCTCCGCGATTGCCGGGCCGGACCCGCGCGCTCCACTCTCCATCTCCGAGCCGGGGGGCGGCTTCGATCCCCTCCCGGAGCGGGACTTCCGGGGGACCCGGATCGCGTGGAGCCCGGACCTCGGAGGGCTTCCGGTCGAGCGGCAAGTCCGGGAAGTATTCGAGACGAGCGGAAAGATGATGGAGGAGATCGGGTGCGGAGTAGACGAAGCCGCGCCGGACTTCTCTGGGGCGGACGAGGTGTTCAAGGTGCTGCGAGCGTGGCAGTTCGAGCTCGCCTACGGCGGCCTGCTCGACTCTCACCGGGATCTCCTGAAGGATACCGTCGTGTGGAATATCGAGGAGGGGCGTCGGTTGACCGGGCCGCGGATCGGGGCGGCGGAGCGACAACGGGCGGAGATCCTGGAACGCGTGCGGCTGTTTATGGAGCGCTACGAATTTCTGGTGCTGCCGACGACGCAGGTCGCGCCCTTCGGCGTGCGGACGCCCTATGTGGAGGAGATAGACGGCGAGCCGATGGAGACCTACATCGACTGGATGAAGTCCTGCTACTACATCACGGTGACGGGGCTGCCGGCGGTCTCCGTTCCGGGCGGGTTCACGCCGGAAGGACTGCCGGTCGGGGTGCAGATCGTGGGCCGCTGGCGGGACGAGATCGGCGTCCTGCAACTCGCCCGCGCCTTCGAGCGGGCCACCCGTTTCGGAGAGCGGCGGCCGGAGGCGCTCTAGAGACACGCTGGGAGCCGGGCATCCGGCCGGTATACTAGCGATATGGACCTCTTTGACTCCTCCGGCTCCGAGAGCCTGGCCCGCCGCGCCCCGCTCGCCGAGAGGCTGCGGCCCAAGACGCTGGACGAGGTGGTAGGACAGGAGCACCTGACGGGCGAGAACGGACCTCTGCGGGTGGTGGCCGAGCGCGGCAGGATCGGCTCCGTAGTCTTCTGGGGTCCGCCCGGCACCGGCAAGACGACGCTGGCACGGGTGCTGGCGAACACCGTAGAGGACGAGTTCGTGCCTTTAAGCGCCGTGACGAGCGGTGTGAAGGACCTTCGCGCGGCTCTGGACGCCGCCCGCGACCGTCTCAAGTACGAAGGACGCGGGACGCTCCTTTTCGTGGACGAGGTCCACCGCTTCAACAAGGTACAGCAGGACGCGCTGCTACCCGCGCTCGAAGAGGGGCTCGTGGACTTTATCGGGGCGACTACCGAGAACCCGTCGTTCGAGGTGACGGCGCCGCTGCTGTCGCGGTCGCGGGTGTTGCGGCTGCGGTCCCTCTCGGAGGAAGACCTGGGTACGTTGCTGGAACGCGGTCTATCGGAACTGGGAGCCCGGATCTCGGAGGATGCTAGAGAGTACCTGCTGCGTCTCTCGGGCGGGGATGGGCGGCGGATGCTGAACGCTCTGGAAGTCGCGGCGGCGGGGACGAAGAACGTCGAGGTCGCGGACGTGGAGCGGGCTGTCGGGCGGAGAGCGCTACGTTACGGGCGCGAGGAGCACTACGACGTCATAAGCGCGTTCATAAAGAGCGTGCGCGGCGGCGACCCGGACGCGGCGCTCCACTACCTGGCGCGTATGATCGAGGCCGGAGAAGACCCGGTGTTCATCGCGCGGCGGCTCGTCATACTGGCCTCCGAGGACATCGGCAACGCCGACCCGCGCGGGTTGCCGCTCGCGACGGCGGCGGCGCAGGCGGTGCAGATGATCGGGATGCCCGAGGGACGCATCCCGCTGGCCCAGGCTACCACGTACCTTGCCTCCGCCCCCAAGTCCAACGCCGCCTACGCCGGCATCAACGCCGCGCTCGCCGACGTGCGCCGCGAAGTAACGCCGGAAGTCCCCATGCACATCCGAAACGCCCCAACCGGATTGATGAAAGAGGAGGGCTACGGCGCGAACTACCGCTACGCGCACACCGATGAGCCCGAGGGCATGAACGACCGTTATCTGCCGGATGAACTCGCCGGACGAATCTATTACGAGCCGAAAGTGAGCGGGGTGGAGGCGAGGATCAAGGAAAGGCTGGATCGGTGGCGGAAGGCGCGCGAGGAACGCGAACGGTAAGGGTTATCCGCCGGTCCCGGCGTTCTGCGGGACGCTGGCTTCGGGCGGCGGTTCCGTCTCACCATCCAGAGCCGTTTTTTCATTCGTGGCGGTGAA
Organism: Rubrobacteraceae bacterium; assembly: GCA_035689095.1. Lineage (GTDB taxonomy): Bacteria > Actinomycetota > Rubrobacteria > Rubrobacterales > Rubrobacteraceae > JACDDK01. The sequence continues at coordinate 18,969 of DASSMB010000001.1, read as the reverse complement.
GAGCGCCAGGAAGACGAAGGGCTCGAACCAGACGACGTAGGTGTAGAACCAGTAGTTGGTAACTAACTGGACGGCTATTACGAGCGCGGCGGAGAGGGCGGCGAGGCGGCGGACGGTGCGTTTGCGGGGGAAGATGGCGACGAGGACGGCCAGGAAGATCACGGCCGCCGTGAGCAGCCGCTTGAGGAAGGCTATCTGCGGGACCTGGGCGAAGATGGTCCACGGGGTCTCGCGGTCGCCCTGGAAGGTTATGGTCTTCTGGTAGAAGAGCTTGAGCGCGCTGATTATGTCGCCGTCGAGCGTCAGGATCCAGAACGTCAAAAGGCACACGCCCACGCCGCCGAGCGCGAAGTCCACGATGGAGCTTCTCTTCCAGCGGTCTTGGGCCATCCAGAGCGGCGCGAGGATGAGCGGGTAGAGCTTTATGGCGAACCCGGCGGCGATGCTGGCGCCGCGCCCGAGCGGGGAGGTGGCGAAGGCCAGGCTCACGGCCGAGGCCGCCGCGACGATTACGTCGTTGGTGTTGTTGTTGGTCGAGTAGAGCGTGTACGGGAAGACGGCCCAGGCGAAGACCATCGCCGCCGCCCCGCGCGCCCCCGCGAGCCTGTAACCTGCGTAGAGCAGCGCCAGCGCGCCCACAGTGAAGGCGAAGGCGGTCGTGGCGTGGGCGGCGGGCAGGTAGTCCCACTTGCCGGAGAAGCCGAACATCAGGACGAAGGGAACGTAGAGCAGGTAGTTGAGCGGGCCGTAGGTGTCGCCGGTCCCCACGTCGCTCGGCATGTGGCCGTAGGGGAGGGTGCCGTCGAGGATGCGGTCGGCCCCGACGACTCCGGCGTAGCCAACGTCTATGACGCGGGCATCCAGGTTCAGGGCGAGTACGAAGCCTCCGGCGAGGGCCGCGAGGATGAAGAGGACGGGGGTGGGGAAGTTGGCCGTCTTCTCCACGCGCTCCCCGATGCCGAAGCCCATGAGCAGGGTGCGGACGAGCAGGTAGATCAGGGGCGGATACCAGAGCAGCACCGCCTCGTACGAGTCGCCCGCCCGCCAGAAGCCGTGCGACACAAGGAACCCGAGCAGCATTAAGATGTCCAGGTTGCGCAGGGAGAACATCTTGTCCGCGCGGACGAAGGCGAGGGCGAAGAGCAGCGCCATCGGTCCCCAGACGTACCAGTAGTTGGCCTGCTTGCCGTATGAGCCGTACTCGCCACGGGCCATCTGCCAGCCGACCTGGTCTCCGGCCCACACATACTCCACGACCCAGGTGTCGTCGTCCACGCCCGCCCGCACTATCTCCTTGGTCCCCGCCTCCGGGTCCGGGACGCCGCCGACCGCCCCGGTTCCCTGGATGCGGTAGTGGATCGTCCACTCGCCATTCTCGTACTCCGTATCGGTGCTGTAGGAGCCGAAGTCCGACAGGTAGTCCCGGACCCGTATGTCCGCCGTCGCCAGCTTCGTCGCGTCCTCTTCGGAGAGGCTCGGATACGAGATACCGGTGGCGTTTGGGGAGATCTCCGTCCGGACAACGTCGCCGGTGTCATCATCTACCGTGACCTTCGCCACCACGCTCCCGGAGACCTCTTCCGTGAGCAGCACGAGCCAGGTGTCCGAGACCGAGTCATAGGTCGCCGACGGCTGCACGCTCGGATGTTCCACCAGGTTCGCGACCTTCGGGGCAAGCTCCGCCCTCTGCCGCGCCTGTTGCTCGTCCAGATGGGTGCCGCCCCGCAGCCCGAGCGTCACCGACAGGAGCGGCAGGAGCAAGAGTATGAGGAGGAGTATGGCGGATCGCTTCATGACGCTGCCTTATCCGAGCGTTCGCCAGTCGGCGCGCTCGTGGGCAACAGGAGCATGAGGACCCAGAGGAACGCGAGTAGCAGGTTGCGGGCCAGGAGCAGTTGGGGGCCGGGAGAGCGGAGGGTCAGGAGGTCGTTGTAGTGGACGGGGAAGACCTGGGTCGTCGTCCAGCAGGCGGCGAGGAAGAGCGCCGAGACGCCGAGTCCCGTGAGGCGCGGCGCGGCCAGCGGGAGGAGGGGGAGCAGCCAGATCATGTACTGCGGAGAGAGTACCTTGGAGCCGAGCATGAACGCCAGTATAAGCGCCGCCGCATGGCGTGCAAACAGCCCGGCGTCAGTACCGCCCTCCCGGTGCTTCCTGTACATCACGAGCGCCGTAAGCCCGAGCAGCGCGGCCGTCACGGGCAGGCTGATGGAGCTGGCGAACTCCGTTCCCCGGCCCCGCGCCTCGAACGCCCCGAACTCGAACACTATCTCCCTGATCCACCCGAGCTGCATCAACACCGACGACCCGACACTCTCCACCTGCAACCCGCGCTGCGCGTGGTAGGCGAAGCTGTCCGCGAACTGTCCGCCCGCCAGCAACACCGCCGGTCCGAAAAAGAGCGCCACCACAGCGAAGAACACGAAGAATCCGGGGACCGCGCTCCGCCGCCGAATGAGCGCCAGCGGGAGCGCCGCTAAAGCCGGCACCAGCTTAGCCGCCGCTCCGAACCCCAGCGACGCATAGCCCAGGATAACGGGCCACCGTCCGCCCCGGACCGCGCACCACGTAGCCACCGCCAGGGTCAGGGCGACGACGGCGTCGTAGCGGGTCACGGCCACCGGGTAGAGCAGGACCGCCGACGCGGCGAACGTAAGCGCTGGCACGGACCATGAATATCCTGTCCACATCTTGCGCGCCGCCAGCGCGACCAGCGCGAGCGCCGCCACGAGCAAGAGCGCCATCTCGTTGGCGAAAAGCGTGATGTATCCGCTCGTGGAGTCGGAGAAGAATGCGGGCGGCACGAAGGCCGGTACGCTTCCCGGCGGGTACTCGATAAAGAAGTCCCGGTAGGGGAACTCGCCGCGCAGCACGGCCTCTCCCGTGTCCCGGTAGATGCGGAGGTCGTTCGAGTTGTCCTTCAGGTCCGGCGGTAGACCCGCGAACCGCAGAAAGAGCAGCGCGTACATGGCGGCCGCGAGGACGGCCAGCGGAAGCCAGAAGAAGGCTCCCCCGGTCCGGTCCGCTGCGTGCTTACCTGTTATGGGGTCTCCTCCAGCTCCTGGCCGAAGAGTTCGGCAAAGGGTTCGACGCCCTCGGGGGCGCCGGTGACGAGGACGGAGTCTCCGCCGAGCAGTACGTAGTTGTCGCGAGGCCGGTAGGTCCAGCGTCCGCCGCGGTTGATGGCGAGGGCGTACATCCCGGTCTCGGTCTCGAACTCCAGCTCCTCCAGGCTCCTGCCGTCGGCGGGGGAGCCGGGGGAGACGGTCAGCTTCATTACTACCTCGTCGGACTCGCCGACAGCGGCGGAGAGGACAGGGTGGACCTCCTCGCCCTTCTCCACGATCCAGACCATCTCCATCGCGCAGTCGGCGATGGTCTCGGAGGCGGTCGCCAGGTGCAGCACTCCACGCAGCCTCGACGAGTCCTCGATGTGCCGGGCCGCCAGGAGCACCCAGCGTTCGAGACGGTAGCGCATCTCGTCCATCTCGTTCTCTATGGCGACGACCTCGCGGGCGAGCCCGGCGTCGTAGTAGAGGAGGGCCGAGTATGCGAGACCCACGGCGACCTCCGAGAGGTTCTTCATCTCGATCAGGATGTCCACGGCCCGCTCCAGCTCGGATAACGCTCCGGCCTCGACAGACGGGGCGGGTTCCAGCGGAGCCGCCCCGGCGAGCTCCCGGACCTCGGCGACGCCCTCCGGTGGTCCCTGCATGAACAGTACGTCGCGGGCGCGGAGGATGTCCTCGGGCTCAGGGTCGAAGTTCCACTCGTCGCCGGAGCGGATGGCGATGGGGCGCATCCCGGTCTCGGTCGGGAGGTCCACCTCTTCCAGGCTCCGGCCGTCAAGGGCGCTCTCGGCGTGGATGCGTACCCGAGAGGGGATCTCCTCGGCCTCCGGGATGTCGTGCAGAAGCTCCTGCGGTATCCCGAGCCGCTTCAACACGATCTTGGCGATGTCTATGGCGGCGTTGCCGATCTTCTCTATGTCCTCCACGACGCCGAGGATGCCGGCCATCTGCTCGGCGTCGGTGGGGCTGCGGGCGGCGAGTATCGCGAGGGTGCGCATATCGAAGACGAGGTCGTTGAGACGCTCCTCCAGCCGCAGGACCTCCTCGGAGAAGTCCTCCGAGTTGTAGAAGATCGCCGCGTATGCGAGGTCCACCATCAGCTCCGAGGTGTTCTTCGCTTCAGCGAGCATGTCCTTGAGGTTCCTGGGTTGCGTTCCGCGCCGCGTATCGCGCATGTGTCTATCCCACCAATCCGAAGACTACAAGAGAGATTATAAGGCTCATGAACCCGAGCAGGTCCACCGCCGCCGTGATTATCGGGATACCGTAGGTATCCGGGTCGAGCCCGAGCCGGTAGCTTATAGTGGACCCGTAGTACGCCGCGAACACCGCCGCCGTCGTCGCTATGAGCCCCGCGAGCGCGCTGATCCCGAGCATCGCCACGAACCCCGGACTGGCCTCAGTCGAGAACAACCCCACCGCCAGGAAGTGCGACGCCCCTCCGATGAACACGTACACTCCGGCGGCGAAGATGTAGGTCAACGTGAAGTCTCTGAACGCCGCGAGATCGGGGATGCCGCGCGGGGCCAGAAGCCCGAGGTGGACCTTCGAGGAGAGCCGGCTGGAGAGGATGCCGCCGAGCGCGCCGCCCTCCTGCAAGAACGCCGGCAGCAGTATCGAGAGCGCCAGCAGCGTCGAGAACTGCTCCTCTCTCTGCTGGAGCGCGACACCGACGAGGATGGTCACCATGCCGGTGAGGGCGAGGATGGGGAGCGACTCGGCCAGGATGCGCCGGAGGTTCGCCGCGCCGAGCCGGAAGGCCAACGTGACTATGACGGCGGCGCAGAGTATCAGGGCGGCGGCCAGGGCGCTGGAGAATACCGGGATGCCTATAAGATACGTCGCCAGCACCAGAGAGGGAAGGGTGAGGATGTCTCCGGCGGCCGTGATCATGGGCGCCGCGATGTTGTCCATGTCCCACCCGCGCGCCACGGACAACCTGGCGACGATAATGGTGATTCCGAGCAGCAGCAGTCCCGCCAGGAGCCCACCGACCGTCGAGATGACCACATAGTCGAAGACCGATAGCTCCGTCCGAACACCGAGCACCCCGCAGAAACCCCGCGCCAGAAATGCCAGGAAGATGCCGGACAATAATGAGAGTACCGCTGCCGCCTGCACGTTCTCGGCCAGCACACCGCGCCGGACATTGAAGCTGAAGAGGCCCGTCTGGATAGCGGTCGAGATACGGCTCCCCATCGCGCCGAAGATCGCGCCGCGCATCCCGATGGCCGCCGGGATGAGTACCGCGAGCCCGACGAGTTGATCGAGCGTCTCCGTGATGCTGGCGAGCGCCAGACCAGCGACCAATTCCCCGGTCGATGAGAGGAAGAGCGCCGCGAAACCCTGCCGCAGGGACTCTTTCTCCTCGGTAAGGTACCCATAGACCTTCGGCCGGATGTGCGGCCGGTTCCGCAGCCGGTCTCGCACGCCGCCCTTACGGCCCCGGTCCCGGAAGCGCACTCTCTCCCGCCCCGCCTTTCCCCGGCTCCGGTTCTCACCAGGTTGTTCGCGCCGCTCTCCGCTGTCGCCCGTCTTGCTCACTCCGGGTTGTATAGTCGCTGCGCCACGCGTTGTAAAGCGCCAGCGCCCCGAGAAGTGTCCGTCGCTCGCGTCTCCCGGCAAGTCTATACAGGACCTTCGGGATCGGAGATGCCGCTTCGGTCCCTTTCCCACACCACCAACCGACATAAAACGGTGTCATAAATAAAATACTTGAATAAATAATACAGTTGTAGTACAAAACTGTGTATTACACGGTTACGGGAGGAGGGCTGGGGTGTATAGCTGTCAAGCTACGGGCTGCGAACCTGGAAAGGAGAGGAGTAGATGGGCGACAAGGTGAAGGGTCTAATGATGCAGTACATAGAGGAGATGGAGGGAAGATCCGGAAGGAGGCCGACGAAGCCGGTGACGTTCTCGATGCGGTTGAGCGAGCGTGATCATGCCAAGCTGGTCTGGCTGGCGAAGAACCTGGACATTGCCAAGACACCTCTTGCGGAGGAGCTTCTCAAGGCGGCGGTAGACGAGGCCATCGAGCAGTATGCCGGATGGGCATCCTCCGACAGGCCGGAGGACTTCGTCGAGGAGATGGAGCGCGCCATCCCGCCCGCTCCGCCGCAGCGCGCGGCGCGGTCTTTCGGTTCCAGGGCGACATCCGTCTCCGGAACCGTTGCGAGGTGGAAGGCCAACCATCACGGGGACACTGACGGCTTTTATCTGAAAGACGGGCGCGAGATCGGATTCCCCCCGCACCGGGCCGCGGAGGTCCAGGACCTTTTTCGGGAGGGTACCGCTATCGAGGCCGTTGGGGAGTGGCACGGCGAGAGGTTCCATGCCTACACTATCGCCGACACGGAATCCGGGACCCGCGTGGAAGCGCACAAACCACCTCGCCCCGGCCCCTAGATAGGAGCCCTGGTATTCGCGCGCCACGACGTCTGAATGTCATGCTGCGGGGTCGAATCCACGGCGAAACCAAAAGGAGGTTCCGGTATGAACATATCTTCCCACCCTTCGGCCGATGATCTGCGGCAGGCGATCAGGGCGCGTGGTGGCGCGGCCGTGTGCAGGGAGTGCGGCAGCGAGGACCTTTCCCTGGAGCAGGTCGAGCCGATGGACGCCGCGGGAACGGGCTACGGCACCCGGCGTCTGAAGCGCGCGGACCTCGTCTGCGAGAACTGCGGACACGTGATGGGTTACGAGCTGGACAAGCTGCGGTCCCAGGGATAACCGTAAGATGCCGCCGGTCGAGCATCGTCTCCAGTCTGCCCTCCCGAGAACCTTTACCGGGCTCATTGCCGGTCGGGAGACCGCCGCGTGAGCGCGGTGCTAGCGGGGGTGATCCTCGCGGCCACCCTGGGGCTCGTGCTCACGCGGCCCTGGGACATCGGGGAGGCTTGGTGGGCGGTGCTCGGCGGCGGTCTGACGCTCGTGCTGGGGCTGGTGTCTCTCGGGCAGGCTTGGGACATCCTGCTGGAGACCCAGGACGCGCTCGTCCTCTTGATCGGAATGATGTCCCTCTCCGCCGTCGCGGAGAAAGCCGGCTTCTTCGACTGGGCGGCCTCCATAACCGCCCGGGCCGGCAGGGAGCGTGTCCTCCTGCTGTACGGGTTCGTGTTCCTGGTCGGCACGCTCGTCACGGTGACGCTCTCCCTGGATGCCACGGCGATCGTGCTGACCCCTATCGTCTACGGCATGGTCGTCCGGTTACGCCTGAGCCCCATGCCCTTCATGTTCGCCTGCGTCTACACGGCGAACACCGCTTCGCTCTTCCTCCCCATCTCCAACCTCACCAACCTTCTGGCTTACGACAGGTTCGACCTAGGCTTCGCGCGGTTCGGGCTCGTCATGCTGCTGCCGGGCGTGCTGGCGATCCTGACCAACTTCGCGATCTTCGTCTTCCTCTTCCGCAACGACCTTCGCGGCAACTACGACCTGGGCAAGGGAGCCCGGTTCGAGGCGGAGAACAAGGGGCTGTTCCGGGTAGCCGCGGCGGGGATCGGGGGCGTGCTTGTGGCGTTCTTCGCGGCGCCGCTTCTCGGGATACCGATCGGGTTCGTGGCCCTCGCTGCGGGGGCTATCGTGGTGATAGTGTCGCGCGCGGCGGGCTGGGTAACGCTGCGGGAGGTGGTGGGATCGGTCTCCTGGGGCATCATCTTCCTCGTAGTGGGCCTGTTCCTGGTGGTGCAGGGTGTTCAGAACGCGGGTCTCTCGGGACTTGTGGAGAGCGCCTTCGCGGCGGCGGCTCCGGGGGATGGCTTCTTCCAGATCCTGGCCCTGACCTTCGGGAGCGCCATCGGCGCCAACATCATCAACAATGTTCCCATGACGGTCCTGGCGCTGGGCACGATGGAGTCTCTCGTCAAGGGCGGGACGCTCGGAGTCTCGGCGGTCTACGCGATGGTGGTGGGGACCAGCATCGGCCCGAACCTGACCACCGTGGGTTCGCTGGCGACCCTGATCTGGCTTAGCATCGCTCGCGGGCGGGGACTGGACATAACCGCGAAGGACTACCTCAAGATCGGGGCAATCGCCGCGCCCGCGATCCTGCTGGCCGCTGCCGTGGGGTTGTGGATCTCCGTCGCGCTGCTCGGTACGTAAGGAGGGAGTAGACTGGAATACAGAGAGAAGGAGGAGTATGAAGGCTTTCTTGTGCGTTGATGGCCGGGACTGGGAAGGGGTGGTACGGGGCGCCGCTCGTTACCTGGCTGACGAAGGGACGGCCACCCTGGCTCATGTGGTGGACGAGCGGGCTCCTCGCGGCTACGAGATGTCGCTGCGAGGGTTGCTCGGAAGGCGCCGGCCGGGCGACGCGGAAGAGAGGATGGTCCGCGCCTCGCGGGAGGCCGCCGAAGGGTTCCTGGGAGACGCGCGGGATCTCCTCCAGCGCCTCCGCCCAGGTAATATGATCGAGACCAGGGTTCTGGACGGCGACCCGAACAAGGAGTTGATGCGCGCCGCGGGCGAAGCCGGTGCGCAGACCATCTTCATCAGCCGGGGGACGCCCGGATCCCGGTCCAGGGAGACGGTTTCAGGCATTGTCGAAGGCTGGAACCAGAACCGCGAGGGCAGGTTCGACGGTCTCGTTCTCGGCGACGGGACCGAGGTCCGGTTTCCGCCGCACCGGGCCGAAGCCGTGCGCTCCGGGATAAGCGACGGGGCAGAGATCGAGGCGTCAGGCGTTTGGCAGGGGAGGCGCGTCCTGCACGCTTACTCCATCACCGACACGCGCAACGGCGTCCCGATCGAGGCGCACGAATCTCCCGAGGCGATGCCGGGCGAGAGACCTCTCGGACATACCGCGCGCTTTGTGGTGGACCATGCGCTGTGCGACGTGGTGATCCTCAACCTGTAGCCGTTCGGGAAAGCACCTACAGCATCCTCTTGCGGTGGAGGTAGTAGAGCATCCCCAGGCCGACGAGGGCGCAGAGCGTGATCAGGACGTAGAACCCGTAGTGGGACTCGGTCTCGGGCATGTAGGAGAAGTTCATGCCGTAGATGCCGGTCAGGAACGTGAGCGGCAGGAAGATTAGCGAGATGGCGGTCAGGCGCTGCATGCTCTGGTTTATGCGCTGGGTCTGCTGGGTGGTGTAGATGTCAAGTGACCCGGTAAGGTAGTCGCGCATGGTGTCGATCATGTCTATGACCCGCACGAGGTGGTCGCGCACGTCGTCGTAGTGCATCCGGCTCTCCTCGGGGATGAGCCTGATGGTGGGCCTCATGAGGATGCTGACCACGTCCCGCAGCGGCACGGCGAGGCGCCGCAGCGCGGTAAGCTCGTGCTTGAGATGGAAGAGGTGGTCGAGCACGTCCTCGGGGACGTCGTTGTCCTCGCCGAGCAGGTCGTCCTCAATGCCGTCCACCAGCGCGGAGAGCCGGTTCATGATCGGCAGGTACTCGTCCACCACCGCGTCGAAGACCGTGTGGGCGACGTTGGCCGGCGAGGATGAGACGAACTCATCGCCGGAGAGCAGTCGGCGCCGCACCCGCTCCAGCTCCCTAAGCGGGCGCGGGTGTACGCAGACGACGAAGTTCTCCCCGAAGTACATATCCACCTCGACGGTCTGGACCCTGCGGGTCTTCTCCGAGAGATGGAAGGAGAAGAGCGCCACGAAGAGGTAATCCTCATAGATGTCTACCTTCGGGAGATGACTCCTGGTGAAGCAGTCCTCTACGGTCAGTTCGTCGAACCCGAAGACCCCGCTAAGCAGCCGCCCGTAGGGACCGTGCTGGCCGCCCTGCGTGCTGTAGATGTCGCACCAGATCAGGGCGCGCTTGTCCGCCAGATATCCGGGAAGCTCCTCCAGCCCGACCTCTTCGCGCAGCCCGCCGGATGCGTCGAGGACCATGAGGTCCACGTTCTCCGGAAGGCTCTTTGTCGCGGCGGGTTGCATGGAGCGATTATACCGGACGGCCAGGACTGGGAGGCGCTGGAAGCTCTCCGCTAGACTACGGGCGGAGCAACGTACCGACCGGATAGGAGAGAGACCGTGACCAGGATGCGAGCCGTAGTCGTAGACCCGAACGCCCCGCACCGGCTGGCGATCTCGGATGTGGAGGAGCCGGCGCCGGCTCCGTCGGAGGCGCTGGTGCGGGTGGCGGCGGTCTCACTCAACCGGGGCGAGGTGCGCCGCGCGACGGGCGCCGACGAGCCCGGAGCCCGTCCCGGCTGGGACCTGGCCGGGACTGTGGAGCGCGCCGCCGCCGATGGAACGGGACCGGCCGAGGGAGCGCGGGTAGTCGGGTTCCTGCCGGCTGGGGCGTGGGCGGAGCTGGCGGCAGTACCGGCGAACGCGCTCGCGGAGCTGCCGGACGGGGTCTCGTTCGAGCAGGCTTCGACGCTGCCCATCGCCGGTCTCACGGCGCTCTACGCCCTGGAGAAAGGCAGTGCGCTCCTCGGCAGACGGGTGCTGGTGACGGGCGCCTCGGGAGGGGCCGGGCTCTTCGCGCTGCAGCTCGCGCGGCTGGCCGGGGCGCGGGTCGTGGCGCTCGTGCGCCGGGAGGAGCATGTTCGGCTCGTCCGGGATGCCGGGGCGCATGAGGTCGCCGTCGGGGAGGACGGGGCGGCGGCGAGGGAGTACGGTCCCTACGACCTGGTCCTTGAGTCCGTCGGCGGGGCGGTGCTCGGAAACGCGCTCTCTATGCTCGCAACCGGCGGGACCTGCGTCTCGTTCGGTGTCTCGGGCGGCGCGGAGTGTACCTTCGACGTGCGGAGCCTATTCTGGACCGGCGGCGCGAAGCTCTACGGGTTCATCATCTTCCACGAGGTCCTGGCTCACCCGGCATCAGAGGGGCTCGCGAGATTGGTGCGCCTCATAGAAGAAGGGAACCTGATGCCGCGAATCGAGGTCGAGGAGGACTGGGCGGAGATCGGGGCGGTCGCCGACCGGCTCATGCAGCGAGGCTTCACCGGCAAGGCGGTGCTGCGGGTCGGGGGCTGACCATCAGTCGAAGCCGGCGGGGGCTTCGGGATGGCGGTGCTGGTGGAAGAAGGTCTGGATCTGGGCCTCCGTCACCCGCGAGGCGGAGAGCGGCGGCAGGTCGTCCTCCGCGAAGAACCCGATGCCGTCGGCCTCGACGGCTACCGAGGAATCGTGGCCCACGATCTCGCACAGGAAACACAGCTTGTAGACGTGGTAGGGGAGGGGCGTGTGGCCCTGACGGTCGCGGTCGTAGGCGGCGAGGAGCCTCACAACCCGCACCCGGTAGCCGGACTCCTCGTATACCTCACGCGCCGTCGTCTCCGACGGGGTCTCGCCCACGTCGGCCCACCCGCCCGGCAGGGACCAGAGACCGTCCTCCGGCTCTTTTATGAGGAGTATCTTCCCGTCCCGGAAGACGGCGGCGCGCACGTCTACCTTGGGGGTAGCGGGCCCGGACTGTAGAGCGAGTAACTCGCGGGCGCCGTTCAGGTCTCCGGTCGAGTGGGAGGCGAGGATGTCGGCCGCTAGCTCCCGGATCTGCTCGTAGCGGCCGACGTCGTAGCTATCTTCGGTGTAGGTGAGGCCGTCCTGGGCTATGGCTTGCAGCCGCTTGACCCAGCGGAGCCACTGCGGGTCGGTGTGTGCCTTACTGTTCGTATCAGGACGGACGGTTACTCTTCCGGTCCGGCGAGGTCTTCGCGAGCCTCTTCCTGGTTCGCCTCCGGCGGCTGGGCGCCGCTGCCGATGCCGGCGTAGAGTACCGTGAGGATGACTGCCACGAGTCCCAGCGGCGCGAGCCAAGACGGGAGCTTGAGTCCCAGGGCGCGGTCGAGCGAGTACTTGCCCGGACCGTTCAGGATCAGGGCCGTCGCCGCGGCTATGTTGGTCACCGGCAGCTCCGCGCCGCCTTCGGTCACCCAGATCGGCTTTCCCCAGTGCGCCTTGGCCGTCGCCATGGACATCGCGCCTATGACCCCAATGGGGCCGAGCGGGTTTAGCAGCCCCAGCACCGTGAGCACGCCGCCGCCGAACTCAGAGAGACCGGCCATGACCGCCCAGGGCTTGCCCGGCTTGAGTCCGAGCATCTCCATGAACCCGCTCGTTCCCTCCAGGCCGGGACCGTTGAAGGACCCGAACAGCTTCTGCGCCCCGTGGCCCGCGAGGAGCCCTCCCAGGACCAGCCGCAACAACAACGCCGAAAGATTACCCATTACCTCTCCTTCCGCTAAAGCTCTACTTTACGAAGCATTCACTATAACCGCGTTGGATTCAATGGACCATTATCGGCTCCAGACGAGCCTCTATCTCCTCCCTCCGGTCTTCGAGGAACGGCGGCAGCGAGAGCCGCTCTCCGAGGTGGGCGGCGTCCTCGTCGGTGGCGAAGCCGGGTCCGTCCGTGGCGATCTCGAAGAGCACCCCGCCCGGCTCCCGGAAGTAGATGGAGCGGAAGTAGTAGCGGTCGATCTGGGGCGTCACCCCGATGCCGGCGCTCCTGATGCGCTTGCGCCAAGCCTCGTGCTGCTCGTCGTCCGGCGCGCGGAAGGCGACGTGATGCACCCCGCCGCGTCCCAGGTGCGCCCACGGAGCGTCCGGCCTCTCGAAGAGCCGCACCACCGCTCCCGGTCCGCCCGGCCCGACCTCGAAAGCGCGGACCCGCGCGCCGTCCTCCTCGTACTCGGCCGACTCCCTGAAGCCCAGGATGTCGGTCAGCACCCAGGCGGTCGGGGCCGCCTCGCGCACCGTGAGGTCGAAAGCCCCGAGCCCGCGCACCCCGAACTCCGCCGGGACGTCGCTCTTCTCCCACTGTCTGCCGCCCTCGACGACGGCCGCGCTATCGTCCGCGAGGCGCAACCGCTGTCCCTCGGGGTCGGTGAAGCTGATCGCGAGCCGCCCGTCGCGCTCCTCGATGCCGTGGTGAGCTACTTCAAACTCCTCCAGGCGCCCCGCCCAGTAATCCAGTGCCTCGCGTCCCCTCACGCGCAACTCGGTCGTCGAGACTTCGCCCGCGCCGGGGTGGTTCGGCGCGACCCTCAACTGGGGCCAGTCGAAGAACGTGACCTCGGTCCCCGCCCGGCCCAGCTCGTCGCCGTAGAACAGGTGATATGCCGATGTGTCATCCTGGTTGACGGTCTTCTTGACCAGTCTCATGCCGAGCACCCGCGTGTAGAACTCCACGTTCCTCGCGGCCACCGTCGTCACCGCCGTCATGTGATGCAATCCGCCAAGTTCCATTTTCTCTCCGTTCCTTTCTTATAGGTCTTCCTGGTCCAGTTTTACTGTTCTCTTTGCGCCTCTCTATGTGGGCACAAGCGAACGTAGCCCTGCGCTGATCCTCTTCGTCGTCATCTCCCGCACCCGGCGCTGAAAGTAGAAGAAGTCCACGTCGAGCGGCGCGAGGAGTGCGGCGGCGAGGTATTCCAGGTCCAGGGTCTCGTTCAGGTCTCCCTCGCGCGCGGCCGCCCGCAGGAGCCCGAGGACGGTCCAGCGGCGCCAGTCGAAGGCTGGATGCTCGAACCGGGCCAGCCGGTCCGCGCCGCACAGCGGCTCGTTGCCCCCGTAGAGCAGGTCCAGGTTCTCGTCGGTGAAGCGGACGAGCCCGTCGAGGAAGAGGTCCAGCTTCTCCAGCGGACCGCGCCGGGCGTCGCCGAGAATCCGCAGGGTCTCCTCCTGGAACTCCCTCGTCGGCTCGTCCATCAACGCCTGGCAGAGCAGGCCCTTGTTGGGGAACCTGCGGTACAGGGTGCCTTTCCCGACTCCGGCGGCACGCGAGATCTCCTCCATGCTCACCTGAGTTACGCCGCGCTCGGAGAACAACCGGCGCGCCGTCTCGACGATCTTACGCCGGTTACGCGCCGCATCCTTACGCTCCGTCCCCGGCGGCAGAGCGCGGCCGGCCTGGTCCAGTGACCACTCCATCTCGCCGTATTTCTTGCCGATCTCCTGCACCATCTGCTCCTGAACCCTTGACACGGTCAGTCTACCGCGTTAGCCTCAGAGCTGAAAGTGGACGTGGGTCCACTTTAGTGAAAGTTTTAACGAGAGGAGAGCAATGTCGGTCAAGGTAGCGGTGATCTACTACAGCGCGACGGGCAATGTATATAAGCTGGCCCAGGCGATAAAGGAGGGCGCGGAGGAGGCCGACGCGGAGGTTCGGCTGCGGAAGGTGCACGAGCTGGCGCCGGAGGAGGCCGTAAAGAGCAACCAGGGCTGGTACGACCACGCTCTCATGACCGAGGACGTGCCGGAGGCTTCGATGGACGACCTGGAGTGGGCGGACGCCTACATCTTCGGCACGCCGACCCGGTTCGGGAACGTCTCGGCGCAGCTCAAGCAGTTCCTGGATCAGACCGGCGGGCTGTGGTTCCAGGGCAAGCTCGCGGACAAGGTCGTCAGCGGTTTTACCAGCGCGCAGAACGCGCACGGCGGTCAGGAGTCCACGCTCCTAAGCATGTACAACGTGTTCATGCACTGGGGCGCTATCCTGGTCACGCCCGGCTACACCGACCCGGTGCTCTTCGAGTCCGGCGGCAACCCCTACGGCGTCAGCAGCACCGACGGCGGCGAGGGCGGTCCCAGCGAGCAGGAGCTCGCCGCGGCGCGCTACCAGGGCAAGAGGGTGGCCGAGAAGGCGGCGCTCCTCGCCGGGGTCCAGGTTTAAAGATGCTCCACCGGGCTGTCCGAGGACACCTGGTCCGGTGGGTCCAATATATAATATAAGTTACAAATGTAAGAGACGTTTAGAAAGAAAGGGAGATCGTGGAGCTACTGTTGCTTATCGGGCGGATACTGTTCGGCGGGTTCTTTATTATGTCCGGGATCAACCACTTCATGAAAGTGGGGATGATAAGCGGTTACGCTGGCTCGAAGAACGTGCCCGCTCCGGGTCTCGCGGTCATGGGGACCGGGGTGATGCTGGTGCTCGGCGGGCTTTCGGTCCTGCTTGGCTTCCTGCCGGTACTGGGGTTGCTGCTCTTGATCCTGTTCCTGATCCCGACCTCGTTTCTGATGCACAACTTCTGGACCATCAGCGACCCGATGCAGCGGGCCGCGGAGCAGGTCAACTTCCTCAAGAACATCGCGCTGACGGGCGCGGCCCTGGCGCTCATGTACGGCGCGGCTGACTGGCCGCTATCTCTCAGCTAGGGAGCGCCCAGGTACCGGAAGACTACAATACAGAGAGGGCCCGGTCGAAAGATCGGGCCTTCGTCGTGACCGGGCCCAGCCCGAACGAGAAGACGGACCTCATGCGTCGCAACGACCTCTGGTAGATGGCGTAGGCCAGATGCTCAGAACCGTCGCCGGACATCCGTTTCCGTAGGACGCGACCCGAAAGGACCCCCGAAACAATGGAACTCGGCCTCTATACGTTCGCCGATGTCGGACCCGAGATCACCCCCGAGCAGCGGCTGCGAAACCTCATCGAGGAGATCGAACTGGCGGATCAAGCCGGCCTCGACGTCTTCGGCGTGGGCGAGCACCACCGCCCCGATTACGCCGTCTCGTCGCCGGCCGTGGCTCTCGCCGCCGCTGCCGCGCGCACGAGAAATATACGCCTGACCAGCGCGGTGACGGTGCTCAGTTCGGACGACCCGGTCCGCGTCTTCCAGGACTTCGCCACGCTCGACCTCATCTCGGGCGGGCGCGCGGAGATCATGGCCGGACGCGGCTCGTTTATCGAGTCGTTCCCTTTGTTCGGCTACGACCTGGGCGACTACGACGACCTGTTCGCCGAGAAGCTGGACTTGCTGCTGAAGCTGCGCGAGTCCGAGCGGGTGACGTGGTCGGGCAGGCATCGCGCCCCGCTCGAAGACGCCGGGGTCTACCCGCGCCCGGTCCAGGACCCTTTGCCGGTGTGGATCGCCGTCGGCGGGACGCCGCAATCGGTAGTGCGGGCCGCGGCGCTCGGCCTGCCGCTGGCCATCGCGATCATCGGCGGCCAGCCCGAAAACTTCGCGCCGCTCGCCCGTCTCTACCGCGAGGCCGCGGCGCGGTCCGGACACGACCCCTCCCGGTTGCCGATCAGCATAAACTCGCACACCTACGTCGCGGAGACGTCCCGGCAGGCGGGAGACGAGTACTTCCCCGCCTACGCCGCGATGATGAACCGCATCGGCCGCGAGCGCGGGTGGGGGCCAATGGGCCGCAGGCAGTTTGAGATGGGCCGCTCGCCGCGCGGCGCGCTACTCGTCGGCAGCCCGGAGGAAGTCGTCGAGAAGGTCCTCTACGAGCACGAGCTCTTCGGAAACCAGCGCTTCATGGCCCAGATCAGTGTCGGCGCGATGCCCCATGAGAAGGTCATGCGCGCCATCGAGTTGTTCGGCGCCGAGGTCGCCCCCGCCGTCCGCAAGGAGATAGAACGCCGCACATCAGCGAGCGCTGAGGGATCGGCAGCAGCCAGATCCTGAGACGTGTTCTCCCGGCTGTGCTCGATTACGTCAAGATAGCCCCGCTCGGAAGGTGTTCTTGCAGAAGCTTTACCCTCCCTTTACATCATCTTTACTTCAGAATCCTCCGGACCACGTAGCATGATCTCCCATAAGGGACGCTTGAGAGGACGACTGTCCGGGAAAGCTACGTAGGCGGTCGCCGCGAAAAGCGTCGGGCGTGCTATTTACGGGGGACACTAATTGTCTCGCCGGCCAGGTCGTGTCGAGGCGGCTTCGGACACGATAGCCGCCGGACCGTTACGGGATTCGTGGCGAAGGAGGACGGTTGAGCATAAGGGACTCGATAGCAGCCTGGCCGGTACTGCGCCAGGTCAGAGGCAAGGACTACCTCGGACTCGGCAGCTCCGCGCGATCGGCGCGTTCGGCCTCCCTCGCGCCGCTCACCTCCGGGGCCGACGGCGTGGTGAAGTCTGTCTGTCCCTACTGCGCGGTCGGGTGCGGCCAGCGGGTGTTCGTCAAGGACGGAAGGATTACCCAGATCGAGGGCGACCCCGACTCTCCCATCTCCCGCGGCAGGCTCTGCCCGAAGGGCGCCGCCTCCCGCAGTCTGGTCCAGAGCCCCGCCAGGGAGTACAAGATCAAGTACCGCCGCCCGTACGGAACCGGGTGGGAGGATCTCGACCTGGAGACGGCGATGGGCATGATCTCCGACCGTCTCATCAAGACCCGCGACGAGACCTGGCAGGATGAGGACGAGGACGGCAGGCACCTTCACCGCACCTTAGGCTTCGCCCACCTCGGCGGCGCGACCCTAGACAACGAGGAGAACTACCTGATAAAGAAGTTCTTCACGGCAATGGGGGCTGTGCAGATAGAGAACCAGGCCCGGATATGACACTCCTCCACGGTCCCGAGTCTCGGGACCTCGTTCGGCAGGGGAGGCGCTACGACCTTCCAGCAGGACCTCGCGAATGCTGACTCCATCCTCATCATGGGCTCGAACATGGCGGAGAACCACCCCGTGGGGTTCCAGTGGGTGATGGAGGCAAGAGAGCGGGGGGCGAAGATCATGCACGTCGATCCCCGCTTCACCCGCACGAGCGCGATGTCGAACCTGCACGTCCCCATACGGGCCGGTACGGACATCGCCTTTCTGGGCGGCATCATCAACCATATCCTGGAGAACGAGAAGTACTTCAGAGACTACGTTGTTCATTACACGAACGCGCCCGTGATCATAAACGAGCAGTTCGCCGACACCGAGGACCTGGACGGTCTCTTCTCCGGCTGGGACCCGGAGTCCGGCTCCTACGACGTGGACACCTGGCAGTACGCCGGGATGGAGGTCAGCGGCTCGGCGGGCAAGCGCGAGCAGGGCGGCGTGACCGGAGAGCAGGCCCACTACGCGCAGGGCGGCCAGCTAGAGCATGGAGAGCCCACCGAAATGGACGAGTCGCTGGAGCATCCCCGCTGCGTCTTCCAGCTACTCAAGAAGCACTACAGCCGCTACACGCCGGAGATGGTGGAGAGGATCTGCGGCTGTCCCAAAGAGAAGTTCCTCGAAGTCGCCGAGACCCTCTGCGAGAACTCGGGCCGGGAGCGGACCTCCGCGTTCTGCTACGCCGTCGGCTGGACCCAGCACAGCTACGGGGTGCAGAAGATCCGCGCCGCCTCGATCCTGCAGCTGCTGCTGGGCAACATGGGTCGACCGGGGGGCGGCATCATGGCCCTGCGCGGGCACGCGTCGATCCAGGGCTCCACCGACATCCCGACGCTCTACAACCTGCTGCCGGGCTACCTGCCGATGCCGCATGTGACGCAGGACGTCACCCTCGCGGACTACGTCGCGAAGAACCGCTCGGAGACGAGCTACTGGGCGAACATCGAGGAGTACCTCGTGAGCCTGATGCGCGCCTACTGGGGCGCCGCCGCGACGGCCGAAAACGACTGGGGCTACGGCTACCTGCCCCGGATCGACCAGGACCACTCCGTGTACCGGACCGTGCTCGGCATGCTCGACGGCACCGTCGAGGGGTACATCGTGGCGGGGGAGAACCCCGCCGTCGGCTCCGCCAACTCCCGGCTGCACCGGCTCGCGTTCGCGAAGCTGAAGTGGCTCGTCGTGCGCGACCTCGTCGAGATCGAGACGGCGACCTTCTGGAAGGCCGGGCCGGAGATCGAGACCGGCGAGCTGCGCACGGAGGCGATCCCGACCGAGGTGTTCCTGATGCCGGCGGCCGCGCACACCGAGAAGGACGGCTCCTTCACGAACACGCAGCGGCTGCTCCAGTGGCACCACCAGGCGATCGAGCCCCCCGGCGACTGCCGGTCGGAGCTGTGGTTCTACTACCACCTCGGCCGCCGCATCCAGGAGAAGCTGGCCGGCTCCAAGGAGCCGCGCGACGAGGGCATCCGGAAGCTGCGTTGGGACTACCCCACGCACGGGCAGATCGAGGAGCCGAGCGCCGAGGCCGTGCTCGCGGAGATCAACGGCTTCACGGTCGACGGCGCGCCGCTGTCCACGTACGAGCAGCTGAAGAAGGACGGCTCGACCTCCTGCGGCTGCTGGATCTACTGCGGGGTGTACGC